>JAYWIH010000047.1:0-4329 GCA_043789005.1 Sphingobacteriales bacterium
ATGGCGAAAATGTTGGCGAGCATTGCCGGAACATAATCCACGCGCGGCACCCACCCCCAAGTGTCGCGCCAAAGCAAATCGAAAATGTATCCTTGGAAATCGCCAATCACCAAGCTGGAAAACAACACGTAGCCTACGTAATACAGATATATCTTGTCGCGCACACTGCTGTAAATGAACAGGTTGTACAAGGCCATGACCAGCATGATGCCCAGATAAATGCCATTGGCGATATCAATCGGATGGTTTTCCTCACTCAGTTTGCGGGCGGTAATGATTTGCAACGGAAACTGCATGGGCATACTGTTGGTAATGCGCAGGTAGCAAGCCAGCGTGTCGGGCGGAGTTTCGGATGGCGGGAAAAGTGAGAAAAGGTAGAAATTGCTTTCCAAATCGCGTCGTGCCAAGGGATGGTAGAAACCGGCGTGGCGCCGGGCCACGACTTTGCCGTTTTGGAGTTTGTAGAAAGTAATGTCTTCCAGAAGCGGGTTGCCGATTTCCAGAAACCAGTCGTCACGCATATTGTTGACCACGGTAAACCGCAGCCAAACCGCCGATTCAGTGGATCCCAAGTTGGGCAACGCTTGCCGGAATGGCTGGAATGCGGCGGCTTGGCGCACCGCCCCGGCCAGCGTGAGGCGGCGCGTCGGGTCTTTCAGGAAATGCAGGTATCCGCTAATCTTGACCGATTGGCGGTTGCCATCGAGCACAACGGGCGGCTGGGCCGCTGCCAACCGCGCCGCCCAGCAAAAGGCAAGCCCGCAGAATAGTATCTTTTTTTGTACCCAAACCCCCATTTTACGTTTCCGGTTGCTCAATGGATTCCATTTGCAGGTTGCGCAGTTTGGGGGCCACCCGCGCCGTGACGGCCACCACCGCCAGCGTCATGCAGCCGCCAAAAACCACCGATGGCACCAGCCCCAGCAGCCGCGCCGCCACCCCCGACTCAAACGAGCCAATCTCGTTGGATGAGCCGACAAAAATGCTGTTCACCGCCGAAACCCGACCCCGCATATTGTCCGGTATCATCAGTTGCAGAATCGTACTGCGGATCACCACGCTCATGCCATCAAGTGCGCCGCTTAGGGCCAGTATTCCGAAAGACAGGTAAAAATTGCTCGACAGCGCGAAAAGAATCATGCAAACGCCGAAACCGGCCACGTAAAACAGCAGTTTCTTGCCGGTATCGCGCAGGGGCGGGCGGTGGGCCAGCACCAAGCCCATCAATGCCGCCCCCACCGAAGGCGAAGCCCGCAACAGCCCCAGCCTGACCGATGGATCCTTGAGCAGACCCCACGCATCCGGCCCGGCAACAATGATTTCTTTGGCAAAGATGGGCAGCAACGCCACTGCCCCGCCAAAGAACACGGCAAACAAATCGAGCGTCAACGCACTGAGAATGATCTGGTTGCCGAACACAAACCGCACGCCATCGGCGAGCCGGCGGGTCAGCGGCTCGCGGTTTTCGCTGCGCTGCATGGGCTTGGCGGCAATGAACAAAAGGCAGCCGATGGCAGCCAGCACAAGCACTATGACCGTGCCGTAAGCGGCAATGCCGCCATAATTGAGGCCGGGTTCGGCGGTTTCAAAACCTGCCTGCCGGACAGGCAGGGATACTATTTTGGGCAGTCCGTTTTTGGAGAATGCGTAAATGAGGCCGCCCAGTGCAGGGCCTGAAACGGCGGCAACCTGCCAAAAAGTGGTGTTCCAAGTGGAAGCATTGGTGTATTGCCCGCGCGGCACCAATTGCGCCACAAACGCGCTGATGGCCGGGCCGCCGAAACCACGGGCCAAGCCGGTCAGGAACACAACGGCGTAGATGGGCAGGGTTCCGTAGTGGTTCACGAATTGGGCGGGTCGCAGCGTGAAAAAGAAGAGCAGTCCGGCCCCAACCAGATAGGCGCACAAAGCCCATACAATCAGTTTCTTGCGGCTGCACAAATCGGCCAGGTGGCCGCCGTACAATATCACCGACATGAACGGCACGGCCTCGGCCAAGCCAATCAGGCCCAACGAAAGCGGGTCGTTGGTGATTTCATAAATCTGCCAGCCCACAATGGTGCTTTGTATCTGGATGCCCAGCGTCAGCAAAAAGCGCATGGCCACAAACAGCCTGAACTCGCGGTTGCGTAGCACGGCGTAGGCATCATACTTGTTTTCGGTGTCAGGGAGCATTGGGGCAGGCTGAATAAGGAAATGCGGCAAGATAACCAGAAAAAAGCCGATTTTTCGTCACAGAAAAATAATATGGTTTCAACAACCGAAACCCGCTTGTTTTAAAAAAAAAGGCCGTAAATTTAACTTGCTGTCGGTTGCGAAAATCCCGGTTTCGGCAAGGGCGGGCGCATGGCGGCATAACCCGAAGTCCACTTTTTGAAAACAGGGAATGTAGCGGGGCGGTTTTTTTTTCGCCAAGGCTACCGCCCATTTTTTTCTCTCCCCATACAAAACCATCCACCGCTATGAAAAAACTCCTGTACGCGATTGAGCTACCCGACCAAGTGAAAGACGCTTTGGGCGACTTGCGCAACCACATCAAAATTCCCGGCCTGCAATGGATTGACCGCGATTTGCTCCGCGCCGGCTTGTTTTTTGTGGACGAAACCACCAACGATGTACTGGAAAAAGCCAGCCGGAGCTTCGGCGAATTGCCCCACGCCGCGCCTTTCCGGTTGCAATTCAGTGCCATAAAGCCCATTTACCAGCGCAACAAACTGGCCATGCTGGCGGCGGCTTTTGTGCCCGGCAACGCACTGATGGAAACCGCGCGCCAAACGGCCGCCTTGCTCAGCCAGCCGCTTGCCCCCGCGCCGGTGGCGCACGTGGCACTGGCGCGTATGCAGGGCAGCCGCCCGGCGAGTTTCCGCGAGCAGGATTTTCCGGGTATCGGCCACTTGGTTTTCCAAGCCACGGAAATCAGCCTTATGGCATCGCCGCTGCACAACGGCTCTGAGGCCCGGTCGCTGATGAAAGCAGCCGCCAAATGACGGCAACATTAGGCCGCGCAAATCCGTATGTAACCGCATTACTCACCGGATATTTTCAATCCATTAAACCGTACAGATGACATGAGGTTTTTACTGTTAGTGGCCGCAATGGCCGGTTTGGGTTGCCCGGGTTTTGCGCTGGCAAGCCTGGAAAATAGTATCCCGGCAAAATCCAAAACCTCCCCGTTCAGCGGCGCGTGGCTGCTGGTGGAGAAAAACAACCAGCCACTGCCGGTGGGCATGAATATCGTTATGCTTTGCACGGACAATTACGCCACCTACACCTGCTACGACCTGGTTTCGCGCAAGTTTTACTATACCAGCGGCGGGCCGTACAGCATGGACAAAAGCAATTTCAACCTGCGGCTGGAATTCAACACCCGTGACTCCACCAAGGTGGGCAATACCGTTGCCTACGATTATGTGCTGAAAGGCAAACGGCTGGCCCTCAACGCCCCCGAAGGCGAGGAGGTTTGGGAACGCCTGGATGAGCCGAAAAGCGCAAACGCGCTGGCGGGCGTGTGGCGCATCACCGAACGCGAACAGCATGGCAAGACCAGCACAATCCAAGGCGGCCCGCGCAAAACCATCAAGATCCTTAGCGGCACGCGGTTCCAATGGACGGCCATCAACCCCGAAACCAAGCAGTTTTTCGGCTGTGGCGGCGGCACGTACACGCTCGAAAACGGCAAGTACACCGAAAAAATCGAGTATTTCTCGCGCGACCCCCAGCGTGTGGGTGCCAGCCTGACGTTCGATGCCCAGACCACCAGCGACAGTTGGCGGCACCAAGGCCGCAGCACCACCGGCGACAAGGTGAATGAAGTCTGGAAAAAGGAGAAATAAGGCGGGCCGGAAACCGGCAAAATAGTATCTTTTGAAAAGCCAAAACCCGCCTGTTGCAGGCGGGTTTTGGCTTTTGATTGAAGATGCGATGCCACCAAAAACCCGGGTCTGTGTGCTACTATACTGCGGCAGGGTAGGAGGTTTCGCCTTTTCAAAAGATACTATTTCAGGTTGTCCTTTTGCCTCAAAGCAATAAGAAACTTGAAATAACAAGACAAACTCACGACACTAATTCCAATCCCGCCAATTGGCTGTTGATAAACGATATGTCCGAATCGGTCAGCACCAAGTGGGCGGCGGCGGCGTTTTGTTCGGCTTGCTGGGCATTGCGTGCCCCCACCAACGCACACGTAATGCCCGGCTGGCGCAGCGTCCACTGGATTACGAGTTGCGACAGCGTGGCGTTTTTGTCGGCGGCCAGCGGCCTTAGTTTTTCGAGTATCACGTTGGTGCTGGCAATGTTTTCCGGCTTGAAAAACGAGGTTGTCGGGCGGTG
>JAYWIH010000048.1:0-16332 GCA_043789005.1 Sphingobacteriales bacterium
GGAAATGGCGCTGGCAAACTATTAACTGGTCGGGGTTCGGCTTCCCAAAAGATGCTGAAATCAAACAGGATCAGGTAGCCACGGCCCATATTGCCAGCCGGATTTTCCAGAAAACGGCTCGAAACTGAATTTGCTGGACAAAGGCACCAACTTTCAGGTAAAAGAGGGAAGCATTGCTGCGGATTCCCGAGGGTCATGTGGCCTCGTACCAGACCATCGCCAAGCTCATTGACCAGCCGAAAGCCCTCCAAGCCGTTGGCTCGGCAGTCGGGGCCAATCCCGTGGGCTTCCTGATTCCCTGCCACCGCGTAATTCGCAAAGAAGGTATTGTGGGCGAATACCACTGGGGGGCTGTCCGCAAAAAGGCGATTTTGGGTTGGGAAATGGCGCTGGCAAACTATTAACTGGTCGGGGTTCGGCTTCCCAAAAGATGCTGAAATCAATTGATGCCAAGAAGACCGCACCCCCATAATGCAAGATTTGGCAAGTTGATCGTGCGGACACGAGCCAGGAAAGCCGGAGAATAGTATCTTTCAAAAAGCCCAAACCCCCGCCGGAAAGCGGTTTTTTTTGTAGGGTTGCCACCCGTTGGCCTGCTTTCGGCGCGTTTGCCACTTGCCGAAACCTTTTGGCGGCGGATGCGTACAAGTGGCTATTCATTTTCAAACATTTCATTGAATACCATCATGGAAGACAACACGAAAAATGTACTGCAAGGACTGCTGATTGGAGCGGCACTGGGTGTGCTGGCCGGTATCCTGCTTGCTCCATCAAGCGGAAAAGATACACGCCGGAAAATTTCGGACTCCACCAAAGACCTTAAAAACAAGGTGGGCGGCCAACTGGAAGATACCATGAACAAGGCATCGCAATATGCCGAGTCTACGATGGCCGGCCTGAAAAAGACGGCCAAGCCCGAAAACATCTCCAATAACTGAGACCAACCGGTAGCCGGAAAAAACGCAAAACCCCGCTGTGCAACTTGCACGGCGGGGTTTTGCGTTTTTGAAAGATACTATTTTGCGGCCCGGCTTCCGGTCAGATAATCAGCATGGCATCTCCGTAGGTGAAAAAACGGTATTTTTCCTTGATGGCGGTCTGGTAGCACTCCTTGATAAATTCGACCCCGCCAAACGCGCACGTCATGATGTAGAGCGTGGATTCGGGCAGGTGGAAGTTGGTGATCATTGAGTTGGCGATTTTGAAATCGTACGGTGGAAAAACGAACCGGTCTGTCCAGCCTTGGTTGGCCTTGAGCCGTCCGTTGGCCGACACCGACGATTCCAGCGTGCGGAGTGTGGTGGTTCCCACGGCACATACCCGGCGTTTGTGATCCAGTGCAACGTTCACTTTTGCGGCGGTGTCCTCGGCAACCGCGTAGTTTTCCGAATCCATCTTGTGTTTGGTCAAATCCTCCACATCCACGGCGCGGAAAGTGCCCAGGCCCACGTGCAGCGTGATGGGTGCCAAGTGTACGCCTTTTATCTCAAGGCGGCGCACCACCTGCTTGGTAAAGTGCATACCGGCCGTGGGGGCGGCAACCGCGCCCTTGTGTTCGGCAAAAATAGTCTGGTAACGTTCGCGGTCTTCGGGTTCCACTTCGCGGTTGATTACGCGGGGCAGCGGGGTTTCGCCGAGTGTTTCAATGGCTTGGTAAAACCCTTCGGGCGTGCCGTCGTAGAGGAAACGGATGGTGCGTCCGCGCGAGGTTGTGTTGTCAATCACTTCGGCCACCAGTTCGCCCTCGCCGAAATACAGTTTGTTGCCCACCCGTATTTTCCGTGCCGGATCCACCAGTACATCCCAAAGGTGCGCCTCTTGGTTTAGTTCGCGCAGCAGGAAAACCTCGATTTTGGCTCCGGTCTTCTCCTTATTGCCGTACAGCCGCGCCGGGAAAACCTTGGTGTTGTTTACCACCATCACATCGCCATCTTCAAAATACTCAATCACATCCTTGAAAACGCGGTGTTCGATGGTTTTCGTCTGCCGGTTCACCACCATCAGGCGCGATTCGTCGCGGTTGGGGGTAGGGTGGAGGGCAACCAGATTGGCGGGAAGGTCAAACTTGAATTCAGATAGCTTCATGGATGGGTTTTAACGGTGCATGGGTGAGCATTGCTGTGAATCTGCGGGGCAAGCCGGCTTGTGAAAAGCCGCCCAGCCCACGGATGCGGCCATTGCCGGGCATCGGGCAAAAGTGCGGGGAATACAGGCTGCTCAGATTCGTAAAAGGTTGCAAAATTAGCGAATTGTGCGCTGCAATACAAAAAAAACAGTCCGGCTTTTCAAGCGGAAGCCTTGGGCGCAAGCCACGACCGGATTCACGGGCTTGGTGCACAGCCGGATTGTTAGGTTCATTGGCTGTTGTTTCCAAAATAGTATCTTCCCGAAAGCCCAAACCCGCCCTATCGGAAAGCAACTTTCCGTGGTTTTTTTTATCTTTCCGCCCGCATACACGCAAAACCTCCGCCCGAAGCCACATGAAATATCCCGGCCACGCATTCATATCCACGTGCATTTTTCTCTCTTCCTGGTGTTTTGCCGCCCAAGCACAAAGCGTGTATGTGCCACTCAACAGCGATTATTACCATTTGATTGAACGATACGAAATAAAATACGGACGCTTTGCCGAGGGTATGCACACGCACGTGAAACCGCTGCCGCGCCAAGCCGTGGCGCAACTGGCCGACAGCGTGGCGCAAAACCACAATTTTCTCTCCTCACGAGACCGGTTTAACCTCACGTACTTGCGCAACGACAGTTGGGAATGGGCCGGCGACAGTGCCGACAACGACAGCCGGAAGCCGATATTGAAATATTTTTACCGCAAGAAATCCGACCTGTTTTCGGTGCAGACCGACGACTTTGACCTGCACGTGAACCCGGTGCTGCATTTGGGCGCGGGCAGCGAAAACGGCACCAACACCGGAACCCGCTACCTGAATACGCGGGGCGTGGAAGTGCGCGGCATGATTGGCAAAAAAATCGGATTCTATTCAATGTTTGCCGACAACCAAGCCGTTTTCCCGACCTACGTGCAAAACTATACCAACTTTTACAACGCCGTGCCGCAGGAAGGCTACTGGAAACGGCTGGGCAGCAACGGCGCGGATTTTATCACGGCGCGCGGCTATTTTACCTTTCACGTGGCAAAGCCGATCATGATCCAGTTCGGCCACGACAAGAATTTCATCGGCAACGGCTACCGGTCGCTCATCCTGTCCGATTTTCCAGCGGCGTATCCGTTCCTGAAAATCAATACCCGCGTCTGGAAACTGAACTACATGAACCTGTTTGCCCAACTGACCGGCGACGTGAACACGTTCAGGGACGCGCTTTTTCCGAAGAAATACTTCGCCTTCCACCATTTGAGCATCAATCTGTTCAAAGGGCTTAACGTGGGGCTTTTTGAGTCGGTGATGTTTGGGCGGCCCGACCCGAGGCGGCGTTTCCGCTACGATTTCCATTACTACAACCCGATTATATTCTACCGGTTTGCGGAGCAGCAAGTGGGCAGCGAGGACAATGCCATTATCGGGCTCGACTTCAAGTGGAACTTCCGGCGGCATTTTCAAATCTACGGGCAATTGGTGCTCGACGAGTTCCTGCTGGGGCAGGTTCGCTCGGGGCGGGGCTGGTGGGCAAACAAGCAGGCCGTGCAGTTGGGTGCGAAATACATGGACGTATTTAACATCAGGAACTTGGATTTGCAGACCGAACTCAACCTTGTGCGGCCTTACACGTATGCCCACAAACTGGATTCGAGCGGCGTTTCGTACACCAATTTCGTGCATTACAACCTGCCGATGGCGCATCCGCTGGGAGCCAATTTTGTGGAATGGATTGGCATTTTGCGCTACCAGCCCATTAACCGCCTGCAACTGACCGGCAAGCTGATGCTGGCGCAGTACGGAACCGAACAACCGAAAGCCGATGGCACCACCACGAATTGGGGCGGCAACATCCGGCGCGACTACCGGACGTTTGAACGTGAATACGGCAACCGAACGGGGCAGGGAATCAGAACCAACTTGGCTTTTGTGGACATGACGGCCTCGTATATGCTCAAGCACAATTTTTTTATGGATGGAAAACTGATTGTGCGCCGCCAGCAAAGTTCGCTACTGACGCAGAACACCGCCTTTGCCAGCCTGAACCTGCGGTGGAACATCGCGCAACGTTTGCAGGAATTTTAAAAACGGCCTCCCCCAACCCCCTCCGAAAGAGGGGGCTTTAAGAAAGGAGGTTTGGGCTTTTTGAAAGATACTATTTTCTGATTCATCCGCTTCTGCTCCCTTTTGGGGTCGGGGGCTTTTTCTTCATCGTCATGAAATCCATCAAACCTTTCCTCTACGTCATCTACACGCTGCTGTTTATCTGCACATTGCTGATGATTTACCTCAACGACAGCCTCGTGGCCACGTTTGACGTTGAAACCACCAACCGCATCTGGATGTACTGGGCCTTGCTCGGCTTCGTGCTGCTGATGCTGGAAAGCGTGTTTGAAAACATCCACCTGTCCAACGTACGGCGCAAGCATACGCGGCTGGACCGTGAAAACCTTGAACTCAAAGCCAAGCTCTACGACCGGCACGTGAGCGGCGAAACGCCCGTGCAGTTCCGAAACAGCCCCTCAGCCTCCGAAGGGGAATCAAAAACGCCCCCCGAACCCCCGAAGGGAGGGTTTTGGAAATAGTATCTTTTCAAAACGCAAAACCCCCGTCTGTTATGGCAAGGGTTTGCAATCTTTGCGGCTTGGCTGAACCCAAAGCCAAGCTTGTGGCTTTCTCCTGGAAAAATCCACAAGCTATAAGTTTGCGGCAGGTTGGGGTGACTCTTACTTGAAAAGCTTTGACAGTTCAGACACTAAGCCGTAACAACCGAGGATGCATAAAATAAATCCCGTTAAAAAAAGTTTCAACTCTGTTGGAAACAACATAGTGTCAGATTTTTGCTTGTGAAATTTATTGTTGAAAATCAACAGTATTCCAACTACAACAAAGCCCAAACATGGCAAAATTATTTTTGCATCCATAACAATCATTTCTTCTTTTTCTCACCGATTATAAATTCCGTTGATTTCTGCCAAACAGTAGTAGTTCCCTCAATAATGGACTCGGATACTTTGTTTGCTCCTGATTCCGCAAATTCTTTGCCTGCTACTTTTCGTGGAGCAGCAGCAACTGCATCGCCCAGTTTACCAAAGGCAATAGTTGATCCGATCTTACCGCCAGCGTCCTTAGCTGTCTCAGTGTTAAAACCCTTTGTAGCAAAGTCACTTGCTATCTCAATCCCCAGTCCGACATCACTTACTGCTTCTCCCAAACCCCGCCCGTTCCTTTCGGAAGCGGGACTTACTTTTCCGCCAGCAGCTTGTCTGTGAACAGGTTGAATTCCTCCACGAAGTCATCGTAGTATTTGCCCGTGCCCGGCCCGTTGAAGCCGGTGTGGATGCGCCGGACTTTGCCTTTACGGTCAATGAAAATGGTGGTCGGGTAGCCTTTCACCTTTTCCAGCATCGGCAGCGATTGCGAGGCCGTTGAGTCATTGACACCCGCCAGCACCACATCGTAGGTCATGTCGAAGCGTTTTTTCATGCGTTCAATCAGCGGGCCGGAAACCGCCAAATCGTTGCTTTTTTCAAAGGCAAGCCCCACTATTTCCGCGCCCCGGCCTTTGTTTTTCTCGTACCACGGAACCAGAAAATTGGTCTCGTCCATGCAATTGGGGCACCACGAACCCAATACCTGCACAATCACCACCTTGCCCTTGTATTTGGCATCGGCCAGCGATATTTTCTTGCCGCTCGGGTCGGGAAAGGAAAAGGAAACCGCGTCGTAACCTTTTTTCAGCAGCGTATACGTGTTGGCATCGGGCAGGGCGGCCTTGTCGTTGCGGGTGGCCGTCCACTTGCGGTAGCCCCTATCGCCCGACCAGAATTCGCCGGAAATCTGCCGGTTTGCCGTGTCGGCAAAGCCCTTGAACAGATACACGTGCATACCGTCGAAGGAAGAGAGTGAAAGCTGGTTGCCATCCACGCTGCCCGCCAGATAGCGGTAGTCGCCGGTGGGGGTGAGGAATGTGCCGGAAAGGTCGTTGCCGGCCTGTTCAAAAACCCCCACCGCCTGCGACGAATCCGTTTCACCATAAAAAACCACGCTCCACTTGCCCGTCACGTTGGCGGCGGCACTGGTGCGGCCCGGTACAAAGCGGTAGGCAATGCCTTGCCGGGCGGCAAAATCCAACTGGATGGTGCGTTTTGCGGCCTGCCTCCGGTAATAGCCCGTCAATACGGAATCCTGGGCTTTGGCAATGATTTCCGCATCGAAAATACCCATCGGAATGCGCAGCGAATCGCCTTGCAGGTGCGCGTCGTCCATGCGGAGCCGTTCTTGGCCATTGATGGCATGAACCGTGAAAACGCTGTCGTTTTGCCGCGTAATATCTAAACCGAAAGGCAGTTCGCCACCCGGCGACTGGATCACTGCCCGCCATAGACCGGTTCGGACGTTGGCGGGGATACTATTTTCCCGCTCGTTGTTCTGGCAACCCGCCAGCAGCAGCATGAGCAATTTAAAAAGAGGCAAGGGCTTTTGCATGTCGGAAAGAGAAACGTGGTTTAAGGGTAGGAATGCGCTGCCAGATACGGGTTTTGGCAAAGTCCGGCCAAGATGCGAATTTTTTCCGTATCGGATAAATGCAATCAGCCGGGCTGCGGAAATACCTTGCAAAGTTGGTGCGGACACGGGGTGGCCAGTATGATTTGTCTCATTTCATTACCCGGCTTGGAAAGGGGCGGCAAACAAATGCCGGCAACCGGACGTGCAACAGTTTTGATGAGGCCGTCACGATTTCAGCCAAGAAAATGTGGTTTTGAGACAATTTTTGTGTGTTTCCGCATCAAATGCGAAATATTTCCGGACAAACCTTTGCTTTTGCCGTTCAGTGTTGGTAGTATTAAACTTTGGAGAAAGACAGAATACGCGGAATAATATTCACTCTGATTCTGTTATTTGAAACAATCTTCGTTAATTTGCCCTTTATGCAAGTGAATGAACAAGTTTTGGCATGGAATCGGGCTTCCGGTTTTAATGCTACTCTTTTCCAAAATTGTAATACCCGTGCCTGCAATGCCTCAATCAATCCATTAACCAACCAAACAATTTTCACGTTATGAAAAGACATTACCACAAATGCTTGCTTACCCTGCTGCTTGCCTTGTGCATGGGCACGGTGTGGGCGCAAAACCGCGCCGTGAGCGGCCGGGTCACCGACTCGGGCGATGGCTCGCCGCTGCCGGGCGTGAGTGTGGCCGTAAAAGGCACCACCACCGGAACCACCTCTGATGCCAACGGCAAATACACCCTCGGTTCAGTACCCGATAATGCGACGCTGGTATTCAGTTTTATCGGCTTCACTTCGCAGGAAAGGGCGGTTGGCGGCCAAAGCACCATTGACTTGAAGCTGGTATCCGATGTGAAAGCCTTGCAGGAAGTAGTGGTGACGGCCATCGGCATCCAGCGTGACAAAAAGGCACTCGGCTACGCGGTTTCCACCGTCAAGGGTGAAGACTTGCAGCAACGCTCGGAATCCGACCCCATCCGCGGCCTGACGGCCAAGGTTCCCGGCGTGAATATCATCAGCGGCGGGGGCGCACCCGGCCAAGCAACCAAAATCAATATCCGTGGCAATTCATCATTGACGGGCAACACGCAGCCCCTGTTTGTGGTGGATGGCATACCGTTTGACAACTCGACCAACGGCGGCGGTGCAAGCGATTTTGCCTCCAATACGGCCATCTCCAACCGCGCCTACGACATCGACCCCAACAACATTGCCTCCATGACCGTGCTGAAAGGTGCGGCTGCGGCGGCACTGTACGGTTCGCGGGCAACCAATGGCGTGGTGGTGATTACCACCAAGTCGGGCAGCAGGAACCTGAAAAAAGGAATGGAAGTCAATTACGCCACCTCGTACTCAAACGAGAAAATATCCTCCATCCCCGACTACCAAGACAAGTACACGCAAGGTTCAAACCAGAACTACAACGGTGGCTTCATTGGCAACTGGGGTGCCGCATTCCCCGACTACGTGGACCAACTCAACGAGCAGTTGGGTGTGAAGTATTACAGCAAGACCTACAGTCTGTTCAGGAACGGACCCAACAGTGGAAAGCCTTTTCAAGACGGATTCGCTGAAAACCCGCTGGCCCTCCGCAACGCCAACTTTTGTCAGTTATATCCTGACCTGTGCGATGCCAACGGAAACGGAAATCCCTATCCTATAAAGGCATACGACAACATCGGTGGCTTTTTCAAGACGGGTCACCTGATTGAGAATTCGGTCAACATCAGTTCTACGGGCGACAAAACGAGCCTGAACGCCGGCATTTCGCGCATGACCAACCAAGGCATCGTGGAAAACCTGAAATCGTCGAGAACCACGCTCAACTTTGGCGGCAGTGCCACCTTGGCAAACAACCTGACCATCAATGGCGGGGTACAGTACATCAATACTACCCAAGACTCACCACCCCTCGGAGCCGGTTTCTACACGGACTACGGCGGGTTCGGCAATGAAGGTTCCATTTATGGTCGCCTGTACTATCTGCCGCGTAATTTCGATTTGAACGGGCTGCCGTTTGAAGATCCGGTCACGGGCAACAACCTGTTCTACCGTCCGCTGGACAACCCACGTTGGAGCACCAAATACAGCCGCTTCAACAGCAACGTGAACCGGGCGGTGGGCAACCTTGCCTTGTCGTACAACGTTACGCCCTGGCTGAACCTCATGCTGAAAGGCGGAGTAAACACCTACGCCGAAAAGAGGAAAAACACAACCCGCAAGGGCGGGGTGGCCATTCCGCTGGGAGCCATCACCACCACCGACCTGACCTACACCGAGCAGGACTACAACTTCATCGCCACCGCCAACAAGTCGTTGGGCGAGAACTTTGACTTGGTTGCGCTGGTGGGTGTGAACGCCAACGAACGGGTGCGGAACCGCAAAGATGTGCGCGGAGCCAACATTATCCAGCCGGGTTTTGACTACACCGCGACCCAGCTTGATTACACGTTCAACTCAACGGGTTACCCGTCTTATAAGGAAACCCGGAGGCTGCTCGGATTCTTCGGCGATGTTTCGATGTCGTATAAGAAGACTTATTTCTTGGGTCTGGTGGCACGCAACGACAATGCCTCCACGCTGCCCAAGAACAACCGGAGTTATTTTTATTCCGGTGCCAATGCTTCCGTGGTATTCACCGACGCGCTGAACATCCCGGCCAACATCCTGAACTTTGGTAAGGTGCGGCTGGCCTACACCAAGGTGGGCCGCGAAGCCGATCCTTACCAACTGGCCACTACCTACAGTCTGGGGCCGGCCTACACCAACTTTGCGGGCGGCACTTTTTTCAACGCATCCCTTTCCAATGTGTTGAACAACCCCAACCTGAAACCCGAATCCACGGTGGAGTTTGAGGCGGGTACCGAATTGCAGTTTTTCCAGAACCGCATCAATCTGGACTTCACCTATTTCGACCGCAACTCGTTTGACCAGGTTGTGACTCGTTCCATTGCGGGCTCATCCGGCTTTTCAAACCAAGTAATCAATGCCGGCCAAATCCGCAACAGCGGCATCGAAATCGGTTTGAACGTGGTTCCCGTACGGCTTGCCAACGGATTTGAATGGAATTCATTCTTTGCCTTCACCCGTATCCGGTCGGTCATTGTTGACGATGGTGTGGGCGGCGGGGGAGTTGATGAAAAGGGCAACGTGAACGGCGGCATATTTCTGGGAGGTACCGGCTTGGTGACATTGGGCACCATGCACGTGACCGGCCAGCCGTACGGCATGATTTTCGGTTCCAAAAACGCCCGCGATGCCAATGGCAACCTGCTGATCAACGAAAATACGGGTCTCCCGTTCCAATTACCCAAATCGCAACTGATCGGCAACCCGCAACCCGATTTTACCTTGGGTTGGACTAACAGTTTCTCTTGGAAAGGTTTCACCCTGAGTGCCTTGCTCGATTGGCGGCAGGGAGGCCAAATGTTTTCCTCCACCGCCGGGTCGCTGCTGCTACGCGGACAATTGAAAGTGTCGGAAGACAACCGCGAAGGTGTGAAGGTTGTGCCGGGTGTGTACGGCAATACGTCCACCTTCGAGCCTATCTTGGGTGGTGATGGCCAACCGATCAAGAACACGACCGGCGTGACCGCATTCGACTATACCTTCACCGATGGCTTTGGCGCGTATGGCCAAAACGAAGTGAATGTGTATGACGTGACCACCATCCGCCTGCGCGAAGCTACCCTTGGCTACAGCCTGCCCAAGACATTGCTGTCCAAGACACCGTTCGGTGCCGTGCGGTTGTCGCTTTCGGGACGGAACCTGTGGTTCAGGGCACCCAATATGTTGAAAGGGTTGAACTTTGACCCTGAAGTGCTGGGCACTTTCCCCAATTCCAACATACAGGGTTTCGACTTGGGCGCAACCCCATCCACCCGCCGATACGGGGTGAACCTTTCCCTGACTTTTTAACCAACACTTCATCCCAAAATCGAACAACCAATGAAAATAATATATAAAACATTGCGAACCCTGTGCGCAGCTGCCTGCCTGAGTGCGGTGGCGAGTTGCAGCATCACCGATTTGGATATTGCCGACGACCCCAACAACCCGCTGCAAGCCGCCCCTAACCTGATTTTGGCCTCGGCGCAGTTAAACACGGTCGGTTTTTTCCAAACCATCAGCAACGATGCGCAGGCATTCGTCGGCATACTGGCAACCCAAGGTACGGATGCCTACAACCTGAACAACGGCAGCTACAGCGGTGCTTGGAATTTCTTCTATCAAACTCCGGGCAAGGACATTGACGGGTTGATCCGGAGTACTTCGGCGGCCGGCAACAACCCTTATTACTTGGGCATTGCGCAGGCAATGAAAGCCTATACGTACAGCCTGATGGTGGATTCGTTTGGCAACATACCGTATTCGGAGGCACTATCCGGAGATGTGAACGGCAACATCACGCCCAAGATGGATGAAGCAAAGGACATCTACCCCAAGCTGATCCAGCTTTGTGATTCGGCGGTCATTAACCTGAACAAGACTTCCGCCGTGGTAGTGGAAGGCGACTTGTTCTACGGTGGTAATATCAGCCGGTGGAAAAAACTGGCCAACACCGTGAAACTGCGTCTGCTCGTCAACTCGAGCCGGGCGGCGGGAGCCAACAATACGGCCGCCATCCAAGCAATTATCACTGGCGGCGACTACATTAAGACGGCAGCCGAAAATTTCGAGTTCCGCTATAACCGCCTGAATGCCCCCGAAGGCCGCCACCCATGGTACCAGCAGTCTTATGCCGCCGCCAACAACAACTTCACCTATTTTTCGCACCAACTCATGTACGAGATGATGCGCGACGATGACCCGCGCCTGCCTTATTACTTCAAGCGGCAATTTGGCGGGATACTGAACCCAAATGACCCTACGGACAAATCAACGATTCCCTGCTCGCAGACGGTGGGTTGCAAGTATTCGTACTGGGTGCTGAACCCGTTCATCTGGAAAACGCTGTACACCGATAAGGGCAAGACAGCCACCAAGGCCGACACCACCTACATTGCTGGGTTCTTCGGCCGCGACCGGGGCGATATTTCCGGGGTGCCTGCCGATGTGGATTTCCGTACCGTGCCGGGCACGTATCCGGCTGGTGGCCAGTATGATGTACTCAAGGCCAGCAAGACAGGTGGCGTGAACACGCGCGGCACCGGCGACGGTATTGCCCCAATTATCATGACTTGGATGGTAAAATACTACCACATTGAATCCATACTGGCTTTGGGTGTTTCGGGCGATGCCAAGGCATTGTTCGAGGCCGCCATGCGCGAGCAGATAGCCAAGGTGCAGGTAGTTGGCAACACCGCCGACCCCGCCAATGTGGTGGCTATGAGTCCGGCGGCCATCAATGCCTATGTGAAACTGTATCTGGACAAGTACGATGCGGCTCCAACCAACAACGCCAAACTTAACCTTGTGCTGAAACAAGCGTGGTTTAGCAGCTTGGGCAACGGTTACGAAACCTGGAACGCCTTCCGTCGAACCGGTTACCCTAACGATATTCAAGCGCCTTTGCAGCGGATTAAGAACTTCGCGTTGCGGCTGCCCTTCCCGACTTCCGAATTGTCGCTGAACCCCAATGCCAAGGATCCGGGTGCATTCGACAGCCCGGCAGGCAAGCTGTTCTGGGATCCCATCGGGTTCAATTTTTAATCAGGCATCTTTTCCCCAACCTTGAACAATCATTTATATGGATATCTTTAAGAAAAAATACGTGTATGCGCTGGTGCTGCTGGCCGTAGGCTTGGGTTCATGCCGCGACGAGGCGTTGAGCCCTTACATAGATCCGCTGCCGGGCGTGAACGGCTTTGCTTCCAAAGATGAAGCATCCAGTGATGCCGGATCGGGAACATCCAACTCCGTTGCGCTGGCTTACAGCCAATGGACCACAAGCGGCTCACCATTTGTATTCCGCTGGTTTTCTTTCGACAAGAAGGTGGCCATAACCAAAGTGGAGTTTTTTGCCTATTTCAGCGAACCGTACATTGATGCCGATGGCAACCCGGCAGTTGCCAACCACGGTGGTGCCACACCAACGGGTGGAAAATTGATACCGGCACTCACACTCTCCAACTTGGAAAATGGTAAGAAAACCACGGTGACCGTGACTATGGCACAAATCTACGATTTGTACAAGGATGCCGAATTTGACTACAACGGCGATAAGGTGAAAGAGAAAGTGTTTGCCGCCACCCGCCCGGCCACCGCCCGCTTCCTTGCCAATGACGTGATTCTGATCCGCTGGAAACTCTATACCGCCGATGGTGCCGTGTACCGAAGCTGGAGCCCGAGCATTGAAAGCGGGGAGCCCAAGTTTTCCAACGCTTCCTTCAAATGGACGGTTAGGTAATTGATTTTAACCTTTGCCAAAGCAAAAACCGCATCCAAAAGGTGCGGTTTTTGCTTTGGGCTGTACGGGTTCTCCTCAAAAATAACTCGGCACTGCTCAATCGGTTCTGCCATGCGTCACTTGCAACGCTTTTTTGGTCTTTGCTTGGTGTGCTGCCACTCATGGGCGGCGGCTCAAGAACCCACGCCTGACCTGCACTTGACGGATTTGCGGAACCGCCCGTTTTCAATTATCAATGCCGGACAGCATACGGCCACCGTGCTGGTGTTTATCAGCCACGAATGCCCGGTAACGCAGCAATACACGCCTTTGCTACGGCAGTTGCACGGGCAATACCAATCCAAGGGAATCGCCTTTTACGGGGTATTTCCCCAAGGTAAGTACAAACCCGGCGAACTGGCAGCTTTCGCCGGGCTTTACGGCATTCCTTTCCGTTTGCTCATTGACCGGCGGGGCAAGTGCGCGGAATGGCTCAATGCCCGCGTGGTTCCCGAAGTGTTTTTGCTGGATTCCGGTAGCCGTGTGCTGTACAGCGGAGCCATTGACAACCGGTTTTATGCCATCGGCAAACGCCGCGCTGAAGTTACCGAAACCTATTTGAAAGACGCTTTGGAGGCGGTGCTGAACAAGAAGGAAATCAAAACGAACAAAACCGCCGCCATTGGCTGTTTCATCCAAAAATGAGTACCTTGAAAATCATCAGGCAAAAGTCGGCATGAACAGTGATTACCGTTGGTGGCGTGCAGCTAAGAGGGGGGTTTGGCTCTTTTGGGGGATACTATTTTCCCTGCCCGTCCAAGCGCAGGATGCTCCCAAAAAAGTCACCTATTTTGCCCACATCGAACCCATTGTCCGTACCAACTGTGCGCCTTGCCACCAGCCGGGCAAGGCCGGGCCGTTCAGCCTGCTCACCTACGAGGATGTGGCCAAGCGGGCAAAATTCATTGCGCACGTCACCCAGACGCGGTATATGCCGCCTTGGCACGCAGACCCGGAGTTCCGGCATTTTGCCAATGAGCGGGTTTTGACCAACGAACAAATCGCGCTGATTCAAAAATGGGTGCAAACAGGGATGCCCGCCGGACGTAAACGCCGCGAAACGCCCGTGCCCACCGGCCCGTATCCGGCACGGAAACCCGATTTGACGGTGCGCATGAACCGTCCGTTCAATATTCCAAGCGATAATTCGGAGCAGTTCCGGTTTTTCCACCTGCCCACCAACTTGCCGGAAAACAGTTACGTGGAAGCCATTGAATTCATTCCCGGCAACCACG
The DNA here is from genome assembly GCA_043789005.1 of Sphingobacteriales bacterium. GTDB lineage: Bacteria > Bacteroidota > Bacteroidia > Cytophagales > 172606-1 > Xanthocytophaga. The sequence goes on from JAYWIH010000048.1 coordinate 14,248, forward strand.
CCGCCGTACACCACAGCCGCGTCATGGCCGACACCACCAACGCCATTAGCGGCATTGAGGGACTATCGGAAGACGACCCGAAAGCCAAGGATTTCCAAGCCAAACCCTTGGCCGATGCGTTTATGTACGGCTGGGTTCCGGGCAACTTCCCGGTGTTTTTTCCAGCCGGAACCGCCAAAAAACTCCGCGCCAACACCGATATCATCCTGAATGTGCATTACGCGCCTTCGCCGATACCGCTGACCGACCAGTCGGCGGTCAATTTCTATTTTGCCAAAGGCCCGGTTGGCCGCGAGGTGCAAACCCTGACCATGAACGAAAACTTCATTACCAACCAACCGTTCATGCTCAAAGCAGAAGCCAAGCCGACCTTTTACATGCACACCGCCCGGCTGCCCGAAGCCGTTTCACTCATTTCCGTCATGCCGCATATGCACCGGCTGGGCAAAACGTTTCTGTCATACGCCATCACACCGACGGATGAGGTGATTCCGCTGATTAAAATCCCCGCTTGGGATTTTAATTGGCAGACCACTTACCAGTTCGATACATTGGTGCATCTGCCCAAGGGAACAATCATTTTTGCCGAGGCCACCTACGACAACACCGCCCAAAACCCCGAAAACCCGCACCGCCCGCCCAAAGACATAACGTATGGCTGGGGCACAAAAGACGAAATGATGAACCTGATATTCTATTACGTGAAGCACCAGCCCGGCGACGAAAAGATAACGGCCACGAAAAAATGAACCGCCCGTCTTCCAGCGCATAATTCTCCAAGATTTGCGCACGAGAATTTTTGCCGGAATTTTATAGGCCGGGTTTCGTACTTTTGCGGCATACTATTTTCCCTGCCGCCTTGTACCACGTTCCCGTTTTGCTTGATGATTGTATCGAAGGGCTGGCCATCAGGCCGGGTGGCGTATACGTGGATGTCACGTTTGGCGGCGGCGGGCATTCCAACGCGATTTTGGATAAACTCACCACCGGCAAACTGTTCGCCTTTGATCAGGATGCGGATGCGGCAGCCAATGCCTCGGCCATCAACCATCCGGGTTTTCAGTTGGTGAAAGCCAATTTCCGGCATTTGCGGCGGTATCTGAAACTGTACGGCGTGCAGAAAATAGACGGATTGCTGGCCGATTTGGGCATATCGTCGCACCAGATTGATGCGGGCCACCGGGGCTTTTCCACGCGGTTTGCCGCCGACCTGGATATGCGCATGGATCAGGCTTCGGAACTGACGGCGCAACGGATACTGAACACCTACCCCGAAGACCAACTGCACCGCATTTTCGGGATGTATGGCGAGGTCAAAAATGCTCGCACGCTGGCCGCCGCCGTAACCAAGGCCCGCTTCTCGGCTCCCATACGGACAACTGACGACCTGAAAGCGGTGTTGCAGAAACTGGCTCCGCGCGGCAAGGAATTCAAGTATTTCGCGCAGGTATTCCAGGCGTTGCGCATCGAAGTGAACCAGGAATTGTCGGCCTTGGAGGAATTACTGCCGCAAACGGCGGAACTCATCAAACCCGGCGGGCGGCTGGTGGTCATGTCGTACCATTCGCTCGAAGACCGGCTGGTGAAAAATTACATCCGCAATGGCAAACTGAGCGGCGAGGCCGAAAAGGACGTATTCGGCAACGTGGACGTGCCTTTCCGGGCAATCACCAAAAAAGCCGTTGAGCCGGATGCCGACGAAATAGCGCGCAACCCGCGTGCCCGCAGTGCCAAGTTGCGCATCGCCGAAAAAATTGCCTGACCTGCCGGTTTTTACCGGCTGAAATAATACATGATCATTTGAGATTGTTTTTCAAGTAGGTTTGGGCTTTTCAAGACATACTATTTCCCGTATTCCATTCTGTCCTCTTGTAAGGAGGAACCTGTGACAAATCCGACGGCTTACGGATGGTGGCGCATGGTTTTGGAAAACTGGCAGGTTTCCAAATACGGGCATTGCCCCGTCTGTCACAGGATTCTTCCAGAAGGACATTTGAATGTGAGATGCCGGGCAAATAGTATCTTTTGAAACCGCCAAACCCGCCCGTTTACTTCGCCGCCCGCGTTTGCAGTCACGGGTTGGTA
>JAYWIH010000049.1:0-16317 GCA_043789005.1 Sphingobacteriales bacterium
TATTTCACCATGAAAGACCTGACCATGCTGGGCTACTTCACCTCCGAGCCGGGAGCCACGCAAGCCCTTGAATACGTGCCGGTTCCGGGCCGCTACGAAGGCTGCATTGACCTGAAACCCGGCCAAAAAGCTTGGGCCATGTAACCTGTATTTCGGATTTTCGATTTCGGAATGCGGATTTCAACAAACGGGTTTCGTGTTTTCAAAAGATACTATTCTGTTCCGCATTCGGCATTCCGAAATCCGCATTCATTCTCTCATCCTATCATTCTAAATTGAAACAATGAACCTGAACGTAAAGGCGCAAGACCAGAATACCTACGATGCCATTGTGGTGGGTTCGGGGATTAGTGGCGGCTGGGCAGCCAAGGAACTGACCGAAAAAGGACTGAAAACGCTGATGCTGGAACGCGGACGCGACATAAAGCACGTGACCGGCTACGAAACGGCCACCAAAAACCCGTGGGAATTTCCGCACCGGGGCCGCCTAGACAACATGGCCAAGGAGGAATACTGGGCCAACGTCCGCACGGGCTACACCGCCAATGAGGAATGGCGGCACATGTTTGAGAACGACAAGGAAAACCCCTACCAGGAAAAACGCGGTTTCGACTGGATACGCGGCTACCACGTGGGCGGCCGCTCACTAATGTGGGGCCGCCAAAGCTACCGCCTCAACGAAGCCGACTTCGAAGCCAACCTGAAAGACGGCATCTCAGTTGACTGGCCCATCCGCTACGCCGACCTGGCCCCGTGGTACGATTACGTGGAGACATTTGCCGGCATCAGCGGCTCAATAGACAAACTGGACGTGCTGCCCGATGGCAAATACCAGCCGCCCATGGAAATGAACTGCGTGGAAAAGGAAGTGAAAAAAGGCATTGAGAAAAACTTCAATGGCCGCAAAATGACCATCGGGCGGGCGGCGCACCTGACCCGGCCAACGGAGGCTCAGTCGGCATTGGGTCGCGCCAACTGCCAGTACCGCAATATGTGCATGCGCGGCTGCCCTTACGGCGCGTATTTCAGCACGCAAGCCGCCACGCTGCCCGCCGCCATGAAAACCGGCAACCTAACGCTCATAGCGGATTCCATTGTGACCGAAGTGATTTTTGACGAGCAAAAAGGCAAGGCTACCGGCGTGCGCGTGATTGACCAGAACACCAAAGAAACGCGCGAATACTTCGCAAAAGTCATTTTCCTGAATGCCTCGGCCATTGCCTCGACTTCGATCATGATGAATTCTAAATCCAAACGCTTCCCGAGCGGCTTGGGCAACGACAGCGACCAACTGGGCCGCAACATCATGGACCACCATTTGGCTGTGGGTGCATCGGGCGAATACGATGGTTTCCTGGACAAATACTATTACGGCCGCCGCGCCAATGGCGTTTATGTGCCGCGCTACCGCAACTGGGCCGGCGACAAACGCGAATACCTGCGCGGATTCGGCTACCAGGGCGGCGCGGGCCGGCAAGGCTGGGGGCGCGGAACTGGCGGCGAGGGTTTCGGAGCCGAATTCAAGGAGGAAATGGCGCAGCCCGGCATCTGGACGTTCGGCATGGGTGGCTTCGGCGAAATGCTGCCCGACGAGAAAAACCGCTTCACCTTGGATTATGCCAAAAAGGACAAGTGGGGCTTGGCACAAGTGGTATTTAACGCGGCCTATGGCGAAAACGAACGGAAAATGCGCAAGGACATGATGAACGATGCCGCCGAAATGCTCGAAGCCGCCGGACTCAAAAACGTGAAGCCGTACAACGACGAGACCAAAAACCCCGGCATCGGCATCCACGAAATGGGAACCGCCCGCATGGGCCGCGACCAGAAAACCTCGGTGCTGAACAAGAACAACCAGGTTTGGGGCTGCGAAAACGTGTACGTGACCGACGGTGCCGCCATGACTTCGGCCTCGTGCGTCAACCCGTCGCTGACTTACATGGCACTGACCGCCCGCGCCGCCGACCACGCCGTACGCGAATTGAAAAAGCAGAACCTTTGAGCGATGCGCGTACGTGCGTTTGCACGGAATTAAAAATAGTATGTTTCAAAAACGCAAAACCCCGGCCATGGCAAGCTGGGGTTTTGTTGTTTCAAAAGATACTATTTCCATTCGTCGTTCCGGCGAACAGGGAATGACCGTGGTTGTTTTGGTGCAAAGTCACTTGCCGATGCAGAAGCGCGAGAAGATATTGGCCAGCAAATCATCGGAAGTGACGGTTCCCGTGATTTCGCCCAAGTGGTGCAGTGCCTGCCGGATGTCCATGGCCATCAAATCGCCGGTGATGCCGGTGGCCATGCCGTCCAGCACCCGCCCCAGCGATTCGTGGGTGAGGCGCAGGCTGTCGTAGTGCCGGATGCTGGTGATGAGCGTGTCGGTGGGGCGGTAGTCGTCCACGCGCACTTTTTGCAGCAGCCGTTGCTTGAGTTCGTCCATGCCCAGCCCCGTGGCGGCGGAGATGGGCAGGATGCTGGCAAGGACGGGTTTGGCATTTTCAAAGGATACTATTTTGTTTTCCGGGAAAGCCGCCTTATCCGCCTTATTGCCCACCAGCAAATACGGGATGTCCAGATTGCGGATTTCGGCAAGTTCGTCTTCCAGTTCCTGCGGCGAGGTTTCGTTCACATCGAACAGATAGATGATCAGTGAGGCTTGTTTGAGTTTTTCACGGGTGCGGGCCACGCCCATCGCCTCCACCACATCGGTGGTGTGGCGCAGTCCGGCGGTGTCAATGAACCGGAACCGGATGCCTTCAATGTGGATTTCGTCCTCGATGAAGTCGCGCGTGGTGCCGGGAATTTCCGAGACAATGGCCTTTGGTTCATTAAGCAGCGCGTTCAGCAGCGTGGACTTGCCCGCATTGGGCTTGCCCGCAATCACGGTCGGCACACCGTTTTTGAGCACGTTGCCCAGCCGGAACGATTCCATGAGGCTGGCCACGACGGCTTGGATTTCGAGCACCAGGTTTTTCAGGTCGGCCCGGTTGGCAAATTCCACGTCTTCCTCGCCAAAGTCGAGTTCCAATTCTATCAGCGAGGCAAAGTCAATGAGCCGTTCGCGCAAGTTGGCAATCTGCTTTGAAAACCCGCCGCGCATCTGGCTCAGGGCCGCCCGGTGGGTGGCTTCCGAGTCGGAGTGGATCAGGTCGGCAATGGCTTCGGCTTGTGCCAAGTCAAACTGCCCGTTCAGGAAAGCCCGTTTGGTAAATTCGCCCGGCTCGGCCAGCCTGGCCCCGTGTTTGAGCAAACTGCGGATGATTTTCTGCACCACAAACGCCGAGCCGTGGCACGAAATCTCAACCACGTTTTCCTTGGTAAACGAAGTCGGGGCCTTGAAAACACTCACCAGCACTTCGTCCAGCAGCTCATCGCCATCGCGCAGGGAGCCGTAATGAACCGTGTGCGAGGGCTGCCGCGTCAGGTCTTTGCCCCGGAAAAGCCGCTGGCAAATGGCAATGGCCTCGCCGCCCGACAACCGGATGACGGCAATGGCCGAGGTGCCTGGCGGCGTTGCCGGAGCTACAATGGTATCGTGGAAGGAAAGCATTTCGGCAGGGCTAAGATGGTTGGGGGGCATTTTCGGTCAGAACGAGAAGCCGGCACGGATGGCGATGCGGTTGTAGTCTAAGGTGCGGCGGTTGGTGCTGGCTCCGTCAATGGTTTCGATGGCGGTCTGCTGCAAATAGTATCCCGCGCTGAGCAGAAACCCGGCATTGCCGTTGAAAAGCACTTTCAGCCCGGCTCCGGCGGCAAAATGCACGCCGCCCCGCTGCCGTTCGGCGGGTTGGCTGGTGGTGCCGTTCAGCCCCCAGCCGCCATCCACGTAATAATACGGGATCAGGATGCCCTTGCGCACAAAATCGCCCCGGAGGCTGGCAAACACGGGGATGAACGTCTGGGAAGCGTACAAGTCCACACCAATGCCAACGCCCGCATACAGCAACTGGCTGAACCGGTAGCCGTTCACGGTGTGGAAAGTAAACGCCGAGGTGGTGGTTCCCCGGTCGTCCACGTTGGTGCGCGAGGCCAACGCCCCCACTTCAGTGTAGTTGCCAAAACCCCGTTCGCGGTAGCGGATGTTGAGGTGGCGCAGGGCAGCCTCTTTCTTGGTTTCGCGCACCTCCGACCGTACGAAGGTGAACACATTGCCGTCGTTGGTCTGGATGCCGACGCTGGCCGCCGAATCGGGCGTGGTGAGGCGGCCGCGCAGAATCCAGCCGTTTTTCAGGTACAGCACATCTTCGGTGGGGCGTTGGGCGGCCAGCGGGAAAACACAGCCGATGGCAAGGGCAAGGCAACAGGATAGTGTGATCCGGGAATACATACAGGTAAAGGTTGAAAGAATCAAGGTTGCACAAATTAAACTGATTCGCACAACATTGTCCAATTACTTTCCGCCAAAAGCCTCACTTGTCCAGCCATGCCTTGAAAGCGGCAACCTTTTCGCGGCTCACCACTGTTTCGCCTTCCAGTACGGGGCGCAGAAATAACCGCAGGCGGCTGTTGGAATGCAGTTTCACATCCTTTACCGCTTCCAGATGCACAACCACCTTGCGGTTGATGCGGTGGAACACATCCGGGTCGAGCAGGGTTTCGAGTTCTTCCAGCGTGTATTCCACAATGAAACGCTTGGCATCAGTGGTGACCAGATACACCACTTTGCCATCGGCATAAAAATAGGCGATTTCCCGGACGGCCTTGTACTGGAGGTGGTCGCCAAACCTGACCAAGAACCGGCCCTTGTGGTTTTTTTGCTGCTGGCCCATCAGGTCGGCCACTTGCCGCAAAACCTCCGGCGACAAGGTATTTTCGCCCTTGGCCAGCGCACTGAACTTCTGCAACGCCCGCACCATGTCCGGGTAGGCAACCGGCTTGAGCAGGTAGTCAATGCTGTTCACCTTGAACGCCTGGATGGCATATTGGTCGTAGGCGGTGGTGAAAATAATTGGGCTTCGGACGTGAATGCGGTTGAAAATGCCGAAACTCAACCCGTCGGACAGGTGTATGTCCATCAAAATCAAGTCGGGGATGGCATTGTCGAGCAGCCACGCCACCGAATCCTCAATGGAATCGAGTATGGCCGCCACCCGCGTCCGCGCATCATACCGCATGAGCATTTCCTGTAGCCGTTCGGCGGCCAGTGGTTCGTCCTCAACAATCAATACATTCATGATTTACCGTTTTTGCGGTTCTGACCCTGCATAAAAGACCTCACCCCCGGCCCCTCTCCTGCTGAGAGGGGTGCAGGGAAAAAACTTTTTTTCACCCTTCTCTAAAGAAGAGGGGCCGGGGGTGAGGTTGTTGGAAAATAGTATCTTTCCAAAAGGCCAAACCCCCGGACACTTTCACGCCTCCAGTTGCAGCAGCGGCAGCCGGACGGTGAAAAATTCCGTTTCCCGTTCAATGGCAATGGACTGTCTGCCCGCAAACTGGTAACGCCGGGCAATATTGTCGAGCCCGATGTGCGTGGAAGGTTCCTTTTCCAGCTTGGGTTGCAGGTTGTTGCGTACCACCAGCCGGTTGTGGTCATCAATAAAAACCCGGATCAGCAACGGATGGTTTTTGGAACTTATATTGTGCTTAATGGCATTTTCAATGAGCATTTGCAAGGCCACGGGCACGATGCAGTGGTTTTCGTAGTGCGGCGGAATGTCTATTTCCACGGTCAGGTTGTTGCCGAAACGCTTTTCGAGCAGGTACACGTACGAACGGATGAATTCCAGTTCGGTACCCAATTCGGTCAGTTCCTTCTCCGAATTCTGCAACACGTAGCGGTACACCTTGGCCAGCTCCTCAATGAACTCCGAGGCGATTTCCTGGTTTTTGTATACCAGCGTGGAGAGTACGTTCAGGTTGTTGAACAAAAAGTGCGGGTTCACTTGGTTTTTGAGCGACTGGTATTGCGCCTGCACGCCGATTTTCTTGAACTGTTCGGCTTCCAGTTGGGCTTCGCGCTGCTGGCGCAGGAAAAACGCAATCGCATTCAGCGTGTTCAAAAACAGGTTGATGCGGAAACCCAGCGTCATTGCCAGTTTCATGGGCATTTCCGTTTGTGCCCACGTGTAGTGCAACTGGTAGCGTGCCAGCAGGTAGGCCGGCACCGAAACCACCAGTGCGGTGAGTACAATGCTGCCGCCAAACATGATTAGCAGCGGATGAAGCTCCCGCCCGAATGCGCGGCCGAGCATTGCTTGTATTCGGGGCAGCTGCTTGTCTATCAGCCGGTTGCCCTCCCAGATGCAGAATACCATGAACGCAAAAAACAGCAGCACCTCCCACATGGCCAGCGCAATGTGGTAATACTCCATTACCTGCACGTAAACCGTATTGAGGTACGAATAAGCGGCAATCAGGATGATGAACAGGTAACGGTAGCGGTGTGCAAACATGGCTTGGCTTTTGTTTACCAAATGTGAATCCTGTGCCGGTTCTTCCTGCACCGCCAAGGTAGCGAATTGCACGGCTGCCCGAAAACCACAAAAGCAATTATAAAAATAGTATCTCCGGAAACCACGAAACCCGGCATCCGATAACAAAAAGACCTGTCCGATAGGGACAAGTCTTTTCGCACACGGCATTGGTTTGTGTTCCGGAAACCCGGGAAAATTCCTTATGGCACCAACACTCCGTTAATCACGTGGATAACCCCGTTGGTGGCCGATATGTTGGCGGCCGTCACGGTGGATGGCAGCGAAGCGGAGCCATCAATGGTAACCGTCGCGCCGCTGATGCCAACCGTCACCGTTTTCGGATCGGCGGCTTTGGCGGTGGTCAATACCTGGTTGTTGGTCAGGTTGATTGAATAGGCGGTTCCGGACACCACGTGGTACAGCAGCACTTGAGTCAGCGTTGGCAGGTTCAGCGGTGTTGAAGTGGCCGAGATTGTATTAGTGATGTAATCCACAACTTGGGCTTCCGTCAACGCGTTGTTATTGAAAAACGCGGAAGATCTCAGCAAAGTCAAGAATGCGTCGTCCGTTGGCGCAAATACCGTGAACGGGCCGTCACCTTGCACCGTGGGAATCAGGCCGGCTTTGGTCAGGGCAGCCGCCAGAATGCCGAAATTGGGCGCATTGGCAGCGGAGGTGGCCACTTGCACGATGTTTCCGAGCGGAGGTGTCAGTACCGCGTCAATCACGTGGATCACGCCATTGGAAGCATCTACGTCAGCGGTGGTCACGCGGGCATTGTTGATTGTCACGTTGCTTCCGGCTTTGGTCACGAATGCCCGGTTATTGGCACTGCGGGCTGTTGTGACGGCAGTGGTTCCGGCGGCAATCGCACCGGCTTTGATTTCGCTGCCCGCAATCACGTGGTAGGTCAGGATGTCGGCTGCTTGCGCCGAAGTCAAACCGTTTACGGCCGTAATGGCGGCCGCTTCATTGGCAGCACCCAGATACGCGACAAAGGCGGCATCGGTGGGGGCGAAAACGGTAATCTGGGTGGTTCCACCCAGCACACCGGTCACGCCTGCCCCGGCCTTGAGGGCGGCGGCTTCCAATACGTCAAAATCGGCACCGGCCACGGCAATCTGCAGCACGGTTTGCTGGGCGGGTGGCTGCACGGGTTCGTCTTCCTTGCAGCCCATGTTTGCCAAGGCCAATGCGCCCATCATCGTCAGGGCTTTCCAGTTCAAAAATGTCATTTTCATACGTGATAAAAGGTTTTGGGTTGAAAAAGGTTGGGTTGAAAAATTATGGAAGGAGTTTTGTGCCTGTCCGGGGCGGCGCACCTCCCGTTTGGGGTTTCGCGCACTGGAAAGACAACGGTAGAACGGGGCTTGGCCCTGCAAGGATATGGGCCACGGAATGAACCGCCGGGAAACGGGAGTGGATTGCCCGCAAACGTGGATGGACTGTGCGCAAGGCCAGCGGCGGGGTTGGTGGCCGATACTGGCTTACGGTCGTTTTCACCCGTTGGAAACCGAAAAGCCTTGTATGGAAATAGTATCTTCTGGAAGTGCCAAACCCGCCAACGGCCTCTCCCCCTTCGGGGGCTGGGGGGCAAAACAGTATCTTTTGAAAACGCCAAACCCCTCCGTTTTGGCTGTTCAACCAATGCGGAGGGGTTTGGTGGTTTTGGATATTGATGCCTACAAAGGCAGCAGCACCCGGTCAATGGAGTGGATCACGCCGTTGGTGGCGTGGATGTCGGAGTTTTTCAGGTTGGCTGCCTGCCCGCCGTTGTTTGCGCCGGTCACGGTTACCGTGCCGCTGGTGGTGGTCAGCACAATCGTTTTGCTGGCATTCAGCGTCGGGAGGCTGGGCAGGCTGGCCGCAGCCAGCGCGGGCGAGTAGTAGCGGCCACTGGCCACGTGGTAAAGCAACACGCTGGTGAGGGTGGCCAGGCTGGGCGTGGAACCGGCGTTCAGTTGGGTGTTGATGAAATTCAGCGCGGCGGCTTCGTCCAAGGTGCTGTTGCCGGTAAGGCTGCGCAAGGCGGCCAGGAAAGCATCATCCGTAGGGGCGAAAACGGTGAATGGCCCGGCGGCCTTCAGGTTGTTGTCCAGCCCGGTTTTCACCAGCGCGGCGGCCAGCAGGTTGAAATCGGCACTGCCCGAGGCAATCTGCACCACATTGCCGGTGGGCGGCACATTCACGCGGTCAATGGTATGGATGTAGCCGTTGGAAGCCGGGCGGTTGCCTTCCCTGACCCGCCCCCCGTTGATGCTGACCGCGCCGGATGTTTTGGAAAGGTACACGTAGTCCGTTTTTCCTTGCAGCGTAAACGAGCGGTTAGCATCCAGCCCGGTTTGCAGCGAAGTGGTCGGGATGGCTCCGGCCAGGATGTGGTAGCGCAAAATTACGGTCAGTTCGGTCAGTTTCGGGTCGGTGGCAGCCAGGCCAGCAATGCCCGCAGCGGTATTGAACGGCGGCTGCAAGGCTTGGAAGGCGGTGTCGTTGGGCGCGAAGACGGTGAGCAGCCGGTTGGCCTTGAGCGTATCGGCCAAGCCGGTTTTGAGCAAAGCCGCGCTGAGTATCGTCAGGTTGGGGCGTTTGGCAATCTCCTCGGTGAGCGTTTTGGGCAGTTCCGGCACGGGATCAATCTCCTTCTTACAACCCGCCACGCCAACAGACAGCAGGGCAACCAATGTGAAAACCTTCGGGAAATCCATTTTCATACATTACAGGGATCGGTGTTGGAATGGTGAATGCACCCTTTGCAGGTGGCCGTTAAGTGCGGAGCTGTGAAAAACATCCGCAAAAATAGTACCTTTTGCCGAGACCAAACCCGCCCCACCCGAATAACTTGGTCAAAGCCGCCGCTGTTTGCCAAGGATTCACCGGGCCGAACCGTCCTTGGTCGTGCAGGAAAACCATTACGCCCCGTGTGCGGGCGGAAGCACATTTTCATTTTTTACACTCAAAAGACCAAGGATGAAATACAAAAGCGATTGTTTTTTTGCGGGTACGTAAACACTAAAGTCCACGCCGGGCGTTTTACAGTTGGCAGGGTATTTATACTTCCGGATTGAACGAGCCGGAAGCCTGAAAGTGATACCGCTTGAAAGCTAGCCACACAAACGTCCACCCTATTTATACAACGGGTTATGAGTCGAATTATTTTGGATTGCGAACTGATGAAAAACCGGAATACGGGTCTGTACCACTATTGCCTGAACTTGGGCACGCACCTGCAGCGGGTGGCTGGCAAAAACGGGGATTCCGAAAAAATCATGTATTACATCCCGCCCTCCGAAGCCGATTGCTTCCCCCTCCGGGCCGAAGCCATTGTGCAGCATTCCATGCACAAGTTTTTCAATCCGTTCCTGTGGGTTTCCGATGTGTGGCACGCCACCTATCAGGGAACGCGCATCATGCCGCTGCGCAACCGCAGGATTAAGGTTGTGCTTACCATCCACGACCTCAATTTCCTGCACGAAGACGCATCCGAACAACAGCAGAAAGACGAACTCCGGCAATTGCAAATCCTGATTGACCGCAGCGATGCGCTGGTGTGCATCTCTGATTATTGCCGCAAGGATGTGGAGCGGCACTGCAACACGCACGGCAAAGCCATGCATGTCATACACAACGGTGGCAACACCCTTCAGCCGGCAAGTCTTCCCACGGCTTCGCATATTCCGCAACAACCGTTCTTGTTCACGCTGGGCTACGTGAACCGCAAGAAAAACTTCCACGTATTGTTGCCGCTACTACAGGACAATGACTTGGAACTGGTTATTGCGGGCAAACTTGACGACCCGGATTACGTGTCGCACATCCATCAGACGGCCCGGCAAATGGGCATTGCCCACAAGGTGCACGTGCTGGGGCCTGTTTCGGAACCGGCAAAGGCTTGGTACTACCAAAACTGCTCGGCATTCGTTTTTCCGTCCATCGCCGAGGGCTTTGGCTTGCCGGTGGTGGAGGCCATGAGTTGCGGCAAGCCGCTGTTTCTGTCCGACCGCACGGCCCTGCCCGAAATCGGCGGTGATGCCGCCTTTTACTTTGCGGACTTCGAAGCCGGACACATGCGGCAGGTATTGCGGCAGGGAATGGAAAAATACTGCCTCGAGAACATGGGCGATGCGATACGCGAAAGGGCAAAGGCATTCAGTTGGCACAAGGCGGCTGAAGAGTATTTGAACGTGTACCGCAGCGTGAGGTCAAAATAGTATCTTTCAAAAAGGCCAAACCCCTTTCTTGCATTTGCGGCTCATTTGCGGCAGATAATGAGCACGGAAGTAGTGACAAAGTTTTTCAGCCGCAGCTTGAGGTGGTGGTTGCCAGCGTATGGCGGCACATCCACGTAATAATCCAGCGGCATACTTCCGGCGCGGTAATCAATCGGTTCGGGCCGGAAACCGCGTTTTTCCAATTCGGCCAGCAGCCGCCCAATGTCCTGCTTCCTGAAAAGAACCGTGTCCTCACCGTCCACGGTATCACGGTCTGAAACCACATTGAACTCGGTGGTGTGTACTGCCCAGCCGCCCGGCTTGAGCGTTTCCATTTGGTTGAGGTAAAAATTCAATCCGTTTTCAATGGAACCCAGATGCTCGAAAGCACACGAAGACCAGGAAAAATCAAAACCCCGCAAATCAGCCGGAATGCGATTCATATCCGCGGCACGGTAGCTGACCAGTTTTTGAAAATCGGCCTTGGGGCAAATGCCGCGTTCATTTAATGCTTCAACGTGTGTCAGCAGTTGGTTGCCGTTAGTCCAAGCCTTTGAACGGCTGTCGGACACGTCCAAGTCGGTGGCGACAATCTCGCAGCCATGCTTGGCAAACAGGCTGGGCAGCGGCTCGGTGCCCACCCCGAAGCCGAGGCCCCGCCTGCCCGGCTCCAGCACACCCCGGTCGCGCAGGGCCTTGATGATGGCCACAAACTCCCACTGCTTGCGGTGGAAGCGGGCTGGCTCGCTGATTTCCGCGCAAATGGATGCGTACCACGGCTGGTGGAAATCCTCTTGCACGCACAGTTTGGAATGAAGGTAGCCAACCGGTTGCGGCGCAGGCGACTGGATGGCTATACCCGTATCCACATTATTATGGTTGTTACCGGGCGTTTCGCCTTTTTTCTTGTTGCGTTGGAAAAAACTTTTCAGTGACATTATTTTGAACCGGAGGTTTGGCGTTTTTAAAAGATACTATTTTGAACGGTGTTTTTTTGGCGGTGTCATGGCTTCCTGACTGTCAAGTACAAGTCCGTGTGTTCGCGCACGGCGGCAAACTGCCGGAGTTCATCTTCGGTAACCGTCCGGATGCCGCTGTCGCCTTCAACGCGGCTCACATCAAAATTTGAGCAGAGGTAGTTTGCAAATCCCACCGGATCCTGGTAATCGAAAGGGGTGAATTCCATGATGATCCGGATGCCGGGGTTGGCGCGGATGGTTTGCTGCATCCCTTCCAGTATGGCGGGTTCCATGCCCTCACAATCCATTTTCACCACATCCACCCTTGGCAATCCCAGTTCCTGCACAAGTGCATCCAGCGGAACGGCTTGCACTTTCAATCGCGTGGAATCCGCATTTTGGAAACCTTCGCGAATGCTGCCCCCCCCCAAAAAGCCATTGGGAATGGTTAACGTGACTTTTTGGTTTTTGTTGGATACGGCTTTGCTAACGGTTTGTATTGGCAAGCCGTTGATGGAAGCGGAGCGTTCCAGCAGGCGGCACAAGTTCGGGTTGGCCTCAACGGCAATTGTGCGGCCCGTTTCGCCACACAATCCGGCCATGAGCACCGAGTAATAGCCAAAATTGGCACCCAAGTCAATGCAAATATCGCCCGGCCTAATGATGCCAACCATGAACCGGGTGATCCAGGATTCCCAAAAGCCATCCATGATCAGGTGCGGAGCCAAACTGCCATCGCGCGAGTCCACGTAAAACTTGTATTTGCCCAATATGCGGCACAAAACCGTGTGTTCGCCCAAATAATAGCCCACGGCTTGGCTGCGGCAAACATCTTCAAAAACGGATCGTGGCATGGAGATAATATCCCGAATGGGCAGGTACAGAGGGTTCAGCATGGAAATCAAAACGGCTTGGGTGAATTGGTTTATTAAGTTATGGACAAAAAAACTGGTGCAAGCGAGGACGCTTGCACCAGCGGTAGCTTAGGGCGTAAAAAGCGAAAACAGAACGCCAAACTTAGCAAACCCCATTTGAAATGCAAGTCCGGGTAACATACGCCGCCGCAATTAGACATCAAGTCGCACCCCACCCACCGGGTTTCAGCATAGCGACCGGTACACGTCCAGATAACGCCCCGCCGCCTCGTTCCAGCAGAATTTCCTTCCCTGTCTTTTTATGGACTTGCTCAAGTTGTTGCTGTTGTATTGGCGCATTCCCTGCCTGAACACGTATTGCATGTGGTCGGGCGTGAAATTGGAGAAGTAAAAGGCCGCATTGCCGCCGATTTCGGGCAGGGCCGTGCGGTCGGACAGGAATACGGGCTTGCCGAAATTCATGGCTTCCACCACCGGCAGCCCGAAACCTTCGGATATGGACGGGAGCGCGAATGCCAGGCAATGCTTGTAGTACCAGGCCTTCTCCTCTTCGGACACCACACCTGTCAGATGCACCCGTTCGCGCACACCCATTTCGGTGGCTTTGGCTTCAATCATGCCCACGTAATCGGGTTCATCGAACTTGCCCGATATGACTAGTTCATTGCCGGTGTCGGCGAGCAGGTTCAGCAGCACGTGGAAGTTTTTCTTGCGGCCCACCGTACCCAAGGCAAAAATATAGGGGCGTTGGGGCCGGTACGAGCTGCTGCCGAGGGTGGCTTCGTGCAGCGTATTGCTGCCATTGTGGATTACGTGGACGGGCCGGTTGCCGGTGTCGCACCAAAGTTCCACGTCCTTGCGGCAGTATTCAGAGATGCACACAATGGCATCGCTGCGGTTGATGTTACGCTGCAGGTTCTGGATGTATTTCTGTTTTTTGGCGGTCGGCTTCCGGTCGTCGTACAGGTAATTCAGGTCGTGGATGGTGAAAACCACGCGTATCCGCTTGTTGCCGAACGGCATATAGTCCGTGTCCTGGTAGGTGCTGTGCCAGATGTCAAATGGCTTGAGCGAGGGCATAGAAAACTTGTGCAGGCTGTTTTGTGGCAGGTAAGCCGCCCCGTTGCCGAAAATGTTTTTCAGGGCGGGCGGAAGGTAGTAGGCCATTTGCTCGCGGCTGTTGCCGAGGGCTTTTTGCAGGTGCCGCCCCAAGTTCAGGCAGAAATGGTACAGGCCAGTATCGGAGTATTTCATCCGTTCGCAATCCATGATTATCTGGTTCATAGCTGGCTTGATTTGTCAGGAATGTGAAAAATAATGTCCGGCATTTCCAAACCGGTTCACTACCGTAATGCGTAAGTGTTTTTGCGGGGTTGTTTCAGTAGCCGATTCAAGGACGAATGAGCCGCTACCTCCCGGAATCGGCACAAGGGCAAAAACCTTACAGCCAGAGGCCGCGTTTTTTCAACGCGCACCTGTTGCAAGCCCGGTCAATACCGTATTTGTTTGGTGATGGCAACCGATGAAACGCACCCGCACGTGGCGGGAGGCTCATTTTTCAGGGGAGTTTCGGAAGGCGGCAAAAAAGCCAAGGCCGCCTTTGATTGGGTTTTGTAAGCTGTAACGGCGAAAGAAGGGTTTCAGATATGCGGACAAGATAAAAATCCGTGCCAAACCCCGAAAAATATTGCCGTCCACAACCTTGACCCGGCGGCAAATGTAACGCCATTCAATAAAAAAACAGGCGCAAAACGCCAAAAAACGCACATCCGTAGGTTTGCCGGCATTTGTCTTTGTGCACGGGGGCACAAGGGGGTTTGGGGTTTTTAAAACATACTATTTTGGTGCGCCTGCCAACTCGGGGCCGGGCGGAACCAAATCCTGGTTGATGAAGACCAGGTTTTCGTAACACATCGCAAAACTGAAGTTGTACCGGCTGATGGCCTTGAAAACCGACGTGGAACACCCATGTTTCATGAAATCGTGCAGCTCAATGAAAATGGCTTTGGTCTTTGGCAGCCACTGCTCATAATCGGCTCCGAACACTTCTTTTTCAGAGCCTTCAATGTCAATCTTCAGGATATCAATGGTATCCCAGCCGTTCTGCGCCATAATGGACTGGATGGAGATGGCCGGTATTGCCTGGCTGTCGGTTACATCCGTTTCGCTCACCATGAATGAGTTGTGCCTGCAATCGCGTGCATTGGTGATTTTCAGAAACGCGTCCTTGTTCCAAAGACCCATGCACAGCGGTTTCACCTGCGGGTATTTCCGCACGTTTTTTTGCAGTGTTTCAAAATTGCTTTTGTCCGGCTCCACGGCCACAATGGAGGCATCCGGAAAGCGGTGGGCAAAATACGCCGCCGACAAACCCACGTTGGCCCCGGCATCAAGGATTGTTTTCGGAGCGAAAGGCAGTTCGATGTTGTACTGGTCCTGAATGAAAACCTGATCGAAGGTATAATAGTCAGACGTGCCGGGCCGCAAGTGGAAACTTGTGCCATATTTAGTGAGGAAAAAAGCCCCGCTCGGCCTGTATTTAACCTGAACGTATGTGACCAAGCCGTCGGCCCAGCCAAGTGTCTTTACCAATCCTGTTAATCTTGAAGGCATTGTCGTCGTGAGCGTTAGCTGACGTTTCGCAGCATTACATTGTCAGTTAAATGGTCTACTTTACGTCATTATCTGAACATATGTGAAATCAACTAATAAAACAATTGACATACTATCTAAGTGCATAAAATGCTACCCCTTCCGATACGAAATTATTGTAGTTTCCAGCGGTAATAGTGTAAAAATGGTTTCGGTCACCAAGACTGTAGTATTGATACACTGGCGCAATGTTCGCCAGAGGCACAAACCGGTTGTATACATAGCCAGCAATTCCCTCTGATCTGAAGTTTGTATAATTTCCAGAAACAGTTGTGTAATAATGATCGCGGTCACTGAGACTATAATACTGATATAGGGGAACCGTACCCAAAACTTGATTTGGATACATATA
Source organism: Sphingobacteriales bacterium (assembly GCA_043789005.1). Classification (GTDB taxonomy): domain Bacteria; phylum Bacteroidota; class Bacteroidia; order Cytophagales; family 172606-1; genus Xanthocytophaga. The sequence continues at coordinate 15,457 of JAYWIH010000049.1, forward strand.
AAATTCTACGTTCTCATAAACAAAACCATCTTTTCCACCTCTTAAATTGTACCAATTTGTTGTGTAATAATGATCTTTATCTGTTTGACTGTAGTATCTGTATGTAGGCAAAGTACCGGCTGGAATCACCCTTCCCGGATATAAAACGGTCAAAGCCGTAATATCTTCATTAGTAAAAGGACGATCTGTGTTATTACTACAAGCTAACATCCACGAATTTGCGACTGGCACGGTTGGAGTACCAGGAATATGTATTGATCCTTCATTACCCTGTCCCTCATCAGGGTTATTGGGTTCTTGTCCACAGCTAAAAACCCTATTCATGAAATCGGTGTGACGAAATCCAATAGCATGGCCTATCTCATGAGTTATCGTAGTAAGGGCATCCACTCGAGGCTGATCGTAGAAAAAGGTATTGAGTCCAATACGGCTTGCTGGGTCACCGCCAGATGGAAAGCCCCCGCTTATACCTAAAAGTGTGCTCGGTTGCCCTGTCCTCGGATTAGTAATTTCCCTGAATGCAAAAACAGTGATATCGGCGTTAACTAAATTAAGTGTCCTTTGAAATCTCAAACCTATATTCAATATATTGTATCTATTAAGAGCATTATCAAATGCATTTTGCATAAAATTATTAAAAACCGGATCCATGAAAACTTGGATGGTTCTGGGAACTCCCAGAACTACATTGTTGGTTCGAAACTGCTGTACTCTTGCGCCTTTTTGTGCAAGTTCATCAATATTTTTTTCAGTAAGAAATATGTCATAAGTAGGTCATTATAATTAGTTTAGATTATTTTATAATTTTGTCCCATGGGACGAGTAAACACACCGCAATTAACAACGGAAGCCAAAACCGCT
>JAYWIH010000050.1:0-63977 GCA_043789005.1 Sphingobacteriales bacterium
ATAATATTTTTTTTGCTCAAATATTTGCCAATGTTAAACTGCACACCCGCAATCAGTTCTATATCCTTGTTCCAGTCCATGATACTCCAGTCTTCATTCTTCGGGGCAATCATCACCTTATGCGTCTCCGTAAAAACCCACACCAGTTTCTCCGTACCGAAATCCAACAGTTTCTGGGTCTTCAGATTCACATAATCGTAATGTTTTGGATTGGACAAATCGGCTTTGATGTCAATTTCTATGGCAAATTTGGGCGGCACATTCGCGTACCTATCATTTATGCGGTCGGGAGTCAGCACACCTGATTCGTACACGGCAATGTCATTGGCCATGTTGTCCCGGTGGTTTATGTGTACTCCGGCCTCGCTGGCGGCAATGTAAAAACCGTCTTCATCCAGATGTTTGGCCAGCAAGCGGATGAAATAATTGCCCAACACAAACTGCAACGTACTCGAACCCATGATTTCCTCAATGTTTTTTTTGCCCGACATCACGTCCTTATAGCCACGGTAGTAGAGCGGCTCGCCGTCCATGGTTTCGTACACCAGCGCATCGGGCACTTTGCGTTCGTAGCGGCGGCTTTTGGGCTTGTCTTTGTCGGCGATGGTCAGCATGGCACGTTAGTTTTTTGCTAAGATAACTTTTTTATCAAAAATTTGGTGCGTCGCTTTCCGGCAAAATCCGGCTCGTTCCCAGCCAATAAGCAAGGTGACCCTTTTGGGTGGCGGAGAAGCCGCCGCCGCGCGTGCCTAATTGCGGCGGCGGGCATTTTGCCGTGCAATAAAACCAACTTCCGGTTGTTTTATTACCACCTCTGAACCAGACATTTAGGTTGCACAGTGGCCGGGACTTTGAATTTCCCCGGCTGTCTTTTATATTCATCCATCGCATCCTTCTCCAGCCACCAACATCCCAGCCCATGTATTCAAAATTCCTCCCGGCCGCGCTGCTGTTCTGCGCCATCCTGTGTTTTTCCGGGGCGGTTTCCGCCCAAAAGATGCTGCAACCCAAGGAGAAACGAGAATATGCCATGCAACTGCTACGCAAATACAACGCGGATGGCTGGAAAATAATCCGGCAGGTGGATTCGCTGGCCCTGCACCCGCCATTCGACCGCTTTGCGCAGGGAGACACTGAATTTGATGTGCGCAACGCGGTGGGCACCATGGTACACGAAATGAACCACAGCTACGGTGCACTGCTGGCCTGGAAGATGAAGCCCAAGGAAGCCAAGAACCATATATGCTACTACCTGTCCGATGACGACCACCGCCTGGTGCGCTACACGCCTGTATTCCCGACCCAACAGATGGGAAGGACCATTCCCAAGCATTTGCGCACATTTAGGTTTGAAACTTACATTTTCAATGTGAAGGAGGAAATTCCACTGACTTCCAATGTGTTGGGAATCTACGGACTGCTCGATGAGTGGGTGGCTTACTATCATGGTACACTCACCGACGTGAAAATGCACTGCTGGTACGAGGAAAACACGCCCGGCAATGCCGAGGACTGGTACGATTACTTTTCCAATGTGGGCAGTGCTATCAATGCCCATCAGGAGTTCAAGTTTTACTGCTTGGCGTATTTGCTGCACGCCCAGAAGCACCAGCCCGATATGTACAAAGCCATGATGCAAAATCAGGAAATGGTGGAGACGCTGCTGAAAGTCAATGAGTTGTTCGGCAAGCTGCTGCTCAATTACGCCATCATCAAGGACAACGTATTCGCAAAATTGCGTGCGAAAGGCGTGAAAATCATCGAAAACGACGAATGGATTTTCCTGAACCGCTATGGTGCGGGCAACTACCTGACCGAATACAAGGTACTGGAAAAGGAGATGGCAAAACCGGCTTACCAGCAGATGTTGCAGAACCTGAAAACCGCCAACCGGATTGCACTGTACGGGAAATAAAAGTAAAGACAGCCCCCAGCCCCGAAGGGGAGCAAAAAACGGTTTAAGCGTTTCCGCTGGCACCGGCAAGGAAAAATAGTATCCTTTTCAACTGCCAAACCCCTCCAATCAAAAGCCCCTCTTTTGGAGGGGCTTTGACTGTCCGCAAAATAGTATCTTTTGAAATCAACAAACCCGCTCTAGCAGAATCTTTGCTAATTTTCGGGAGCCGTGAACTGCTTTTTTATAACTCAAATTCTTCGCCCCACTGCGGTATTTCCACGTTTGCGTAGCCGCGCTGGTTCAAATGCTGCTGGAAAGATTGCATACTCGCGTATTCGCCGTGGACGAGGAATACCTTCTTCAGTGTCTCAGGCGACTGGTATTCCACAAACTCAGTCAGGTCGTCCAGGTCGCCGTGGCCGCTGAACACGTCAATACTCTGGATGCTGGCCAGAACCGGAATCTCCTTCTCCTTGGTAATCGAAAGGCTTTTCATGCCGTGCAGCAGTTTGTAGCCCAGCGTACCCTCGGCCGCAAAGCCCACCAGCAAAATCGTGGCCAGCGAGTTGGCCAGGTTGGTCATGACGTGGTGCTCGACGCGGCCACCGGAAATCATGCCCGACGACGAGATGATGATGCACGGATCGGCGTAGTTGGCAATGGCCTTGCTCTGCTTCATGTCCTGCACGTAGGTCAGGTTCTCGAAGTCGAACAGTTCCTCGTTTTTCGCGTAGAAATCCTTCGCCTCATCGTTGAGCAGATGCACGTTTTTCTCGTACACTTTCGTACTCTGCAACGCCAGCGGGCTATCCGAGAAAACCTTGATTGGCGGAAAGCCTTCGGTGGTGTAAAGTTTGTTCAGCACAAACAGCAACGCCTGCGTGCGCCCCACGCTGAACGCCGGGATAATCAGCCTTCCGGGTTGGTCTACGCACGTCTGCCGGATCACCTTTTCCAACGCTTCCACGGGGGCTTCCTTGTTGGTGTGCCGCCTGCTGCCATACGTGCTCTCGCAAAGCAGGTAGTCCACGGGCGGCATCCGTTGCGGATCGAGCAGCAGCGGGTAGTTCTTGCGGCCGATATCGCCCGAAAAGCCGATGGTTTTCTTAGCGCCGTTCTCGTTGATTTCCAGCACAATGTTGGCCGCGCCCAGCAAGTGCCCCGTCGGGATGAACGTGACATTGACATTCTTGCTGACTTTAAATTTCTGGTTGAAACCAACGGTCACAAACCGGTCGGCGGTTTCAACCACTTGCGCCTCCAAGTAAAGCTCCTGCGGATTGAACCGGAATGGCTTCTTCTTGTTTTTGTTGTTCCGGTTTTTCTTACCCTTGGTCGAAGGTGCGTTTTCGAGTTCTTTGGCCCGCTTGGCGTTCAGCATCGCCGAGTCGCGCAGCAGCAGTTCGGCCAATGGCATGGTGGCCGTAGTGCAGAGTATCTGGCCTTCGTAGCCGTCTTTTACCAGGTTGGGCAGGTTGCCGGAGTGGTCAATGTGGGCGTGGGTGAGCAATACAAGGTTTATCTCGGAAGGCTCGAACGGAAAAAGGCTGTAGTGGCCCAAGGTTTTTTCCCGCTCCATTTTTTGCTGGTCCAAGTCAGTGCCGCAGTCAATCAGGATTTTAAAACCGTCTTCCAATTCAAGCAAATACATGCTGCCGGTTACTTGGCGGGCAGCACCCCAAAAAGTCAATTTCATTCAACAGAATTTAAAAATACATAATTAAAACAAACGCTTCCGGCTTTTTCCGGTAAGGTTTCTATGATTGAAATACAAAAGTACTTCAAAATGCGCAATTTTCCACTATTTGGCAACACAAAGGCAAAATCCGCCGCCGCCAAACAATAGTTTCTGCCTCTTTCAAGTGAGGTTTGGGACTTTTAAAAGATACTATTTTTTCACTCTCCTTGGGTGCCGGAGACTTTTTGCAACAAATCGGACATGGCGGCTGGCAAATCGTTGAAGCGGTACTCGAAACCGGTCTGCGCCATCTTCTGGTTGGATACTTTTGTGCCGCCCAGCACCACAACAGCCATTTCGCCGAACAGCAATTTCAGCGCGAATGCCGGGGCGTTGGGCAGAATCAGCGGGCGGTCCAGCGCATTCGCCGCCGCCCGCGTCAGGTTGGCGTTGGTGTCCGGGTGCGGGCCAACGGCGTTGTAGGTTCCCGTAAGCGACTCGTTTTCAAGCGCGTACACAAACATCCGGCACAAGTCGTCAATATGTATCCACGACATCCATTGCCTGCCTGAACCCAACGCCGTGCCTGCTCCCAATTTTATCGGCGCGGCCAGCTTTGCCAACGCGCCGCCTTTTTCACTGAGCACAATGCCGATGCGCAATTTTACCGTTCGGATGCCCAAATCAGCAATCGGCTGCACCGAATTTTCCCACGCCTTGGTCACCGTAGCCAGAAAATCGTTGCCGTAACTTGACTCTTCCGACAGCACTTCATCGCCCCGATCCGCACCGTAAATGCCAATCGCCGAGGCAGATATGAACGCTTGCGGACGGTGGCCGGTCTGTTTTAGCGATTCATAAAGCAACCCTGCCGACCCGGTGCGGCTTTCCAGAATCTCGCGTTTGCGGTTGTCCGTCCAGCGTTCGTCGGCCACACCCGCACCCGCCAAATGAATGATGTAATCGGCTTTTTCAATGGCTTCCGCTTCAATGGTTTTTTGCCTTATATCCCATTGATACACAGTTACATTCGGAATATTTTCCTTTTTGCGGCTCAACAGCGAAATCTGGTAGCCGCCTTGCAACAGCAACTCGGTCAGCCGTGAACCCACCAACCCGGTGCCACCCGTAATGAGGACGTTTTTTGCCATGGACAGCGTGGTAAAATAGTATCTTCTGAAAACCCGAAACCCGGCATTTGGTTCAGAAAATTTCGCCGGGATTTGGTATGTCAGCAATGAAATGTAGAGACGTTGCACCGCAACGTCTCTTGCCCGGCATCTGAGACTGCAACATCCGGGAACGAAAACATTCGCGTTGGAAACAGAGACGTTGCAGTGCAACGTCTCTACAAAACGGACACAATCCCGAAAATCATCAAAACTCTGACAACAAGCAAAATAGTATCGTTGAAAAAGCCCAAACCCCGCCAAAAACACTAAACGCAAAAACGCTATCTTTGCCGCATGGGAATCCGTTCATTGTTGGCAAAGCCGTTGGCGGCTGCCATTGTCAAAGCACAAAATCGCTGGGCAAACGCGCCAATTGAGTCGCAAGATGCCGTTTTTCAATCGCTTATCCGCGATGCCAAGGCTACGGCTTTCGGGCGCGAACACGGTTTTGCGTCCATCCGCACGCACGCCGATTTCAAACGCCAGGTTCCCATCCGCGACTACGAGGATTTGAAGCCGTATATCCAGCAAATCATCGGCGGCCAGCGCGATGTGCTTTGGCCCGGCCAGCCAATCTACTTCGCCAAGACTTCGGGCACTACTTCGGGTGTGAAATACATCCCGATCACCAAGGAATCCATCCCGAACCACATAAATTCAGCCCGCAATGCGCTGCTCACATACGTCCACGAAACAAAGAAGGCCGCTTTTCTGGACAAGAAACTGATTTTCCTGTCGGGCAGTCCGGTTTTGGACACCAAAGGCAGCGTACCCACAGGGCGGCTGTCGGGCATAGCTAACCACCACGTGCCGGCCTATTTGCGCACCAACCAGATGCCCAGCTACGCCACCAACTGCATCGAGGATTGGGAAACCAAATTGGACAAAATCATTGACGAAACGCTGACGGCCGATATGTCGCTGATTTCGGGTATTCCGCCGTGGGTGCAAATGTACTTTGACCGCATCACCGCCCGGACTGGCAAGAAAATTCAGGACGTTTTCCCCAACTTTTCGCTTTTTGTGTACGGCGGCGTGAATTTTGAGCCGTACCGCGCCAAAATATACGAATCTATTGGCCGGAAAATTGATTCCATTGAGTTGTTTCCGGCTTCGGAAGGTTTTTTTGCCTACCAAGACAAACAAATACACGAAGGTTTATTGTTGCTTTTAAACAGCGGCATTTTCTACGAATTTATCCCGGCAGACGAGTTTTTCGGTGAAAATCCCACGCGGTTAAGCATTGCCGAAGTGGAACTGGGCAAAAACTACGCGATGATTATCAACAGCAATGCCGGTTTGTGGGGCTATTCGCTGGGCGACACGGTGAAATTCGTTTCCAAAAATCCGTACCGGCTGGTGGTTTCGGGGCGCATCAAGCACTTTATTTCGGCTTTTGGCGAACACGTGATCGGCGAGGAAGTGGAAAAAGCGATGCAATATGCCATGCAGCAACATCCTGAAACCGAGTTGATTGAGTTTACCGTTGCGCCGATGGTGGCACCGCCCAACGGCGGCCTGCCGTACCACGAATGGCTGGTGGAATTTGCCGTACCGCCGCGCGAGCCGCAAAAATTCACCACCGATCTTGACCGTAAACTCGCCAAACTAAACGTGTATTACGACGACTTGATTGCGGGCAGCATCCTGCAACCGCTAAAACTCACGCCGTTGCAACGCGGCGCGTTCCGCAGTTACATGAAATCGCAGGGCAAGCTGGGAGGACAAAACAAAGTGCCGCGCCTGAGCAACGACCGCAAACTGGCCGACGAACTGAGCGGATTTGGGATTTGAGGGCGGGTTTCACGTTTTGAAGGGATACTATTTTCAAAGGCGGCTGTAGCCGAACTTGGCAGGGATCTACTGCCAGCTTGACGACATGGAACCGAAATCATTTCAAGGAAGTTTTAGTTTTCTTTTAAAAGTTGCCAGCTTAATGGGATATCCCACAGAAAATGCAATCAAGGAACCCCTTGACCAAAAACGGGTTTCGTAAACTTGTGGTTCTCCGGCAAATGAATATCTGTAATCCTGATAGGCAATTCTCCCAAAACCGCGCGTCAGGTATATGCGCACATCAAACCGGTCTTTACGCCCATTATAAAATTGCATTCCGACACCCAAGTAAGCCGATAGATTATTCCATTGCTCCACAACAGGTTCCTGATCGGTAATGCGCACGGGACTTCCCGTAACCGTTAGTTGTCCATAGTATCCCGGTTGCCGGACGTGGTTATAACTCAGGCCAGCCACGCCGTACAAACGGAATACAAACAGGTAGTTGTAGTGAACTTTGTCCAGACTCACCCAATGAACATCGTTTGCGAATGTGTAATGAAAAAGAAGGGGAACGCTGTAATAATAATCGCTGTTATCACCGCTTCTTCTCCCGTAGTTAGGCACGTCCACTCGGTAACCAAAGCCATAGTTATTTATATGGAAGCCCACCGAAAGGGCATATTTCGGATTTATCTTCAAATGCAAATCACCACCTCCACCCAGTTCTATGTTTGGCGAACCGGAATGAAAACGATCTGATTTTCCAATGGCCCGGTCATATCGATACATCCCGAATTGTCCGGACAGCACTGGTTTAAGATATAAGGTGGGCTGGGCCGTCAGTGCAAATGTCCATGCACTGACGGCCCAGCCCAAAATCATGCTTAATATCCTTTTGTTACTCACAAAAATTTATTTTACCATCTATCCGAAATGAAATAATTCCCTGTGTTTCAACTGCCACCGTTGCTGGAAGTTGAAAACGTTAAACTCGCACGGTATTTATGAAGTCCAGTGGAACTTTCGTACATACGGCGGTTCTAATTGCTTTCGTCCTTGAGATTCTTGGAATGCGCAACAATATAGAAAGCATGTTTTGCATTTGAAAACAGAAATCGGCTTTTTGCCTGAATTGTTGAAGCAACAGAAGACATGACAAAAACCCGGCGGGTTTCGTGTCCTTAAAAGATACTATTTTCCCCATGAACAATCCCAAAAAAAGAATTGCCATCCTTGGCTCCACCGGCTCCATCGGCACGCAGGCGTTGGAAGTGATTGCCGCGCATCCGCAATCGTTTGAGGTGGAAGTGCTGACGGCGCAGAACAACGCCGATTTACTCATCGCGCAAGCCATTGCATTCCAGCCCAATGTGGTTGTCATCGGTAACGAGAGCCTGCACGGGAAAGTGGCGGCGGCCTTGGCCAACCAGCCAATTAAGGTCTATGCGGGCGAAAAACCATTGGCTTCGGTAGTGCAAATGGAAAGCATTGACTTGGTGCTCACGGCATTGGTCGGTTATGCCGGGCTGATTCCGACGCTCAAAGCCATTGAAGCGGGCAAAAATATTGCGCTGGCAAACAAGGAAACGCTGGTGGTGGCGGGTGAATTGGTGACGCAACTGGCCCGCGAAAAGGGCGTGGACATCTATCCGGTTGATTCCGAGCATTCGGCCATTTTCCAGTGTCTGGCGGGCGAATGGCACAATCCCATCGAAAAAATCATCCTGACCGCTTCGGGCGGGCCGTTCCGTGGCAAAGACCGCGAGTTCCTGCGCACCGTCACTAAGGCCCAAGCCCTGAAACACCCCAACTGGGAGATGGGAGCCAAAATCACGATTGACTCGGCCACGCTGATGAACAAGGGCTTGGAAGTGATTGAGGCCAAGTGGCTGTTCAACCTGACTGCTTCGCAGATTGAGGTGGTGGTGCATCCGCAGTCCATCATCCACTCTTTAGTGCAATTCCAAGATGGTAGCCTGAAGGCACAAATGGGCCTGCCCGACATGAAACTGCCCATCCAGTACGCACTCGGTTACCCGCAACGCCTGCCCGGCAACTTTCCGCGTTTTGATTTCACCAGCTATCCTTCACTCACGTTTGAACAGCCCGACAAAGAGACGTTTGTGAACCTGCAACTGGCCTACGACGCGCTGGCCAAGGGCGGCAATATGCCCTGCATCGTCAATGCGGCCAACGAAGTGGCGGTGGCCGCGTTTCTGCGCGAGGAAATCGGGCTGCCGGAAATATCCGATTGGATTATCCGTTGTATGCACAAAGTGCCGTATATTGCCCATCCGTCGCTGGAGGATTATGTTTGGACTGATGCAGAAACCCGGCGCGTGGCAAACACACCGCTTGGCCTGACCGTATGAAACTGACCCATGCATTGAAAAAACCGGTGGACTTTGTTTTTGCCCACTTGACTGATATGCAAAAATTCGTGGCGGTCCATCCGCTGATTTACAGAATGGACAGGCTGGATGGAAACACGTATTTGGTTTTTGAAAGGCTCAAAATCGGTTTCATTCCGTATTCGTTTACCTACACGGCAACGGTTGAAAGCGACGGCGCAAACAAAACGGTTTTGCTGAGGGCCAACGTCATGAACCTTGCCACTATTGAAATGCATTTTGCCATCAAAGCCAGCGGCAGCGGTTACGTTGTGACTGAAACCGTCACATTTAAATCGACATTGCCCGTAAGGGCAATCATGGAGCCGGTTTTCAGGAAACAACACACAAGGCTTTTCCTGAATATCGAATAGGCCGCGCAATGAAACGGCTTGGTGCAGCCAACCGGAAGCCGCGTAAAACAGTATGTTTTGAAAAACTGAAACCTGCCTGCCGACTCAATGGTTATCATTTTGAATTGACGTTTTGCCATGACAACCCTTCTAAAAGCTCCGCTCAAAGTATTGGATCGCATGACCGAAGACGAATTCTTCTGGTTTTGCGCGGCCAATCCGGATTTGCGTGTGGAACGGAACAAGCACGGACAAATCATACTCATGTCACCGACAGGATCAGAAACTGGAATATTCGATTTATCGCTTGGAATGGCGATAGAAATATGGAATCGCACCCATAAATTGGGGAAAACATTCGGTTCAAGTGCCGGATTTACATTGCCAGACAAATCGGTAAAATCGGCGGATGTGGCTTGGATACAGAATGAACGCTGGGAAAACCTGCCGGCTGCCGACCGTAAAAAATTCGCCCACATTTGCCCGGATTTCGTGGCCGAAATCCAGTCGCCCTCTGATTCGCATACGGAATTGCGGGAAAAAATGGCCGAATGGATTAGCAATGGCAGTCGGTTGGGCTGGCTCATTGATCCCAAGAAGCGGAAAGTTGAACTCTACACGCCCGGAAAAACGTTTGCCGGGGATTGGAACAACCTTTCAGGCGGCGAAGTGTTGCCCGGCCTGCAACTGAACCTGACAGATGTTTTCGAAATGTGAGGCGGTGGCGTTTCCGCTGAAACAAAAAACGCCGGTCAGACACTGTGTGCCGGACCGTTATCGCGCATCAGCCTCCGTGTAGACCAATGGGTTTGGCCTTTTTAAAAGATACTATTCTAGATTTGTCATTCCGAGGAACGAGGAATCTGCTGTCAATCGCGCACCAAAGTCCGGGCTTGCCCGCAAGTGAAAGCCGGATTCCTCCTTCGTCGGAATGACAAAAGGGGGTTTGGCCTTTTTGAAAGATACTATTTTCATCATTCAGATTTCTAATTTCAAAACTCATAAATGGAAGTAATCGTAATCATTGCGCAATTGTTGTTGGGACTGTCCATTCTGGTGGGCGTACACGAGGCGGGGCATTTTTTCACGGCCAAGTGGTTCAAGATGCGCGTCGAGCAGTTTGCGCTGGGCTTACCGCCCCAAATGTTCGGGCTCAGTTTCCTGCCTTCCAAAATCTTCAGTTTCAAAAGCGGCGAAACCGAATACCTGCTTTCGCCCGTTCCGCTGGGCGGCTACGTCAAGATTGCGGGCATGATGGACGAGTCGTTTGACAATGAGCAACTTGCAAGCGAACCCAAGCCGTGGGAATTTCGCAGCAAACCCGCTTGGCAGCGGCTGATTGTGATGCTGGGCGGCGTGGTGGTGAATGTGGTTACCGGCATTTTCATTTTCGGGATGCTCATGTTCATCTATGGCGACGAATACCTGCCCGCCAAGGAAGTGAAATACGGCATTGTGGCCAGCGAAACGGCCCAAAAAGTACTGGGATTGCAGACCGGCGACAAGATTTTGAAGGTGAATGGCAAGGAAATAGAGAACTTCGCCGACGTGACCAGCAGCAATACGCTGCTCAATTCGGGCAGTTACTACACCATTGACCGCAACGGCAAAGTGATGGATGTTGCCATTCCCGACAAACTGCTCAATGTATTGTCAGACAAGAAAAACCCGCAGCCGTTCATCACGCCGCGCCTGCCTTTTTCGGTTGGCGCAATCGCCAAGGCTGAAAAACCGGGATTTTTGGCGGGCTTGGTCATGAAAATCAAGGGCGAAGAGTTTGTGGCAAAGGAAAGTCCGGCGCAGAAAATCGGCTTGCAGCCCGACGACAAGATTGTGCGCGTGAACCAAACGCCCATCCGCTTTTTCGATGAATTGCAAACGGTTTTGAAAGCCAACAAAAGCAAAACCGTTGACCTGACCATCAGCCGCAATGGCACGGAAAAGCAGGTTTCGGCACAATTGGACACAAGCGGCGCGTTGGGTTTCTACCCGAGAAGCGAACTGAAAACCGCACAAATTGACTATTCCTTCGGCCAAGCGTTTGCCAAAGCACCAGGCAAGGCTTTTGGAATAATCACTGATCAATTGAAAGCATTCGGCAAGATATTCCGTGGCGAACTTGACCTTACCAAATCACTGGGAAGTTTCATCAGCATCGGCAAAATCTACGGCGGCACTTGGGATTGGGAGCGGTTCTGGGCCATCACGGCCATGCTTTCCATGGTGCTGGCCTTCATGAACATCCTGCCCATTCCGGTACTGGATGGCGGCCACGTAGTGTTTCTGCTTTACGAAATGGTGGCTGGTCGCCCACCAACACCAAAATTCATGGAAATATCTATGCGTTTTGGAATGATGATTTTATTTGGTTTTATGGGACTTGCGTTATTTCTTGATCTGTACCGACTTTTCATCTGATAATCGCATTTCCAAAAAATAGTATCTTTCAAAAGCCCCAAACCCCGCCAATCAACTACTGGCGGGGTTTGGGGCTTTTTATCAGGCTTTCAGCATTGCCCGCACCGACAAATCCTCATCAATAGCTTTTAGCCGCTTGAAATTTTTTCATTCAAACAGGTTTTGACCTTAATGTCGCTACAAATTGCCACTTGGGTGACAAAATATTCCTCACCAAAGGCAAATGCTTGTATAGTTGGATATTGTCATTCAGGTGAACCAGTTCCAAGCCCGCATTTTCACATAATTCCGCAAAACTCTCCCTTGTGAAATATTTTTTTGGTATGTTAACCCCGTAAGCCCAATTGCCCATAAAGTCCATCAACTGAAGCATTGTCCTGGAATATATGCCATCTTCAAAATGATCCTTTATAATTATTATCCTTGCGATTCTTGCAGATTCAGTCAATAATTCTCCTGTGTTTTCCCCTGCATGGTGCAGCACATCGCAAAACGCCACAACATCAAAACTTTTGTCTTGAAAAGGAATGTGTTTGCCATCAAACTGACTGTATTTTTTCCATTTCGCATTTCCTTCCAATGCTGAAGGAAGTGGATGGATGTCTGTACATCGCCAGTTGCTATTCCGCAAATTTTCGGCAATTTTTTCCGCGAGAACCATGTCTCCACATCCCACATCAAGACAGTTTATGAATTCAGACTTCGGAACCTGTGTTTTGATTCCACAAGTTATCAATTCCGCCAAAATGCTTATCCTGTGCTTATGTGAAGCGTTTTGATGAAACCAAATAAGAAACTTTTGCAGGAATCTTTTGCGTACGTTAACGATAGGTGAACTCATATTATCGGCATTACTAATGATCTTAAAGCAGTATTAATCTATTAAAACATATACAAATTAAGGTACAAGCACATTATATTGAAATCATTTGGATGAACATTGCAGCGAGGATTTTTTTGCTCTTCTTCACTTCTGACAAAGCAGTCCGGCTTTACCATCAGATATCTTTTGATGCCATGACACTGCTTTTTCGCTGACCATCATAGTCCTTGGTTTAGGCCTTATTATTGTCCTATAAATAGTTGTGATTCCGTATGTTTTAACCTTCATCCAGACACGAGCATTTGTCTTTTTCACTAAAATTTCGAGTTTGCGTTTGTCTTCAATCGAGGGCAAATCACTTGGAACGGGTATGTACAGAACCACAGGGACACTGGCTTTGAGATTCGACTTTATTGCGGAGTCAGTAGTACAGAGCCTGGCTCCTGCCATACTAGCGTATTCAGCGTAGTTCTGCGATAACGATGGGGTTATAAACACATTTGTTTTATCTCTTTCCGCATAAATTTGACCGCTCATATAGTACAGACTTTCTATTCCCTTATATTCATGGTAGCTCTTGATTTTCGATCCGTTCTGCAAAAAACCACATAGCGCGGTCACGGCAATCACAATCATGCTCAATTGATAGGCCCTAAAAGAATAAGACTTGGCCATAACCAAAACAAGCCATAACACAACTGCCAGAGGTGCAAAATACCGCTTTTCTTCGACATACGTCCAAAATACACCTCCATCCCCACCTATTGCGACCCTTCCCAAAAATACTGTCAGAACAATAATAACCAATACATTGCACAAGACGGTAGTAACGGCAAACAACACAAAAGATGATTTAGGGAGCGACAGAAATTCTTTCCATTTTATTCTTTCCCATCCCCATACTGGCTTAATCCATTTGACTAAAAATACAATAAAAATACCCAGTATCAGCGAAGTCAATACCATCTGCGTAACCCCGTCAGAAAATGAGGTTTCGCTCCCGGGCAAAATTTTCGAGCAGATAACTCCAACAATTTCTGTTTCATAAAAGCTATCCGCTACGAAATTTGTGGTTAAGGATAAATCCTCCCAATACAAATGCCTGTCGTTTGTATGCCTGCTTTGCACATATTCTTTTCCGCTCTGCTGTGAAAGCTGCAAGGCCAAAAGTATGGATGTCACAAAACACGATATGAAAACGTATTTCCATAATCTCTTGTCCGCAAAAGCATACAGTATCAGTATGAATATGGGAATCCAAAAAAAGAAATAGTAAGCATATCTGAACAAACAGGTAAGATAGGCGGCTATCCCGATACCCAAAGCCCATGCCATGGGTTTTAAACCTTCTTTCTCCCCAAGGAGAACCTTGACCGAAAGTGCGGTGGAAAACAAAAAGAACCCCAAGGAAAACAAATCGGACAGTCCACAGTACTGGAACAATATGGGTGAAAAGCCGAACAAGACACAGTATATGCACAATTGGGAAGTGCGTGTTTCAGGTGCGGAGTATCGCAGGAAAAAGAGGCAGCTCTCCCAAATCAATATCATAGCTACCATACCAGCCACCCATATGGCTTGACTTAAGGATAGGAAAACCATCAACAATAACATTATGTATTGCACACCGGGGGCGAAAGTTTTGTCATATGCCCGTTTCGTCCTCGCAATGTCTTCGGTTTTTGCGTACCCCTGCGTAAAGCCGTCACCATTCAGATATGATACTACCTGCGCTATTTGTACGGCTGTATCACTATTGACTCGGGGTGAATAATATAACATGAAGCCCGTATAAACAAACAAACATACCCGAACGCAAATTAATGCTCTTTTCTCCATGTAGTCTTCCTGATGAGTAGCCAATCACAAATATGGGTGAAATTGTAACAGAGAGACGATCAGCACCTCTTTGTTCAGAAAAAGTATCTGATTTCCGATTGTTGACCAAACAAAAATTATTTTTTTGTTTGGAGACCTAAAACGCTGTAGAAAAAACTATACAGAACAAGCTGAATACCCACAACAACAAGAGTAACAGCCGGAATGGCCAACCGAAAAGTTTCGGATGGATTGACCAGATCACCAAAATCATTGTACGTCCATATCTTGAACAATTGCATGGACAGTATTATCCCTGACACTATGAGTATAGTCCCTACCAATACCCCTCTTTCGAGTGTAAGGACGTCGAAGAGACGCACGGGTAGAAAAACTTCAGGCAAAAGCCCTTCTCGCACAGCAAACATACACGAGAAATAATAAAATGATATGCACTGAAACCCTATGAAAATCAATGAGCAAGCATACAGTAGTGTATGAATATCGAATCGTACGGCACCAATCTTCACCGGCGTGAAAACCAGAATGGACGATAGCGCGATGCCTAAAACCAACAATATCAAACCAGGAATCAAGAACAACCAGCGTGGACTATACAACAGGAAAAACCGAAGACTGCGCCATCCATCGCGCCAAGTACGCAAGTGGGGTGGCCGACTTCTTCCATCCGGATGCAGTTTCGTCGGCACTTCAGTCACTTTCAATTGCGACAGACCAGCTTTTACTACCATTTCTAACGCGAACTCCATCCCTGTTGTGCGCAAATCCATCTCTACTACTGACTCACGCCTGAATCCTCGGAGTCCACAGTAAAAATCACCGGTTTTCAGTTTGAAGAACAGTCTTCCAATGAAAGAAAGACCGGGATTACCTAAATATTTGTGCAGAAAAGGCATTGCATTTTCCTCAATGCCCCCTTCAAAGCGATTTCCCATCACCATATCATAACCCTCTCGAAGTTTGGTCAAAAAGGGAGCCAACGCCGAAAAATCATAGCTATCGTCCGAATCCCCCATGATCACATATTTACTCCGGGCGGCTTCAATCCCTCCCCTAAGGGCGGCTCCGTATCCCTTGCTGGCAATAGCTACCACACGTGCGCCATTGCGGATAGCGATTTCTTGAGATCCGTCTGTACTTCCGTTATCGGCAATAACTACTTCACCGTTAACCTCATTGTTTTTCAAAAAAGATTGCGCCTTTTGAATACACACTTCAAGTGTTTCCGCTTCATTTAAGCAGGGCATTAAAATAGTCAATTCCATTTCGGGTTCTCTCATATAAAATCACGTTTTTTGCAAGCGAGTCTGTATGTTTTTCATTTTATCATGAATTCAAGACGACACATTTGATTTGCAAAAACGCGCAAATCAAATAATGCTCACCTGTCTGCGAAAAAACATGATTAATTGCCGCTCGGCAGCCACCAAAGATGTTTAATTATCGCAAAAAAATGGTACGTCTTTTGTAGCTTGTAGGCAGGTTTTGGAGTCGAAAAGACACTACTTTGGACTGCGATGAATAATAATGAGACAAACATAGACAAATGGATTCGTTATTGCGTGGTCAAATATTCCTAAAGTAACATTTTTTGAATGGTTTAGAGCGTGTTCGGGAATTTAAAATCGGGAGCGGTGTATAGCTTTGCAGCGACCAAACTCCAAAGCAATAACCAAGCAGTTCACCGAACTGACCGACTCCCAATGGGAAGCAATGTCGTCTTTTTTCAACCTTAAACGCAAGCGGAAGTTGTGCCTGCGGGCGGTTTCAAATGCCATTCTTCACATCCTGCGAACCGGTTGCCAGTGGCGCAACCTTCCGGGTTGTTTCCCGCACTGGCGGGCGGTGAACTATTATTTCGAACAGTGGAAAAAGGACGGAACCTTCGAGGCGGTCAACCACGCGCTGAACGCGGGCGACAGGGTCAGGGAAGGTCGGGAGCCGAGCCCGTCGCTGCTTTGCGTTGACACTCAGAGCATCAAGCTTTCCCCTTTTATTTTCGAGCACAGGGGTACGGACGCGCACAAGAAGATCAACGGGCGTAAAAGACACTTGCTCGTTGACACGGGCGGACGTTTGTGGGCCGCCCGTGTCGGGCCGGCCAACACCCATGACGGCCGGGAAGGGTGCGCCCTGATTGCCCGACGGGCCTGGTGGATGCACCGATTGGAGAAAATCTTGGGCGACGGCTCCTACACGGGCGGGTTCGCCCGACAGGCGGGGGAAATCGGGGTCGTCTTCGAGCGGGCCAGCCGCCCCGAGTCGGCCACGGGGTTTGTCCCGGTCGCCTTGCGCTGGGTGGTGGAGAGAAGCATCGCCTGGACAAATTTCTTCAGGCGGCTCGTCAAGGACTATGAGTACACCGTCGAATCTTCTGTCGCATGGCTTGTTTTGGCCAACATCACCATCATGATACAGAGGTTATGCGGCTGAATACCAAATAAAATCCCCGAACACCCTCTTAAAGGACAAAATTTAAGAGGGTGTTCGGGAATTTTCAATAGTCTGATAATCAGCATTTTACTGTACGGATTGCGCTTGGTTTCAATTGGGGTAAACGGGTTTGAAACGCCAATCCGCCATCCCATGGATTTGAAAAACAAAGACAGTTTGGCATCCGACCCGTATTTTTCTCGAATCGAAATATTATTTTGAATTCACGCATTCCACCCGAATAAAATTCCCGAACACGCTCTAACCGGTGTTGCGCACGATTTTGGCGGGTTTTCCAAAACAGGCTAATTGGCTGTCTGCCAAATGTCGTCTCGACCAATCATTGCACAGCATTGGTCAAAAAAAACAGGCTTTTCCGTTACCAGAAAAGCCTGTCAAAAAGAGCACCCCTCAAAAGCAAAAAGACAAACCGCCCTGTTATTCGTGGTAGTTCAGCACGCGGTGGCCTTGCTGGGCCAGTAGTTGGTCGCGCTTGAATAGGGCTACATCCGCGTCCATCATGTCTTTTACCAGTGCGGGCAAATCATATTTGAGTTTCCAGCCCAGTTTTTCCTTGGCTTTGGTGGGGTCGCCGAGCAGCAGGTCCACTTCCGTTGGGCGGAAATATTTCGGATCCACAGCCACGATTTCCTTGCCGACGGGCAATTGGTATTCCGGATTGTGGCACGCCGATACGTACGCCTTTTCGTCGGAATCCTTGCCCTGGAAATCCAGTTCAATGCCTACTTCGGCAAATGCCATGCGCACAAAATCGCGGATGCGCGTGGTCACGCCCGTGGCAATCACAAAATCCTCGGGTTCGTCTTGCTGCAAAATCCGCCACATGGCTTCCACGTAGTCTTTGGCGTGGCCCCAGTCGCGTTGCGAATCCAAGTTGCCCAGATACAGTTTTTCTTGGAAACCCAGCGCAATCCGTGCCGCCGCCCGCGTGATTTTGCGCGTCACAAAAGTTTCGCCGCGCAACGGAGATTCGTGGTTGAACAAAATGCCATTGCAAGCGTACATATTGTAGGCTTCGCGGTAGTTCACCGTGATCCAATAGCCGTAAAGTTTGGCAACCGCGTAGGGTGAACGCGGATAAAACGGTGTGGTTTCGGATTGGGCATGACCCTGAAGGCCGCCGTACAATTCGGAGGTGGAGGCTTGGTAAATGCGGGTTTTCTCAATCATGCCCAGCAGGCGCACCGCTTCCAGAATGCGCAGCGTGCCAATGCCATCCACTTGGGCGGTGTATTCCGGTTCGTCGAAACTGACCCGCACGTGCGACATGGCACCAAGGTTGTAAATTTCATCGGGCTGTACCTCTTGGATAATGCGGATCACGTTGGTTGAGTCGCTCAAATCGCCATAGTGCAGTTTCAGCCTGACACCTTTTTCGTGCGGGTCTTGGTACAAGTGGTCAATCCGCTCGGTATTGAACAGCGAACTGCGGCGTTTGATGCCGTGTACTTCGTAGCCTTTTTCCAACAGCAATTCGGCCAAATACGCGCCATCCTGCCCGGTAATACCCGTAATGAGTGCTTTTTTCATTGTGAAATCAAATTAACGTTGGTGTCTGTGAAAGTAATCGGAGGATTGCAAAAGTCCTGAATAAAAGGCTGATTCACAATTTATTAGAGGCAAAATTATTACACGGCGGATGCCGGTTCGTGATTCGGCGGCCAGCGCTTCCATTAATCACCGGATAACGGAAAAGGTAAACTCATGGTGGTTTTTTATCCGAAGACAATAAGGCGGTCTTGGAAAAGTGAAACAAATTGGCTGTCAAAAACAAAACCGGTTGCCAGAATAGTATCTTTTCAAAAGCCAAAACCCGCCCGGCCAACAAACGGAGAAGCCCACACCAATCCGTTAGACTTGGAAAGTCCAAATACGTTTTCAAAATAGTATCTTCCTAAAATGCCAAACCCGCCCCTGCCAAACGGTATGCTTCACCGTATCTCAATGCGTTCGGCAAGGACGAGTGAATTGGGGAACTCCGCCGACAAACCGGCATACACGCGCTGGGCTTCCAAGCGGTCAATGAAATCGCCCACCTTTACCCGGAAATTGGGCTGCACATACGCAATGTGCGGCGTAATGTCGGGAAACAAAGCGTATGAGCGGCTGCGGGCGTTGTTGGCCTCTTCGCGGCTGGTGCCCGAATAAATCTGCACGCGGTAACCGTTGGCGTACCGGATGCCCCGGTTGCGAACCGCAATGGTGTCCAAGATAGTGTTCAGTTGCTTGGTCATGTCGCCCGTCGGGGTGGCCTTGGAGACCGGCTTGTTGTCGGCTGGTTGCGCGGGTTGGGTGTTGGCGGCCTTTTCATCCGCCTGATACACCGGACGAAACGCCGACAAATCATCTTTAAACGCACCACTGCTGCTGCCTGATTTGGAAGCGGCCTTGCCACTTACGCAGCCGTCGAGCACAACCAGCAACGAAAGCAGCAACAGGGCGTAAAAACACGGGGGTTTTGCCATTTGAAAGGATACTATTTTTGGTTTGCAGTATGAACCCATAAAACCAAGTATTTTCTACCGCACCAAAGCGGCGGTTTCCGTAGTACGGAAACCGCCGCTTTCAGGTTTTCCTATTTTCCGGCCCGTTTCAACAAATCCTCCGTCCTGACTGTCATCATTCGGCCCAAAGGTTTGCCGTCACGGTAGGTAATCATGCGTATCATGTTGGTGTTGTCGGGCAGTGCAAGCGGTTTGTTGTATTTGGCCGATAGCCCGTCGGGAAACGAGTTGTCGGTGGTGTAAAAAATGTCCAGTCCGCTGGTTTCGGTACCGAGTTCCACGAGCAAAACACCCGCATTGTTTTTCCGCACTTTCACAATCGGGTCAAACATACTGCGCGAATGGTTGATTCCGGCCTGATCCGCGCGGGCAAAATGGGTTTCCACGCGCCGGGCAAAGCCGTTCCAGTCTTTTTTTGACTGCGGCGACCAGTAGGTTTCGGCCAATGCCCACGCCCTCGGATATGTCATGTATTCCACTTGGCGCGGGTTGGGCACTTGCTCGGCCCACAAGTTGCCTTGCCCGCCCAGAATCAGCGTTGAGTCCACGCCTGCCGGCACGGGATTCCAGTCGTAAGCGGTTTTCAGGCGTAGCGTACTGTACACCGGCATTTCCGTTGACACATCGCCCTGCATATAATCCAAGTAGCAGTACGTGGTGGGTGTCATCACAACGGGGTGTTTCTGTTTGGCAGCCTCAATGCCGCCTTTTGTGCCCCGCCAGCTCATTACGGCGGCGTTGGGAGCCAGACCGCCTTCCAGGATTTCGTCCCAGCCGATAAGTTTCTTGCCTTTTCTCTCAATGATTTTCTCCACGCGTTTCACAAAGTAACTCTGCAATTCCTGCACGTTTGCCAGCTTGTTTTTCTTCATGAATGCTTGGCAGCCGGGGTCTTTTTCCCAATAGCCGTGGTAGCATTCGTCACCGCCCATGTGGATGTACCGGCCGGGAAACAACGTGGCAAGTTCACCGAAAACCTTGTCCAAAAACACATAAACCTTCTCATCCGATGGGTTCAATGTGTTGTCTACCAACATCTTGAACTTGCCATTGCCGTACCATTCCGAAAACTTGGTTCCCGGATTCACGCTTGCACCCGGGTCTTTGGTACACGACAGTTCGGGATAGGCCGCCAATGCCGCCAAACTGTGGCCGGGCACATCTACCTCGGGCACAATGGTCACGTAGCGGTCTTGTGCGTACGCCACGATTTCGCGGATGTCGTCTTGCGTATAAAATCCGCCTTCGGTGGCTTTTTCGCCGGGTTGCGGCGGTTGGCGTTCGCCGTATTTACCCAGGCGTTTTACCCGCCAAGCGCCAATTTCGGTCAGTTTCGGATAGCTTTTTATTTCGATGCGCCAGCCGTTGTCGTCGGTCAAGTGCCAGTGGAAAACGTTGTATTTGTAGCGCGCCAATTGGTCAATATACTCCTTTACGTACTGTTTGGAAAAGAAATGGCGGCTCACATCGAGCATGATGCCGCGCCAGCCAAAACGCGGATAATCGTTGATGCTGACGCACGGAATCCGCCAATCCACGTTTTTGACTGTACTTTTGCTTTCAATTTCCTTGGGCAGCAATTGCAACAGCGTCTGTACGCCATGGAACAGGCCGGCGGGCTGGTTGGCTTTCACGGTAATTTCTTCAGGCGTTACGGCCAAGGTGTAGCCGTCGGCTTTGATGGCGGCATCG
The DNA here is from genome assembly GCA_043789005.1 of Sphingobacteriales bacterium. Classification (GTDB taxonomy): domain Bacteria; phylum Bacteroidota; class Bacteroidia; order Cytophagales; family 172606-1; genus Xanthocytophaga. The sequence goes on from JAYWIH010000050.1 coordinate 21,000, forward strand.
GGCTTGGCTTCCAGCACGAAACGGATTTTTCTGCCCGCTGCCGATTCATTGGTTTTCAAATCGAAACCCGTGGAAGACTTGGCTTTGGCCTCGAAAAAAGATACTATTTTCCGCACTTCAGGGTTGTTTGGCGCAACCAGAGCCACCTCGTTTGTCAGCGCGAAAACTCCGTTTGCGGGTTGCAAACTGACAGGAGCCGGAATGATGTCATAGATATTTTGCGCTTGGGCGCATATTGCCAAACTTGCGCAGAGTAACGGAAAAAGGATAAGGTAGTATTTCTTCATGGGTTGCAGAGATTGAGTTTATATCGGTAAATTAAGGGTTTCCGTTTCGGATAAACAAAAATAACACCACTATTGGCAGAAAAACATGGACGAACCGGATTAGCGTCCCTGACGCGCAGGGTTGCTCATGAATAGTACCTTTTAAAAACACCAAACCCGTGGTTACCGACAAAAACCCTTGGTCTGACCGCTGAACTTGGAAAATCCAGCTACACGCCACAAAATAGCCTGCCTGTCGGCAGACAGGTATCTCCCAGAAGCACCAAACCCGCCCGTGTCAAAAATAAAGGTTCCGGATTTACAACGGATTCCTTACTTTAGGCGAATCACCTTACGGCCTGTTTCCTTGGAAAAGCACCTTTTGTCTGTCATCAGTTTCCTGTTTGTTACCGTTCTGTTCAGTGCCTGCGGCCCGGCAAGGCAAATCCGGAAATCCGTCCGGCAGTCGGATGTTTTCAACCGGTATTTCACCGGTTTTTCGCTGTACGATCTCAGAAAACAGAAAACTGTCTATGAACAGAACGCAGACAAGTATTTTACTCCGGCTTCCAATACAAAACTGTTCACGTTTTACACTTCACTCAAAGTTCTGGGCGATTCGGTTCCGGCGTTGAAATACGCGACCCGCAACGATTCACTGTATTTTTGGGGCACCGGCGACCCGTCGCTGATGCATCCTGACTTGAAAAGTACCGCCGTGTACAGTTTCCTGCAAAGCCGTCCGGAAAAACTGTGTTACGTGGGCACGCCACTGAAAATCAATCATTTCGGGCCGGGCTGGAGCTGGGACGACTACAATGACTATTACGCAACCGAACGCGCGGCGATGCCCGTTTACGGCAATGTGATGCGGTTCAAAGTGCAGCTGGACAAAACTTGGGAAGTACAGCCGCGTCTTTTCAAAAGTTATTTTGTCGAAAAACCGCTGTTGCGGCGGATATTGCCCGACCTGCCAGCCACTTTCCTGCGCGATCCTTCCGGCAACCTTTTCACATTTGATTCCACCGGAATCCGGCGCGGATTTATGCGCGATGTGCCTTTCCGCCACACCGAACAATTGCTCACCGAAATGCTTACCGACACGCTGCACAAGCCAGTAAGCTTGGTTACCGGCACTCCCCGCCCGCCGCAACAGACTATCTACAGCCTGCCCGTGGATTCGCTGTACGTGCGGCTGATGCAGGAAAGCGACAACTTCATTGCCGAACAGCTATTGCTGCTGTGCGCCTCGCAGTTTTCGGATACGCTCAATACGGAAAACAGTATCGCGTATGCCACCAAAACCCTGCTCAACGACCTGCCCGACGCACCAATCTGGGTGGATGGCTCGGGCCTGTCGCGCTACAACTTGTTCACGCCCCGCTCAATGGTGAAACTGTTGCTGAAAATCCACGCCACCATTCCGCAGGAACGGCTGTTCAGGATTCTGCCCGCCGGCGGACAATCAGGCACAATCAAAAGCTTTTATGGGGACGAGAAACCGTACGTCTTCGCCAAGACGGGCAGCCTCAGCAACGTACACTGCCTGAGCGGCTATGTGCTGACCAAGAAAGGCCATGTGCTGCTGTTCAGTTTCATGCACAACAACTACACGGCTCCGGTGAGCGAGATAAAGCGGGAAATGGAAAAGGTGCTGCGGCTGGCGCGCGACAGGTATTGAGGGGAAAACCCCATGGTGGTGACCCTTATTTTTTCAACTCATTGATGGCTTTCAACAGCGTATCAAATTTTGCTGAAACTTCTTCTTTAAACTCCAAAAATTCCTTTTTGGAAACTTGGTTTTCAAGTAGATACGAAATGTTGTCCGACTGCCTTATGCTCATCTGCATATGCTGCAACTGACTGGTACGCATCTTTTGGTTATCCTCGTTCATCCGGTCTTGGCGTTGCAGCATCTCGCAAAACATTTCTTCCAATTGTTTGTGAGATGCTCTCATTTTGGTCCATTATATTCTCGTTTAAGGTTGTTGGGAGAAAGGTTGTAGAAACAAAGCCAGTCCGGCGCGACACCTCACACCCTCACCCCTGCTTCCGCAAAGGCACGCACCGCATTGGCAATGCCTTCCGGGTCGAAGCCACACTCGCGGTGCAGTTCCAGCGGTTCGCCATGTTCCACAATCCGGTCCGGAATGCCGAGGCGTTTCACTTGGGCCGTGTAGCCGTGTTCGGCCATAAATTCCAGCACCGCGCTGCCAAAGCCACCCATCACGCAGCCATCCTCCACGGTAATAACACGGTTGAAATTATTGAAAACCTCGTGCAGCATCCGTTCATCCAGCGGCTTCACAAAGCGCATATCATAGTGGGCGGGTTTCAGGCCTTCAAAAAATACTATTTTGCGGGCTTCAACGGCATAGTTGCCAATATGGCCGATGGTTAGTATCGCCACTTCCTCGCCATCGCTCACTTTGCGTCCCGTCCCGATTTTGATTTCCTCAAATGGCGTTTTCCATACCGGCATCACGCCTTCGCCGCGCGGGTAGCGGATGGTGATGGCCGCCTTGTGATCCTTAAAACCGGGCAGCTGGGCAGTGTACATGCTATTGCGCAGTTCCTGCTCGTTCATCGGCGCGAAAACAATCATGTTCGGTATGCAGCGCATATACGCCAAGTCATACGCGCCGTGGTGCGTGGGGCCGTCGGCTCCGGCAAAACCGGCCCGGTCCAGGCAAAAAACCACCGGCAGTTCTTGGATGCACACATCGTGTACTACTTGATCGTAGCCGCGCTGCATGAAAGTGGAGTAGATATTGCAGAAAGGAACCAAGCCCTGCGTGGCCAAACCAGCCGAGAACGTGACGGCGTGCTGCTCGGCAATGCCCACGTCAATGGCGCGGTGCGGCATGGCCGCCATCATGATATTGAGCGATGAGCCGGAAGGCATGGCAGGCGTGATGCCGAAAATCTTGTCGTTTTGTTCGGCCAGTTCCAACAGCGTGTGTCCGAACACATCCTGGTATTTGGGCGGCTGCGGCTTGTCGTGGGTTTTGCGGCGTATTTCGCCGGTCACCTTGTCAAACAGGCCGGGGGCGTGCCATTTGGTTTGCTCCTTTTCGGCGGGGGCATAGCCTTTGCCCTTCACCGTGACGCAGTGCAGTATTTTGGGGCCGGGAATGTCGCGCAAATCCTTCATCACACTCACCAAGTGGTCCACGTCGTGGCCGTCGAGCGGGCCAAAATAGCGCAGGTTGAGCGACTCGAACAGGTTGCTTTGCTTGAGCAGGGCGGCCTTGATGGCGTTCTCAATCTTGGAAACCACTTCCTGCGCGTTCTTGCCGAACTTGCTGATTTTGCCGAGCGAAGTCCAAACCTCGTCCTTGGCCTTGTTGTAGAGCCGCGAAGTAGTGATGTCGGTCAGATAATCTTTCAATGCGCCCACATTCGGGTCAATGGCCATGCAATTGTCGTTGAGCACAATCAGAAGGTTGGTGTTGGCCACGCCCGCGTGGTTCATTGCCTCAAAGGCCATGCCCGCCGTCATGGCTCCGTCGCCGATAATGGCCACGTGCTGGCGTTGCGTCTCGCCCTTGTAGGCCGATGCGGCCGCCATGCCCAAGGCCGCCGAAATGGACGTGGACGAATGCCCCACGCCAAACGTGTCGTACTGACTTTCCTTGCGTTTCGGGAAACCCGAAATGCCGCCGTACATCCGGTTGGTGTGGAAATCGGCTCGCCGCCCGGTCAGTATCTTGTGGCCGTAGGCTTGGTGGCCCACATCCCAGACCAACTGGTCGTAGGGCGTATTGAAGGCGTAATGCAGCGCAACGGTGAGTTCGACCACGCCGAGGCTGGCCCCGAAATGCCCGCCATAAACCGATACGCAATCAACGATGTACTGGCGCAGTTCGGTGCAGACCTCATACAGTTGCGCGGAATCGAGTTTGCGCAGGTCGTCCGGCGTTTCTATTTGAGCCAGCAGTTTTCCGGGTTGGATGAGCATATCGAAAGATAAAAAAGGACGTGGGGAAAATAGTATGTTTTAAAAGTGCCAAACCTGCTTCGGCTGTTTCAAGCCCTTGGGAGACACCAAACAAACAGTAAAAGTACGCAAATGTTTCCGAAACCAAAGACCCTTGCGTGCCAAGCCGGCGGGCTTCATTGCGGTATTCGGTCGGTGCGTTCCGGTTCTTGAAGGCGGTAAAACCCCTCCGCATTGCCTCCCATCACCATTGTCCGTTCGCTTTCAGTAAGTTGGGCAATGTAATCCGTCACCAAGGACACGGTTTGTTGGTAGGGCGATGCCACCAGGCATACCGGCCAGTCGGATCCGAACATCAGGCGGCGCGGCGTGAAAGATTCCAGCATCGCATCCAAATACCGGTCGAAATCTCCTGGCTGCCAGTGGTGCCAGTCGGCCTCGGTGACCATGCCCGACAGTTTGGCGCACACGTTTGGAAGGGCGGCGAGTTGGGAAATAGTATCTTTCCAAATGCCGAAACCCTCCCCGGTCTTGATATCGGGTTTGGCTAGGTGATCGAGCACAAACGGCTGGTTGGGCAACTGCCCCGCAAACGCGACCGCCGCGGGCAGTTGCGGGTGGCGGATCAGGATGTCGTAGGTGAGCCGGTGCTTTTCCAGTTGCCGGATACCGTTCATAAATGCTGGCCGCAGCAAAAAATCGGGATCAGGCTCGCTTTGCACCACGTGCCGCACGCCCACCAGTTTGGGATAAACCGAAACCAGATCGGCCAGCGTGTCACTCACGTCGGCGGCCTGCAAATCAACCCAGCCAACCACCCCCCGGATGAACCCGTATTCTTCGGCCAAGCCGAGCAGGAAATGGTTTTCGTCCGGGCTTTGGGCGGCCTGCACGGCCACACAGCCATCAAAACCCGCCTTTTGCAGTTCAGGCAGCAAGTCGTGGGGCAGGAAATTCCGGCGGATTGAGGCCATGTCGTCCGTAATCCAGCCGAATTCCCCGGGGGTGTGGAGCCAAAAATGCTGGTGCGCGTCTATTTTCATGGGCTTGCGAGTGGTTTGACAGGGAAGAACGGGTGGAGAACCGGAAATGTAAGGCAAACATTTTTGAAAAGGCTTTGTTCAGGCAGATAAAACCCAAACGGTACACGACGCAAGTGGGTGGGCAGGAGCGAAAATGGCGGTTACGGTAACTGGCTGCCTGTAAGGTTTGCTCGTTTTACGCACCATAAATTTGCGGCATGGAAGGACACAGACCGTTTTGGATGCGCAAAAACGGGTGGCAAACGGGGCAAGTGCCACAGCAAAAGAGGCAAAATCCACAAAATCGCATAACTTTGACTGCCAAGAATGAATGTAAGGAATGGACGAAACTGCGGGTATGTTGCCGCACGATTTAGGTTTAACATTGTGCTGGACAGTACCGTGAAATAATAGGTTCCATTTTGCCAAAGTTGCATTTTGCCACGAATTCCTTTGCGCAGGCATCCGGCACTTGCACCGGCTGACTCCGTTTTACATTCCAACCCATCATTTTCCCGATGCCCGTAACCTACGCGCCTTTTTCCAGAGTCATTGCCCGTAACCCGTTGCTTATCGGCTTCATTGAAAACCTGCCCCATGCCTGCCTGGTAACCATTGGCGAGACGGGTCAAGTGCTGTATCACAACCAAGCGTTCAGCCAGGTTTCACACTTGGACAGCACGCGGGATTCGGGCGGCGTAGCGGGGAATGAGGGTTTGCGGCGCGTTTTCGATGCCTTTCTGGCCGGTTCCACGCACGGTAGCCAGCCGCAGTGGGAGACGGAAATACGGCTGGCTGACGGACGGTTTATCCGGCGAAAAACCTCCCGGACACCCGTTGACGGGCTGGCAGCCGATGTTTGCATCCACACTTTTGAAGACATCACCGACCAGAAACAGCGCGATGCCGAATTGCAGCAAGCCAAATCGCGGCTGGAAACCGATTTGAATGCCAAGCAAAACTACCTCGCCACCCTTACGCACGAACTGCGCACACCCCTGAATGCGGTCATTGCCATGTCGCATTTGCTCATGGCCGACCAGCCGCAAACGCACCAAACGGAGAACCTACAGACCCTGCAATCATCCGCCGAAAACTTGCTGGCCTTGGTCAACAACGTACTCGATTTCGGCAAGATAGAGGCCAACAAGGTGGTTTTTGAGGAAACGGTTTTCCACTTGGAAGATTTGCTGCGCAACGCCGTCCGGTCATTGCAGTACCGTGCCGGAGAAAAAAGCATCCGGATGGAACTGCGCAGCAACCCAGCCACTCCGCCATACTTGGTTGGCGACCCCGCCCGCCTCACGCAGGTACTCAACAACCTGATTGGCAATGCGATAAAGTTCACGGATGAGGGCGTGGTTCTGATTGAAACCGAATGCGTGCCGCAAACCGGCAGCCGGATTGACGTGCGTTTTTTCATATCCGACACTGGCATCGGCATTCCCGAAGCCAAACTCCACTCCATCTTTGACGATTATACCCAAGCCGGCGACGACACCACCCGGAAATTCGGCGGCACCGGGCTTGGCTTGTCCATCACCAAAAGGCTGCTGGAACTGCAAGGCGGGCATATTGAAGTAAAAAGTCGCTTCGGCATCGGTTCGTCCTTCTCGTTCATGCTCCCTTTCAAAATCGGCGAAAAACCGGTTGCCCGGCCTGCACGCTCCTCTCGAAACCACGGCGACTGGCGGCACAAACGGGTTTTGCTGGTGGAAGACAACGAGGTGAACATTGTCGTTGCCTCCAAATTCCTCAAGTACTGGCAACTGCAACTCGACGTGGCGCGCAACGGATGCGAAGCCGTGGAAAAAGTGCAGGCCAACAGTTACGATTTGGTGCTGATGGACTTGCAAATGCCCGAAATGGATGGTTTCCAAGCCACGCGTTGCATCCGCGCGTTGGATGCCGTGTATTACGAGTCACTGCCCATTGTTGCCCTGACCGCCAATGTGACGGGCGATGTCCGCGACCAATGCCTGCGCAATGGCATGACCGATTTCATGACCAAACCCTTCACTCCCGACGGGCTGCACGGCTGCCTTTCAAAATACCTTTCGCACCAGCCACCACCCACCATTAAAGACGTGACCGGTGAGGCACTTGAGGAGCCCGCAACCGTTGTGCCCGACCATGCAGCCTACATCTGGCACAAAATAGCGGTTGTCTCCGCTGGCGATGCGAGCACGCAGCAGCATTTGTTCCGTTTGTCGGTCGAGGGTTTGCGCCAGTTCAGGAATGACTACCAGACTTCACTCCTGCAAAAAGATGCGGACGGGTTGCGGCAGGCCCTGCACAAATCCAAGACGCTGCTGCACATGCTGACGCTGGAAAGCATCAGCCAGGAAACCGAACACGCCCTGCAACTCATCAGCCAGCCTTCCGTGCCTGAGGCAAGCCTGGAAGAGAGCATCCGCAAAGTCCATGGCTTTTGCGATTACGCGCTGGGTTAGCGGCTGGGCGGGTTTGGCGTTTCCAAAAGATACTATTTTCCGGCAGAAACTTTGACGCGGATGGTGGTTTTGCCACATCCACAGGAAAAACTTCCGGCCAAACGCATTACACAACCCGCATGACGGAGACGACGACACTGCTATCCGATTACGAATTGGAAAGGGGAAAACCCATGCCAAGTAAACACCATGCCAAATTGCAAGCCCGTCTGTCGCAGGCATTGCTGAATGCGTATGGACAGGAATACGACGTTTATTCGGAGCTTGCATTGGAACTGAATACCGGCAAGGCAACCCCGGATGTGGCCATCTACCCTAAAACCAGCGATAATTGGCTCATTGATGAAATCCGCGTTGCCAAACCACCCTTGAGTGTGATGGAAATCCTGTCGTCCACGCAAGGCATGAAAGACCTGACCGATAAATTTGCCGTGTATTTTGGCGAGGTAAAATCCTATTGGGTGCTGATTCCCAATTTCAAGACCATCCACATCATCACGCCCGATTTGCAGGTGGCCACGTTTCTGGAAGGCATTGCCAAGGATAAGGCCACGGGCATAGAATTATCCGTGGATGTCATTTTCCGGTAATCCCGGTTGTTGCCCGATGAATATCCCAAAACCCCGCAAAGCCAAATGCGGGGTTTTGCGTTTCTAAAAGATACTATTTTGAAGCGGCCACCGGTGAGGCCGGGCAAACCCGGTAAAAGACAATACTCCTGAGCCGCCGCTTTCTTGTCCGGAGCCTTGCGCCGCCGGTTTTACATCACTTCCCGGACGCTGCCTTCGCGGACGCTACCAGCCACCGGAAAATTTCTTTTTTCCGCCATCGAATGTTAGTTTTAATTCGTTGTATGTCAGGGTTTTATCTGAAACTGGAAAGGCAATTCCATGGCTTGAAACCGGGAACAAATGACAACGTTTTTCCGTTTATAAAGTATGGAAAAAACGATGGATTCTACCCAGATCATGCTCTTTCCGCCGGGGGCGGAACCAACGGGGCAACAGGAAACCGAAAATTGGAAAAAGTCAATTCCGGCGCAAGTTTTCCTGAACCACTTCTTCGGGATGCACTACCACATCCGGCAATCGGCGGATGCCTTTGATTTGCACCAGATGCCGCATTTCATCAACTACGCGCCCATCCTGAGCGATGCCGACAAGGCGGAAGTGAGAAAACTGTTGCTCAACGCTTGGAGCACTGAGTTTGCACTGCGCCACACCGCCGAACTCGGCGACGAACAGTACTTGCGCAATGCCCTGCACTGGACTTTTCCACAGGCTTATTACAGCGTCTTGTTCGGCATCCGGGCGTTTTTGACCACATTGGGCATCCGCCAAAACAACGAGGAGGTTATCCGCCGCGAGGTGGGCCGCCTGGTAGTCAAGGGCTACTATCCGAGGCCGGTGGCTTACTATGCCGCTGGCCACTACGACGATTTTACGCTGCACCGCCTGCCGCTGGCCGCTTACCGACCCGGCCTGCAACTGGCTACCGAAGGCATGGAGGCGCAAGCCCAGATCGGCCAGTTTCTGCGCACCACGCGCCGCCAGCGTGCCAAAAGCGTGCGCCAGCGGTTGCAGGGCAATCCGCAGACGGCTCTGCGCAACAAAGCGGGACAAGTGTTGGAAAAGTTCAGTGCCGGGCACTGGCAGCAGCTTACGTGGCGCATCGGCTACACCACATTTTACGATTTGCTGGGCAGGCTGCGCATCTCGGCCAACCACCGCGAAATCGAGCGTTTTGTGGAGGCCGACATTGACTTCAAACTGTTCCATGAGTGCCTGCTGGAAACAGTGGGCTACCTGAACCTGATCCATGAAAGCTACATTGCCAAAGCCATGGGCCTGCCCGCCTACCGGCAAATGCTTGGCGGGATGCCCGGTTATGTGGGCAAAGGTTTTGTGCACGACCGTTTGCTGAACCAAATAGAGCCGATGCTAAACGGTATGGGCCAAGCCTACAACCCGGTGCGGCAAGCCGCCTGACGCAACACAACCTCACCCCCGGCCCCTCTCCTGCTGAGAGGGGAGCGAAGGCTCCCCTTTTTCTCCCCTCTCAGCAGGAGTGATGTGAAACAGTATCTTTTTCAAACGCCAAACCCGCCCTGCTGTCAGCAAGGCGGGTTTGGCGTTTTTGAAACATACTATTTTTCGTTACTGGCCGAAAATCTCCTTCATGCGTTCCTGCATCAATTCTTGGTTGCCCAAGGCATCAATGCCAACGGTGGCGATAATCCAAATGCAGAAAAGAAGATACACCGACGAAAGTGCGATACCAATGATGGCGCACACGCGGCCGGCATTCAGGTTCTTGAACGAGGCTGGCGTGTAGGCATCGGGATTACTGTTGTAGAGTACCTTGGCCTTGCCCGCCAGCACTATGGCGATAACGCCCAGAATCAGGCCCACAATGCCGTAGCAGCAGCAAAGCACAATGGAAAGGATGCCCAGCACCAGCACGGCGGTTGCGTTGGGGAGCGGCTGCTGCATACCGCCTTGGTTCAATGGAGTAGTGGTTTGCATAGGTCAGAAAAGTTGGTGGGTTTTGATTTTGACGATGTAATTGACAACAATGGTGGAAGCAATGGCAATGTATAAAAATTTGATAAACAACGCCCCCCAACGGAAATTCATTTTCAAATGCAGAACCGTGAAACCCAACAAGAAAACCATGGGCATGGTGGCCGGATACCACTGCCACGACCCGGCAAAATCCCCGCGCAGCAGCGCCACAAAAGACCGCTGCAAACCACACCCCGGACAATCAATGAACAAGGTTTGCTTGATGGGACACTTGAGCAAATGCGCCTCCAGCCAATCCACCGTTGATTGCCACACACCGAGCAGCGCGTAGAAAAACAGGGCGGAAGAAGCGGTTCTTGGCATGGCGGGTTTGGCGTTTTGGGAAGATACTATTTTGAAAAGCTTAGTCGGGCTTTCCAAGTGCAACGACCAAATTCATTATAATACCCCACGAATTTAATCATTGTACACATCTTCAAAACTGCTTTCCAGTTTGGCTCCGGGTAGGATTTGCCGGAGATGATGTTTCAGATGCTCCACATAATCAGGCATGATGAAATCCAAGCGGAATGGACCGGCACCTTCAATCGTGATCGTATGAGCCAACATTTCGGGTATCATATTCTCCATGATGTGCGCCATATGCTGGTTATAAGCTTGCCAGAGAGCAATTAAATCCATCCAACTGGCAGCATTGTAATGTTGCGCTTCGACCCAAAAATCCTGTGCGTAACCCGCAAAACCCGCGTGTGGCTGCTGCATTGTGCGCACGAACTTCTGGTGGTTGTTGCAAGCCGAATCAATCAAATGTCCTAAAACCTCCTTTTTCGACCATTTTCCGGGTTGTGGTTTCGCACTTGCCTCGCTGTCAGTTATGTTCTGCAAGAGCGGCATTGTCTGCGCAACCACTTGGCGCAGGTAATGGGCAGTATTTTGCATGGCGGTTTTAATGCAGGATTTTGAATGACAGATGTAAGTGAATCAGTAAGCACGCGCAAAAAGCACCCGTTGTGCCGAAGGCTTGCCTGTGACCATGCACTTGCCCGCTTCCGGTTCAGCATCCAGCGGAATGCAGCGGATGGTGGCCTTGGTTTCCTGCTTGATGCGTTCCTCGGTTTCGGGCGTGCCGTCCCAATGCGCTAGGATAAAGCCCGTTTTCCCGTCCAGCACTTGCTTGAACTCATCGTAGCTGTCCACGCGGGTGGTCAGGTTTTGGCGGAGGGTTTGGGCTTTTTCGAAGATACTATTTTGCATCTCGTCGAGCAGTGCGGCAATGTATCCGTCCAAGCCGGCGAGTGGCAGCGTTTTCTTCTCCTTGGTGTCGCGGCGGGCAAGTTCAACGGTGCCGTTTTCCAAGTCGCGCGGGCCAATGGCAATGCGCACCGGCACACCCTTGAGTTCGTATTCGGCAAATTTCCAGCCCGGCGTATTACCCTCTTTCGTATCGAATTTCACACTGATGCCTTTGACTTTCAAGTCGTTGATAAGCGGCTGTATTTTTTCGGAGATGGCCGACAGTTGCTCGCCGTTCTTGAAAATCGGCACAACGACCACTTGAATCGGGGCCAGTTTGGGCGGCAGCACCAAGCCCTCATCATCGGAGTGCGCCATAATCAGCGCACCCATCAGGCGCGTGCTCACGCCCCACGAGGTGCCCCACACGTATTCCAGTTTTCCGTCCTTGCCCGTAAACTTCACATCAAAGGCTTTGGCAAAATTCTGTCCCAGAAAATGCGACGTGCCCGCCTGCAACGCCTTGCCGTCCTGCATCAGGGCCTCGATGCAATACGTGTCTTCGGCTCCGGCAAACCGTTCGCTGGCGGTTTTCACGCCGCGAATCACGGGTACGGCCATCCATTGCTCGGCAAAAGTGGCGTACACGTCCAGCATCTGGCGGGTTTCGGCAACGGCTTCGTCGGCGGTGGCGTGGGCGGTGTGGCCTTCCTGCCACAGGAATTCGGCGGTGCGCAGGAACAGCCGCGTCCGCATTTCCCAGCGCACCACGTTTGCCCACTGGTTGATGAGCAGCGGCAGGTCGCGGTACGACTGGACCCAGTTTTTATACGTGCTCCAGATAATGGCTTCGCTGGTGGGCCGCACAATGAGTTCCTCTTCCAACTTGGAATCCGGATCAACCATCAGCGCGCCTTTTTTGTCGGGATTGGCCTTAAGTCGGTAGTGCGTCACCACGGCGCATTCCTTGGCAAAGCCCTCGGCGTTTTTTTCCTCGGCTTCAAACAAACTTTTGGGCACGAACAGCGGGAAATACGCGTTGCTGTGGCCGGTTTCCTTGAACATATCGTCCAAGGCGCGTTGCATTTTTTCCCAGATCGAATAGCCGTACGGCTTGATGACCATGCAGCCGCGCACCGCCGAGTTTTCGGCCAAATCGGCCCGTTTCACCAGTTCATTGTACCAGGCCGAGTAGTCCTCGCTGCGTTTGGGTAGTGCTTTGCTCATGTTGCGGTTGGCGGGTTTGGGCAATTTAAAACATACTATTTTGCGGGCTTGCCCGGCGGCCGGTTTCGCGGCGGCGTGGCGGGTCAGGCACGGAAGAATCCATCTCTTAAAAAATGTTAAAATTTGGCACGGTTTTTACGGTATATCACAAGACTGAATTGCCAAGTAAAAGGCGGCGGTTTCCAACCGGATTTTAATTTACTTTTACCAACATTAATGCATAAATTACGGACAAAACCTTTTTTGCCGTTTGCTTTGTTACCGGTTTGTACAAAAGTGGGCAAATATAGGTTTTTACACCCGAATGAAAAGTTCGCTCTTGAAACAAATTCGTTGCACACTTAACACACATACGCTCATGAAAACATACCAAATAAAACTCGTGGTTGCCATGGCAGTGCTTGGCTTTGCCGGGCTGGCAGGTTGCAACCGTTCGCAAATGGCGCAGGGCAGCGAAACCGACGACCTGTATTTCTCGACCAAAGACCGCCCGGCAGTGGACTTCACGGCATCGGTGCAGCCAGTGACGGGAAACCGGAGCCAAAGGAACGCGAATCCGGATTACTCATCGCAGTATGACCAGCAAACGCGGCAAAACCCGGATGCGGCAGCCGTCAACGATACGTATTACGACGAAAGTTACGATACTGACCAACGCGTGATTGGCAACAACCTGGCACGCCGCCGTAACAACAACCGCTACGGCTACAACAGCATCGCCCCTTTTGACAATTACGGTTATGCCAACAACTGGGGCGGCAACAATTGGGGCGGCGGCTTCCACGACCCGTTCTGGGGTGGCGGTGGCTGGGGCAACAACTGGGGCGGCGGCGGTTTTTACGACCCGTTCTGGGGTGGCAACTCGTGGGGCGGCGGTGGCTGGGGTTATGATCCGTTCTTCCATGGTTCCTCTTGGGGAAGACCCGGTTTCAGCGTGAGCGTTAGCTGGGGTGGCGGATTTGGCTGGAACCGCTGGAATCGTTGGAATAACTGGGGCGGCGGCGGTTTTTACGACCCGTTCTGGGGTGGCAACTCGTGGGGCGGCAACTCGTGGGGATGGAACAATGGCTGGGGCGGCGGCTGGAATCGCGGCTGGGGCAACAATGTGTGGGTGAATAACAATTATTACGGTGGCGGCAATAACAACTATTACGGTGGTGGAAACAATGGTGGCAACAACAATGACCGACCCAATGGTCGTGCATACGGGAGCAGAAGCGACAGGAGTACGGAAGTGGTCAACCGCAACGTTGACAACACGCCGCGTACCGAACCGCGTGGCGGCCGCACGGATGCATCGCAAACGTATGCAAGACCCGAAAGGCCAACCCGCAGCGCACCTGTTTATGGCAGCCAAGCCGCCACTACTGGCAACGAATCAATAAATTCGGATAACCAAAATCGCTCCGGCGGACGCATCAACAGCGGTTATGATTCAGAGGCACCTGTTCGCCCCAGAGGAGTACAACCTCGCGACAATAATGCTCGTTCCAATAATTCTTTCGACTACCGCAGTGAAAACCGCAGCAACAATAATTATAACGGCGGTTCCGGATCGGATTATTCGGCTCCGCAGCGTAGCAGCAACTATGGTGGTTTCAGCAATGGATCATCGCGGCAATCATCACAAAGCAGCACCCCTTCGTATAGCGCACCTGAACGCAGCACCCGCTCCTCTTCGAGTTGGGGAGGCGACAGCGGTGGCAGTAACCGTTCCAACTCTTCTGGAGGTTCCAATGGCAGCAGCGGCTCAAGCAATTCGGGACGCTCATCCGGTTCCGGTTCCGGTTCGGGCTCAGGCTCAGGTAGCAGCAGTGGCGGTGGAGTAAAACCCCGTTAAACCCGGTTCAGTCGAAAGTCAGACCCGAAAAAATCCCCCGGCCAAACATGAACTTCCCGTTTGTGCCGGGGGATTTTTTAATGCGCTAAAAAAAGCCGCCCCATGGTGGTTTATGAACACACTTGGCTTGGTTTTTGAAACCCACTATTTCAAACACTGTCATTTCCGAAACAAGATACAAGACAATCACACCGCTCATTTATAAATAATTATTACCATGAAAAACAGACATAAAATCCTATTCAGCGGCCTCCTTATGGCGGCGGCAATCTCGGCACAATCGCAAAGTCTGGAAGACGGATTGCGCTTTTCGCAAAACAACGTTTCCGGTTCGGCTCGTTTCCAAGGATTGGCCGGGGCGGGTTCGGCGTTGGGCGGCGATATAAGTTCGGCGGTAATCAACCCGGCGGGGCTGGGGTTTTTTCGCAAATCGGAATTCAGTTTCAGCGGCGCGTTGGGTTTCGAATCCAACCAAACCACGTACCTGGAAAACAAAACCCGCGACGGCAAGGTGAGTTTCAATGTGCCTAATTTTGGGCTTGTACTGGCCACTGGGCAGCAAAACAACCAGCGCGGACTGTGGCGGGGTGGAGCCTTCAGTTTTTCACTCCAGCGGCTGGCCAATTTTCAAAATCAGTTTACTTACGAAGGCGATAACAACCGCACGTCGTTTTTGGATTATCTGGCGGAGAATGCCAGCAACGTCGATGCCAATTTAGATGACATAAGTGTGGCCGGCATCAACGATTACGGCTATTATGCCAACGACCGCAATTCGGGCGGCAGCTATTATGACGATTTGGCCTTGGCGCAGTTGGCCTACAAGAATTATCTTGTCAACCCGATTCCGGCAACAAACAACGGACAAATAATAAAAGACAGCCAAGGCAACACCGTTTACACCACCGGATATTATGCCTCCATCGGGCAGGTAGCCAAAATCAGGCAGCGCGAAACCATCAATACCACCGGCGCGGCCAACCAATGGAATATCGGCTACGGCGGCAATGTAGCCGACAAGTTTTATTTCGGTGCCAACGTCGGCATCGTTTCCGTGAATTACGGTTTGGAAAAAAAACTGAATGAAACCGTATTGGAAACCACCCCCGTTTTCATCGAAGAACAAGAATATAGCCGTTTCATTGACAATTACACTTACACCGAACGGATAAATGCGCGCGGAAGCGGACTGAACATATCGGGCGGCGTCATTTACCGTCCCAACGACATCATCCGTTTCGGGGCATCCATTACCTCCCCCACTTCCATCCGTATCCAAGAGGATTTCAGCAAGGACATCAGTGCGCAATTCTACCAAGGAGCCATTTCCAACGGAACCACCAGCACCCAAGCCAACAATAACCCCGTACGGAACGAATACACCGTTACCCGGCCTTGGCGGGCTTCGGGCGGAGTAGCGGTTTTTTTGGGTAAGAATGGCTTCATCACCGCCGATGCCGAATATGTGCCCTACAACTCAATCACGCTCAACGCGAACGGCGACCGCAGTTCGGGAGACACGCGTTTCAAATCGGCGGTGAACCTGCGGCTTGGAGGCGAAGCCCGGCTGGATGTATTCCGGGTGCGTGCCGGCTTTGCCTATCAGGATGACCCGTACCGGAAAAACGGCGGGGATGAGTTGGATCGGAAAACACTCAATTTTACCCTTGGCGGCGGCATCCGGCAGAGCAAGTGGTTCATGGATGTGGCGGCTGTCCACTCACGCCGGCAAAGCGGATACACGCCTTACGTGCTCAGTTCGGACAGGGTTCCGTCTGCAATCACCCAAAATGCGGCCACCAATGTTGTGCTGACGGTAGGCACGTTTTTCTGAGGGTGGGGTTTGGGCATTTCAAAACATACTATTTTCCAGAAAGCCTCTCAGCCAAACAGCCGGGGGGCTTTCTGCTTTAGGAAAGATACTATTTTGGCGGTGTCGGTTTCATGGGGCAACAGCCTGAAATGAGCGGTTTCGTAGAAGAGAAGGCGCGTTTGCAGCATTAACGACAGGCTTTCCGTCAGTTCATCCACGCTCTTGCCCGCAAAAAGCGGCCGTTTTTGCTGGGCTTGGGCGTTGGCCGTGAGGCGGCGCACCAGTTCGGCCAGCGGCACTTCCAGAAACAGCGTCAGGCCGTGCCGGTTCATCCAGGCCATGTTGTCCAGAAAGCAGGGCGTGCCGCCGCCCGTGGCAATAATGTGCCGCTGCCAACCGTCGGTTTGCCGCAGTTTCCCGCTTTCCAGTTGCCTGAAATACTCCTCTCCGTGCTGCGCGAATATCTCCGCGACGGGCATCCGCTCGTGTTCGGCAATGCGGGCATCCAAATCCGCAAAGGCAAATCCGGTGGCTTTGGCGAGGCGTTTTCCGGTGGCCGTTTTTCCCGAACCGGGCATCCCCACGAGGTAGATGTTTGCGGCCACCAGTTCAAGGCCGGGGTTGTTGGAGGTGTCGGTTGAGTCCATCAAAAAAAGATGCCGGTTTTGAAAGTCATGGGGCTGAACCGTCAAAGGGCAGGCGGGTTTGGCGTTTGTGGAAGATACTGTTTTTTTTCACTTGGAACGGTTTTGGTTCGGAAGCTTGGGCGGCACATTGCAAGCCGAAAAACGTTAGCTTTGCGAACTTTTATGCTTGTGGGCGGCCAAGTCAAAACAAAACGGCTCCATTTTTTATTTTAAACTAAACGGAAAGTATGGCAAGCCACACGATGCGCAAGCCAGATTGCCCGCCTGCGAAACAGCCTTGTCCAGAGTATTTGGTCATTTTGTGCATTTCTGCCCTGTGTTCCCGTTTTTTCAACTTATGTAAAAATACTATTTATTTGCCATAAAATGGAAATCAGAACCACCAACGACGGCTCACATACCCTGTATGACCCGTTGATCCAAGAAAACTACCACTCCATACACGGTGCATTAGACGAATGCACGCACGTATTCATCAAATCAGGGCTGGAGCCAGTGCTGCGCCAGAAAAAGGGGATTTATGTACTGGAAGTTGGTTTCGGCACCGGACTGAACGCTTGGCTGAGCCTTGGCAGCATCAAGGACAGCCACGCCGATTCGATGGTGAGCTACGTGGCCGTGGAGCCTTATCCGGTGTCCGCCGACCTGATCGGGCAACTGAATTACGCGCAAACTTCCGGCAACGGCCACTCGCCCATGCGCGAACTGTATGCGCAATTGCACGCCGCCGAATGGGGTACGGAAACCAAAATCCTGCCCGGCACTTTCCATTTGCGCAAACTGCAAGTGACGCTCGAAGACTTCAAACCCTATTGGCTGTTCGATTTGATTTTCTACGATGCCTTTGCGCCGGGCAAGCACCCCCAAATGTGGGACAAAAGCCTGTTCCAGAGGCTCTACGACATTACCGTGCCGGGCGGAACATTGGTGACGTATTGCGCCAAAGGCCAGTTCAAGCGCGACCTGCGCGAAATGGGCTGGGAAGTGGAATCGCCCCCCGGCCCGACAGGCAAACGCGAAATGACCCGCGCCACCAAACCGCTGGATGCCGGATTCTGAACCAGCCGCCCGAACCAAACAGCCTTCCGCCCGGCAGCGGATGCCCGGGGTTTTCACTTCCCGAAGGATACTATTTTTCCGGTTCCCGTCGTTACAACGAGGAACCTAACCGCCAACGGATGATCCGCCACCTGACCGCATTGTTTCTTTTGGCATTGCTGGGATGCAACCCGGACTCAAACGAAAACGCAACCGGCCAGAGCCAGACAATTGTTGCCAAGGCGGGGGAGGAAACGTTGTACGGCGTTGACATCCAAGATATAATTCCGAAAAACACCTCCAAACCCGATAGCATTGCCCTTGTAGGCCGCTACGCGGAGGCTTGGGTGCGCAAACGCCTGCTGCTGGCACGCGCCGAGAATGCAGCCAAGGAAGATGCGGTTGAGATAGAAAAAAAAACCGCCGACTACCGGCACTACCTGCAACTGCAATTCTTTGAAAAGCAGTACGTGAGCAAGAATTTGGATACGACGGTAACCGAACCGGAAATAGCCGCATATTACCGCGCACACCCCGAAAATTTTGTCTTGCAACAGACTATTGTGCGGGCTTGGCTGGCCACCGTGCCAAAATCGGCTCCCAACATCGCACGGGCCAAAAACTGGATGCGCGGCGACACCCCCAAACAGCGCAAGGAACTGCAATCTTACTGTTACCGTTTCGCACAATCCTACCATCTGGACGACAGTTCGTGGGTCAAACTCGACGAATTGGTCCTGCAAACGCCGTTTCGGGAAACCGTGAACCAAGCGGGTGCGTTGAAAAGCAACCGCCTCACCGAAACCACCGACGAACAAAACGTGTATCTGCTCGCCATCAAGGAAGCCAGACTATCGTCGCAGACCGCGCCGCTGCCGTTTGTAAGGCGGCAAGTACGCGACTTGGTGATCAACAAACGCAAGGTGACGCTGATTCAGGAAATGGAAAAAAAAGTGTATGAGGAGGCCCGGAAAGCCAAATCATTCCAGATTTTGGTGAAATAAAAGTACAAGACACTGCCGGGTTTGGGCTTTTGGGAAGATACTATTTTTGAAAGTGGCCGGGCTTCCCGTTGTTGCCCGCAATAGTCAAGAGCAAGTCTTGGGGCAGTTATATTTGCGTTAAATATCGTTAAATTCATCCTATTGGTACGCGGAAATGGTTATTTTTGCGGCATAGGGTTCATTCATTTCAGTTCCGGAATTCGGGTTTCACCATGAAATACACACTTTTTGTTTTTGCAACATTCCTGCTTTCACAAACCATTCTGGCGCAGGGAAAATCGCTGGATCGCATTGCCGCCAAAGTGGACAACTACATTGTGCTGCAATCGGATGTGGAGGGAATGTATGCCGAAATGGCGGCCTCCAACAAGGGCGTTGCCGACCGTTGCGGCGTTTTGCAGCAATTGTTGCTGACCAAACTGCTGGCCGCCAAAGCCGAGATAGACTCAGTGGGCGTGGACGACAAGGACATTGAATCAACGCTGGAACGCCGCATGGACTACATGGTGCGGACGCAGTTTGGCTCGGAGGAAAAATTGATTGAAGCCTACGGAAAAACGCCCGAGGCCTTGAAAACCGACTTGCGGCCCCAAATAAAGGAGCAGTTGATGGTGCAGAAGATGCAGGAGAAAATCACCGAGAAACTGAAAGTGACACCCAGCGAGGTAAAGCGGTTTTTCAGCAATATGCCCAAGGACAGTGTTCCGTATTTTTCCACCGAAGTAGAAGTGGCCCAGATTGTGAAACTGGCCACAATTGGCAAGGAGGAGAAACTGGAAATCAAAAACCGGCTTGCCAAACTTCGCGACCGCATCGTGGACGGCGAGGATTTTGCGCAGTTGGCAAGCAGCAACTCCGACGACGGGTCGGCTTCGCAGGGCGGCGACTTGGGCTGGGCCAAACGCGGCATGATGGTTCCCGAGTTTGAAGGAACCGCCATGAAACTCAAACGCAACGAGGTTTCGCAACCGATTGAAACCGAATTCGGATTCCACATCATCCAGTTGCTGGACCGCAAGGGCGAAGAATACCACGCCCGCCACATACTGGTGCGCCCCAATTACGCCGATGCCGACATGACCGGGCCGACGCGCTACCTGGACAGCCTGCGCACCCTGATTATGGCCGACAGCGTGCGGTTTGAAAACGTGGCCAAACTGTATTCCGACGACAAGCCGACCAAAGGCAGCGGCGGCCTGATCAGCGACCCCAACAGCCGCAGCACCAAGATTTTCATGGAAGCCTTGGATCCGGGCGTGTACTATGCCATTGACACCATGACCGTGGGCAACGTGAGCCGCCCGCTCACCTACCGCACCGACGATGGCAAAACCGCCATGCGGATACTTTATTTCCGCAAGAAAATACCGCCGCACGCGGCCACCCTCGAAGACGACTGGGACAAGATAGCCGCCGCCGCCCTGAACGAAAAGAAAGCCAAAGCCCTGAACGGCTGGTTTAAAAGTGCCAAGGAAGAAGTGTTCATCAACGTTCACGACGATTTCAAGGAGTGCGATATTTTGCGGGGCAAGCAGTAAAAAGAAGCCTCCCCCCACCCCCTCCGAAAGAGAGGGGGAGCAAAAAACTGACAAAATAGTATCTTTTCAAAAGCCCAAACCCGCCGGTTTAAAAATCCCCTTTATTTCGGAAGAGGATTTAGGGGAGGCCGCCCCCTCTTTCGGAGGGGGTTGAGGGAGGCTTCTTTTCCATTCTAACTCACTCATATTGTGCAACACACTTCCGACGTTGATGCGGCGCGTGCTTTACAAGAAGCATACGGACAGTTGAAATCCGAAATTTCCAAGGTGGTCATCGGGCAGGATGAAGTGGTGCGGCTGCTGCTGACCGCCATTTTCTGCCAGGGGCACTGCCTGCTGGTGGGCGTGCCGGGCCTGGCCAAAACGCTGCTGATCCAAACGGTGGCCTCCGCGCTGGACATGAAATTCAGCCGCATCCAGTTCACCCCCGACCTGATGCCGTCGGATATTCTTGGTTCGGAAACGTTGGATCAGGAACGCAACTTCAAGTTTATCCGGGGAGCCATTTTCGCCAATATCATCCTCGCCGACGAAATAAACCGGACACCGCCCAAAACCCAATCGGCACTGCTCGAAGCCATGCAGGAATATTCGGTCACGATTGCCGGGCAGAAATACCCGCTCGAAAAACCGTTTTTCGTGCTTGCCACCCAAAACCCGATTGAGCAGGAAGGCACCTACCCGCTGCCCGAAGCGCAACTGGACCGCTTCATGTTCAACATCAAACTCGACTACCCGGCCTACCGTTCGGAAGTGGAAATCGTGAAAAACACGACTTCCTCCCTCTCCCACCAAGTGTCGCACGTGCTCAATGCCAACGACATCCGCGAATTCCAGCAGTTGGTGCGCAAAGTGCCCGTACCCGACAATGTGGTGGAATACGCCGTGAAACTGGTACACAAAACCCGCCCGCAAACCGAACTTGCCTCCGCCGAAGCCAACCAATACCTGGAGTGGGGGGCCGGGCCGCGTGCCTCGCAGTTCCTGGTGCTGGGAGCCAAATGCAACGCCCTGTTCAATGGCAAATACTCGCCCGACATTGAGGACATCCAAGCCGTGGCCGCCCCGATCCTGCGCCACCGCATGGTGCGCAACTTCAAGGCCGAAGCCGAAAACGTGACCGTGGATGACATTGTGCGCAAACTGATGTAGGGCAGGTTTGGGGCTTTCCGGACATACTATTTTTGTGCGGGTCGTCCGGCCATTTATAATTCCCACCACCACCGCTGCTGCGGCTACGTGCCGCCCGGCATCATGGCTGTGGCAAGTTCCTTTGTGGCGGCACTTTGAAACGTATTATTCCGCAAGCAACATCCGCCACTTATCCAACCTTACGGTTCTCAATGGTATAGTTCCTGATAACGCGTGACAGTAATCTCGGGAAAAAGCGTTTCAGGTAAATGCCCGGAATTTCCTTGCCGCCAAACTGGTGCAAGCGTGCGGGCATGGACTAATTTTGGGCGGATGAAGGCCATAAGAACCCGTGAGGTTTTAAAAACCTCACGGGTTTCACCAAAGCATACGGTTCAGTCACTTACCCCGGCAAAAAATAGTATCCGAAATGAAGATCAAACCCATACTTTTCACGGTCATTTCATTGCTGTGCTTTCTCCAATCCCGGTCGCAAACAACCACGCCAGATAGCACCAAATCAGCTTTGCTCAACGAAGTCACCGTCACCGGCTACCAGAACAACCGCCCGCTGATGGAAATCCCCGCTTCCATTGGCGTTGTGCAAGCCACTGATCTTCAACGCTTTTCCAATACTTCACTCGTGCCCGCCGTGAACACGCTGCCCGGTGTGCGCATGGAGGAACGGTCGCCGGGCAGCTACCGGCTGTCGGTGCGGGGCAGTCTGGTGCGGTCGCCGTTCGGGATCCGGAATGTGAAGACGTACTGGAACGACATCCCGTTTACCGATGCGGGCGGCAACACCTATCTGAACTTGCTCGATTTCAATGCCGTTGGCCGCATGGAAATCATCAAGGGGCCGGGCGGCAGCCTGTACGGAGCCGGAACGGGCGGCACGATTTTGCTGGAAAGTCCACGGGCGGGGCCGGGAACGGAAGTTTCCATTAATTCACTGTCAGGCAGTTATGGGCTTTTCGGCGTGAACGGAATGCTGCAAACCGGCACCGAAAAGATGAACGCCACGGCGTTGTACGCCCACCAAGAATCTGCGGGCTACCGTCGGCATACGCAGATGCGGCGCGATTTTGCGGGCCTGAACGCCAAATTTTTCAGCAGCGAAAGCCGCACGCTGGCCGTCAGTGCATTTTACAGCGACTTGGCGTACCAAACGCCCGGCGCACTGACGCAAGCCCAACTGGAAGCCGACCTGCGACAGGCACGACCGGCGGCGGGGCCAAACCGGGGCGCGGAAGAGCAGCAGGCGGCGGTTTTCAATGAAACATTCAACCTGGGAATCTCGCAGGAATATGAGTTTTCCAGCCGCTGGACAAACAAAACCTCGCTCTACGGCACGCTGACGCAGTTTACGGGCGTGGCCATCCGCAACTACGAGCGGCGCGGCGAGCAGGGTTTCGGTGGCCGCACCGCAACAACGTATCGCTTTGGCGAAGACGCTTGGAAGGGAAAAATCACGTTTGGCGGCGAGTTCCAGCGCGGCGCGGCGGCCATCCAGACGTATGGCAACCGCCGTGGCAACCCCGACACGCTGCAATTCAACGATGAGGTTTGGGCTTTCCAGAAGATACTATTTTCGCAGGCCGAACTGGATTTGCCCCATGGCTTTTACCTGACCGTTGGCTTGAGTTACAACCAAACAAGTTACCGGCTGTCGAGATTCTATCCGAAAAATACGGGTCGGCAGGAACGCGATTTTGCGGCAGTTTGGTTGCCTCGCGTGGCCTTACTCAAAAAAATCGGCGACCGGCTTTCGGTGTTTGGCAGCCTCAGCTACGGCTACTCGCCGCCCACCGCCGACGAAATCCGCCCGTCCACGGCTGATTTCAACACCACGCTGAAGCCCGAACGGGGCGTAAATTATGAGATTGGGGCGCGGGGAAATTTGCTCCGGAATGTTGTGTCTTTTGATGTGACGGCCTTTTCGTTCGGCTTGCGCGAAACCATCGTGAGCCGCCGCACCGCTGATGGCGCGGATTTTTTCACCAACTCCGGCAGTACGGCGCAGCGCGGCGTGGAAAGCCGCATCACTTTCCAACCCAACGTGTTGTCTGGCGTTTTCTGGCCGGACACAAAACTCTGGCTGTCATACACGTACAACGATTTCACGTTCCGGGATTACGTGCAGAACACCACCGATTTTTCGGGCAATTGGCTCACGGGCGTGGCCCCGCACGTGGCGGTGGCGGGCTTGGATTTGAACACACGCATCGGTGCGTACGCCAACTTCACTTACAATTTCACCGACCGCATTCCGCTGAATGATGCCAACACGGCCTTTGCACCGGGCTACCGGCTGCTAGCCGCGCGCATCGGCTTTAAAAAAGACATCAAAAAAACCGGTTTCAATATTTTCGGCGGCATTGACAATGCGCTGGACGAAACCTACAGTTTGGGCAACGACCTGAATGCCATCGGCAACCGGTTTTTCAATCCGGCTCCGGGGCGCAATTTTTACGGCGGCCTATCGGTGAAATACCGTATTTGAACGCTTACACGCCGAGATGGCGGGAAACCCGAAATAGTATGTTTTCAGCCGCGTGCCGCAGGGCTTCACCCTGCGTTGATAGATAACTCCCTTTCTAGGGCTGTTGCGGTGGCTTTCACATTATTTCTGTTATGTTTGGGAGGCGAATCCAGTTACAAACCACCTTAACCAAGCAATCACAACATGAACCGCCCGACCAAAACCCGGCTGCTGGCCGCTTGTTTGTTCACTGTCTTCCTAATGGATGCGGCCTGTTCGCAAACCGGCCCGCTGCGGGAAAAAATAGAAACCATCGTCAAAACCAAGCGAGCCGATGTGGGCGTTGCAATTTACGGACTTGAAAACGGCGACACACTGACTTTGAATGGCAACAAACACTACCCAATGCAAAGCGTGTTCAAGTTCCATATTGCATTGGCGGTGCTGTCGCAGATTGACAGAGGGAGATTTTCTTTCAGTCAGAAGATAGAAATACCCAAAAAAGACCTGTTGCCCGGCCTGTACAGCCCGATCCGGGACAAATATCCCGACGGGGCGACGCTGACAATCGCGGAAATCCTAGAATATACGGTTTCTAAGAGCGACAACGTGGGATGCGACGTTTTGTTGAGACTTTTGGGCGGCCCTGCAGTGGTTGACGGCTTTTTTGCAAGAAACAACCTTAAAGACATCTCCATAAAAATCAATGAGGAAGTGATGCAGAACAACTGGCATCTGCAATTCCAAAACTGGACGACCCCGAAAGCCGCCAATGCTGTATTGGCCGCTTTTTACCACAACAAAAAAAATCTTTTGTCGGCAAAGAGCCACGGCTTCATTTGGAAAGTGATGAAGGAGACGGAAACCGGCAAGGAAAAATTAAAAGGCCAGTTGCCCGAAGGAACAGTGGTTGCCCACAAAACGGGTTGGTCGGGAGTTAACAAGGAAGGCATAACCGCAGCGTCGAACGACATCGGCATTGTTTTCCTGCCCAACGGACAACACTTTTTCATAAGTGTCTTTGTGGCCGGTTCCAAGGAAGACACGGCAACGAACGAAAAAATAATTGCCGACATATCAAAAGCGGCGTGGGATTATTTTGCCGCCAAGTAAATTGATCGGGGTTGGAAATAGTATCTTTCAAAACCGCCAAACCCGCGCCCCTTCATAAAACGTGATGGCCTTGCGGCGGCACTGTCATGTTTTGCCAATACCCAAACTTGCCGCCGAGAACTTGAGCGGCAGCAGGCATTCCACCGAATCCAGCAGGTATGTTTCCCCGTTTTCGCCCTGCATCAAAAACCGGATGGGCTGGTTTTGTTTCACCTCATATTCCAGCATTACTTGGCGGCAAGCCCCGCACGGCGACACGGCCACGCAAACCGGGCTGTGGGCGGGCCGGGCGGTGACGGCAACGGCCACTATCCGCTGGTTGGGATAATTGGATCCGGCGGCAAAAATGGCCGTCCGCTCGGCGCACAACCCCGACGGGTAGGCCGCGTTTTCCTGGTTGCTGCCCCTGACCACCGTGCCATCGGCCAGCAGCACCGCCGCCCCCACGTTGAACTGCGAATACGGCGCGTAGGCATTTTCAAGGGCTTCGCGGGCGGCGGCCATCAGTCCGGCATCGACTTGGCTCAGTTCTTCCGGCTGCATCGCGGTCACAAAAAAATCCATATTCAGTTTGCGCATCG
Organism: Sphingobacteriales bacterium; assembly: GCA_043789005.1. Lineage (GTDB taxonomy): Bacteria > Bacteroidota > Bacteroidia > Cytophagales > 172606-1 > Xanthocytophaga. Next base: position 46,853 of record JAYWIH010000050.1, read on the forward strand.
TTCGCTTGTTTGGGTCATAAGTGTATCTTTGCCGCCGACCGAAGTCCGACAAGAGGGCGTGAAAATAGGGATTCGCGCAAAGAATCGCAATGGCCGGATAACAAGGTGCGGGTTCGGGTGTCTTATAAATAGTATCTCCCAGAAAGCCCAAACCCATTTCCGCACTTCTTTGCTTTCCCCGCGCTTTTGCCGTCGGCAGCTCACACCACCCACCGGCAAGCATTTTTCCAGCAATTGACCGTCCAACCAACCCCTTATTATGCCATACACCGAAAACACCGGCGGACAGAAGCGAATCCTCATCCTGGGCGCAGGCCGCTCATCCACGTATTTGATTGATTATTTGGCCAAACAGTCGCTGGAACACGATTGGAAACTGGTAGTGGGCGACATGGAACTGGCTCCGGCACAGCGGCGCACCGAAATGTACCCGCACGTGGAGCCGATATTGTTCGATGTGTTCGACCAGAAGGAACGCGAAAGGCAGGTGAGCCAGGCAGATGTGGTCATTTCCATGCTGCCCGCCATCTACCACATCCACGTGGCGCGGGCCTGCATGAGGTTTGGCAAGCATTTGGTCACGGCCTCCTACGTGTCGTCCGAAATCCGCGAGCTAAACATTGAGGCCACCCGCAAAAACCTGCTCATCTTAATGGAATGCGGCTTGGATCCGGGTCTGGACCATATGTCGGCCATGCGCGTCATTGACGGCGTGAAGGCGCGGGGCGGCAAGATGCTGCTGTTCAGGTCGTGGTGCGGCGGCCAGATTTTCGACGAGGCCGATGACAATCCGTGGCATTACAAATTCACTTGGAATCCGCGCAATGTGGTGGTGGCCGGGCAAAGCGTGGTCAAATACGCCGAGCAGGGCAAGTACAAGTTCATACCGGCGCACCAGGTTTTTGCCCGCACCAGAAACATACACATACAAGGCGTGGGCGAAATGGAGGGTTACGGCAACCGCGACTCGCTGAGCTACCGCGAAGCCTACAAGCTGCCCGATGTGCAGACGCTACTGCGCGGCACACTGCGCCCCAAGGGTTTTTGCGAGGCGTGGCAAATTCTGGTGCGCCTCGGCCTTACCGATTCCATACACAAGGTGGAAAACTGCGAAAACATGACTTACTGCGAGTGGGTGCAGCTTTTCCTGTCGGGCCATTCGGATTTGCCGGTGGCCGAACACGTGGCCAGTTACCTGAACGTGGATGCGAACTCGGAAGCCATGCGCAAGGTGGCTTGGCTGGGCATTTTCAGCGATGAGAAGATCGGCATCGGCAATGCCACGCCCGCCGAAATACTGCAGCACTTGCTGGAGCGGAAATGGGCGTTGCACCCGAACGAAAAGGACATTATTGCCATGCAGCACGAATTTGAGTACGAGATTGACGGGGTACGCAAACGGCTGGTGTCGTCGCTGGTGGTCAGGGGCGAGGACTCCATCCACACGGCCATGGCCAAGACCGTGGGCTACCCTATGGCGGCAGCCGTGAAACTGCTGCTGCTGGGCAAACTCGACGCGCGGGGCGTGCAGATTCCGGTGATGAAGGAAATCTACGAGCCGGTACTGGAGGAATTGGCGCAACTTGACATTGTGTTTCACGAACTCGAAACCGATGTTGACAGCAGCGCGGAGGCATGAGAAACGGCGCAGGCTTCCGCCATTCGCGCAAAGACCCCAGCCCCAACGAGAGCAGCGGGACACCCCCAACGAGAGTAGCGGGAGTGGTATGTTTGCGCAAATGGCGGAAGCCCGGAAATAGTATCTTTCAAAAAGGGCAAACCCTTATTTTTTCACCGGCTTTTCAGCTTTGGCGGCGGCGGCTTCCGCCTGCTTCTTTTTTGCGTTGTGCGGGCGGCTGTTGCCAAACGAACCGGCAGTTCTCTTTCCTCTTTTCGATTTGATGTCTCCTCTTCCCATGTTACGGATTTCTGTTATGAAGTGTGGATAAATATGAAGAATGCAATGCGTGATTGTAAAGCCGGGTGCGAAAATACGCAAAAGAAATAAAACCAATTAGCGCAAATCAAAAAAAGCATTGTTTTTATGCCATTATCCGCCGGAACCGGGCGATTTCAGTCAATTTTCCGGAAGACCATCAGTTGGCGGTGCTTTCGGAGCAATACCAGCCGGAGGTTTTTTACGGAGTAAGCATCCGCTTGCTTCAGGCCACGCATGAAATCCGTCTCAAAGCCACTGCGGCAAGGCACTTTTGCCACGGTCAGGTTTTTGAACGCAATGGCATTGCCGCCGGTTTCCACCGTGCCTTCCAGTTGGTTGCAGCCGGTGTGGCCCAGCATCCGCCCCTCAGCCACGTAGATTTCCAAAATGGGCAACCCCTTGCTGAAATCCCCGCTTTTCACAGCCCTGCCCCTGAAACTTTCCAAAGCCCAAATGTCGTGCAGGACGTAAGTGCCCGGCAAACTTCCGCCGACCGGCTCGCTTCCGTTCTCCGGCGCGGACAGCGGCGGCCTTTGGCAGCCCGCCAGCAGGAAAACCCAGATGAAAAAAGCCGCGTTACCGTGCATGGCGCATTTCTGTGGACTAATCTGTTTCTAAAAATAGTATCTTTTGAAAAGCCCAAACCCGTTGTTCACACAAACTTAACGCAGATTTAACATTGTCGCAACTGCCAAAAAGATACTTTTGCCGCTTCACTAAGGTTTCCGGAGCAGACCGCCCTGTTTTGGCTGCTCAGGCTTGATTACAGGCATTGGGGAAAACCACCCCCCACCGCCCGGCGATTCGCGGAATCCATTTCCGGCTCTCATTCCAATCCAACTCGATTTCCTTCAAACCATTTACCACAAAACCACTTACCGTTCATGAAAAAAAGACCGTTACTCCCCTTTGTTCCGGCAAAAAACACGCTGGCCGCAATCGTCGCGCTATTGGTGTGCCTTTGGGCGGATGTCTGCCTGGCAGCCAACAAGCGATTGGCAAATACTGCGGCCATTGCCGTTTCCGGTTCGGTGACGGATGCCGGAACCGCCGAAAGCCTGCCCGGAGTCAGTGTGAGCATCAAAGGCACCACCACCGGAGCCATTACCGATGCAAGCGGCAAATACACGCTGAACAATGTGGACGAAAACGCCACCCTCGTTTTCTCTTTTGTGGGCTATGAGGCGCAGGAAATCCCTGTTGGTGGCCGCACAACCATCAGCATTGCACTGAAAACCGCCGACCAGCTATTGAGCCAAGTGGTGGTGATCGGCTACGGGGCGCAAACCAAACGCGACGTGACCACGGCCATCGCCTCCGTCAAAGCATCAGACATCAAGGATCAGCCACTTACAGGTTTTGATCAGGCACTTACCGGCAAGCTGGCGGGTGTGCAGGTGGTGCAGACATCGGGTGCGCCGGGCGGTAACATTTCGGTGCGGGTGCGCGGCACAGGCTCCATCAGTGCGGGCAACAACCCGCTGTACGTCATTGACGGCGTGCCACTGTCTAATGATGTGCGCAACGCCACCGGTTCCATTGACGTGGGATACGCCAACCAGCCCATCAATCCGCTGAATACCATAAACGTCAACGACATTGAATCCATTGAGGTGCTCAAAGACGCTTCCGCGTCGGCCATTTACGGTTCGCGCGGCTCCAACGGCGTGGTCATCATCACCACCAAGCGGGGCAAGGAAGGCAAACCGGTATTGGGCTACGAAACATTTGTGGGGGTGCAGGAAGTGAACAAGAAACTGAAGCTGTTGGATGCCTACCAATACGCCGAATTGGTGCGCGACGGCCACAACAACGCCTACTTGGAGTCGAACCCGACCGCCAGCATTGACGACCCCAACGCGGTACGTGCCGCCAAGCCGGGAGCCAATGTGGGCTGGCAGATTCCACCCGAAATAGTGCCTTACCTGCAAAACCAGCCCGGACTTACCAATACCGACTGGCAGGATGAGATTTTCCGCCGCGCCCCCATCCAGAGCCATACGGTTTCGCTGGCGGGCGGCACGGACAAGATCCGGTATTTTGTTTCGGGCAATTATTTGAGCCAGAACGGCGTGGTAATCAGTTCGGGTTTCAAGCGGTACAGCGGACGGTTCAATCTGGACGTGACCGAAAACAAGCTGAAATTCGGTTTCAACCTCAATCCGGCCTACAACGACAATGACTTGGTCAATTCCGAAGGCCCGCACTTTGCCGAAGGCGTGATTGCCTACGCGCTGGGCGGCGCGCCGATTTTTCCGGTGCGTAACCTCGACAACTCCTTCAACTACGGCAACAACACTTGGGGATACGCCCAATCGGGGCAACTGAATCCGGTGGCCGTCGCCCAGCTCACGCAAGACCGCCTGAAGCAGTTCCGCTTTCTGGGCAATGTCTATGGCGAGTATGCCATTTTGAAAGACCTGAAATACCGCCTGTCGCTGGGTGCGGATTTGAATAATTTTCGGCGCGATTATTTCCGCCCGTCCAGCCTGCCCAACCGCGACCGGCTGTCGCCATCCATTCCGGTAGGCATTTCGCGCACCGACACGTACGTCAACTGGCTTGTGGAACATACGCTTGCCTACAGCAAAACCTTTGGCGAACACCGGATCACTGCCTTGGCGGGTTTCACCTCGCAAAAGGAACGCCGCGAGAACAACACGCTCACCGCCAACAACTACCCCAACGACCTGGTGCAAACCCTGAACGCCGGGCAAGTGACGCTGGGCGGCTCGCGGGCCGAGGAATGGTCGCTGCTTTCGTACCTGAGCCGGGTGCAGTATGATTTCAAGGGCAAATACCTGTTTTCGGCGGCGGTGCGTGCCGATGGTTCCTCGCGCTTCGGAGCCAATAACAAATGGGGTTATTTCCCTTCGTTCTCCGCCGGTTGGCGCGTGGCCGATGAGCCTTTCATGCAGGGCATCACTTTCCTGAGCGACTTGAAACTGCGCGGCAGCTACGGCTTCACCGGCAACTTCCAGATTCCCAATTACGGCTCCATCGCATTGGTGGGTGCCGACAATTATGTTTTCGGCAACGAGACGGTGACCAGCGGACTGGCTCCCTCCACGGCGGCCAACCCTGACTTGCGCTGGGAAAAATCGGCCATGCTGGATGTGGGCTTGGAGATAGGATTGCTGAAAAACGCGCTGTTTCTGGAAATTGACTACTACAACAGCAACACCTCCGATTTGCTGCTGAATGTGCCGGTACCGAGGGCTTCGGGTTTTGCGACCCAGCTCCAAAACATTGGCAAGGTGAACAACCAAGGAATAGAATTCGCCCTCACGGCCCGCCAAAAAATCGGCGACCTGAACATTACCGTCAATGCCAACCTTGCCGCCAACCGTAACCGCGTGAAAGCCTTGGACGCGTCTGGTGCGCCAATTATCGCCACGGGCGGCGTGGGCAGTGCGCGCTACATAACCCAGATTGGGCAGCCCATCGGTTCGTATTATTTGCTGCGGCAGGCGGGAGTTTACCTGAATGCCGAAGACCTTGCCAACTCGCCGCGTTTCCCGGAATCGCGGGTGGGCGATTTCAAGTTTGCCGACGTGAATGGCGACCGGGTGCTGGATGCCAACGACCGGACAATTGTGGGCAACTCCCTGCCCGACTTCATTTATGGTGCCTCGGCAACGCTTGAGTATAAGGGCATTGACCTGAATTTTGCCTTGCAGGGCGTGCAGGGCAACGAAGTGCTGAACCTCTTCCGGCGGTATGGCTACAATATTGAGGGCAACTTCAACAACCTTGAAAAGGCTGCTGTGCGCTGGCGTTCGCCAACCGACGTGGGCGACGGCCAAACCAACCGCGCCAACCGCTTTGCCACGGGCCGCAATGGTGAAATCTCGTCGTGGCACGTGGAAGACGGCTCGTATATGCGCATCCGCAACATCACGGTGGGCTACACTTTTCCGGAAACGCTGACCAGCCGGGTCAAGCTGAGCCGTGCCAGAGTGTACGCCACAGTGCAAAACCCGTTCACCTTCACCAAGTACACGGCCTACAACCCGGAAACCAGCGGCCGGCCGGACAGTGCCCTCACCCCCGGCGAAGACTACGCTTCCTATCCGTTGGCACGCACGTACACGCTGGGTTTGAACGTTGCGTTTTAGCGTGTCATGCGCCAAGTCGGGATTTCCGTTTGGTTGCAGCCATTGGAAGTCCCGGCAATTGCCACGGAAATAGTATCTTTTCAAAAGCCCAAACCCCACTGTCCATACATCCCGATTACCTCATGAAAAACCGACTCACCCTTCTCATCGCCGCCGCCTTGCTGCTCAACGCCTGCGGCAAGGATTTTCTGGAACTCACGCCCATATCCGAAACCAACGTTCCCAACTTTTACACCAATGCCAACGACATTGCCGTGGCGGTGAATGCCACGTACGGATCATTGCAGAAAAACGAGCAGTACGGCTCGGACTTCACCGCTTTGATGGAATACCGCGCCGACAATGTGGTGGACAACGACCCGTCGCAGAATGCGGGCATCCGTTATGACATTGACCGGCTCAAGGAAATCCCGACCAACAGTTTCTTGAGTGGCTCGTGGGGCGGGTTGTACAGCGGCATTTACCGCTGCAACGAAATCCTGAGCCGCATTGATGCCATCACCATGGACGACAAGTTGAAAAGCCGCTACAAGGGCGAGGCCAGCTTTGTACGGGCTTTGTCTTATTTCAATCTGGTGCGGCTTTGGGGCCGGGTTCCGCTGGTGCTCACGCCCATTTCCGTACAGGAGTCCAAGCAGACCGTGCGCGACGAGGTGGCCAAAGTGTACGCCGCCATTGAGGCCGATTTGCAGTTTGCCGCCCAAAACCTGCCCGCCACCTACCCCGCCGCCGATGCGGGCCGTGCCACATCCGGGGCAGCCAAATCCCTGCTGGGAAAAGTGTACCTGACCCAGAAGAAATTTACCCCGGCCAAGACCATTCTCAAGGAAGTGGTTGATGCCAAAACGTACGTATTGCTGCCCGACCCGGCCAATGTGTTCAGCGTCACCAACAAGAACAACCAGGAAATCATTTTTGCGGTCAAATACCGGAAGGGCGGCGTTGGCGAAGGGCACGGCGTGTATTTCAGCAACGTGGGCTTGAACGTGATTGAATCCAGCCTGCTGGCGGCCTACACCGCGCAAGACAAACGGCTGGCCCTTGTCGAAACCGCTCCGCTGGCGGGCAGTGCCCAGCGAGTGCCCCGTAAATACTTTGACCAGATATCGGGCGGAAACGACGTGGGCAATGATTTTATCGTGCTGCGCTACGCCGATGTGCTGCTCATGTATGCCGAGGCCCTGAACGAGGAAGCCTACGCTGCCACCGGCGAAGCCTTCACCGTGCTGAACCAAGTGCGCGGACGGGCGGGCATCAGTGCCCTGACCGCCGCCGACCTGTCCGGCCAGGCAAGTTTCCGCGAGGCCGTTTACCAGGAACGGCGTTTGGAACTGGCCTTGGAAAACCACCGCTGGTTTGACCTGGTCCGCACGGGTACGGCAGTGGCAGCCTTACTGAAAGTGGGGATTGCCGTACCCGAAACCCGCCTGCTCTATCCGGTGCCGCAATCGGAAGTGGACGTAATGAACAACGCCGCCGGTTTCCCCCAAAATCCGGGCTACTGAATGGTATGCGGTTTTGAAATAGTATCTTTTTGAAGGGCCAAACCCGCTCCCATGAAAAAAATCCTTTCATGCCTGCTGCTCATGCAGTTGCTGGCCTGCGCCCCGAACCGGTATGTGGCCGCCTACAGGAAAATCAGCGCGGAGCGGTTTGCTGACGGTAAGGCGACGCGTGAAAAGATCGCCAAAGGCATCCGGTGGTACGCCTGGCTCGGTTATGACCAAACACTGCAAAGCAACCAAAGCATCAACGTGGTTGACATTGACCTGCGCAAGGCTCCCGTGCGGTTCCGTTTCGGCTGGTTCAATGCGCCGGGGCAGCGCAACACCATCGGCTTTGTGGCCGACACCATGGGGGCGGTGGCGGCCATCAACAGCGGCTATTTCGAGAACCTGAAGGATGGCGGCCATGTCTCGTTCCACAAATCGAACGGAAAACCGGACCAGACAATCACTGTGCCGCCCGGCCATGTGCGCCATTGGAAACACCAGGGCGCATTTGTGCAGACGGGTGAGAAATCGTTCCGCATCATCAAGGGCGACAAGGCGGCCTACGAAAGCCTGCCCGAAGCCAATGCGGTCAGCAGTGCGCCGGTATTGATCTTGAACGGCGAGCCGGAAGGGAAATTTTTTGTGAAAAACAAGAATTTGGACACCACAGGCGTGGAACGCGAAAATCCCGAACGGCACCAGGGCGGGAAGGGCGCAAGGGTGGCCTATGCCCTGACCAGCGACAACCACCTGTTGTGGATAGCCGTGGATGGCCGTGCCAAGGAAGCGGCGGGAATCAATGCCGAGCAACTGACCGACTTCATCAGCCGCTATTATCCGGCCACGGATGCCATCAACATGGATGGCGGCGGTTCGGTGACACTTTGGCTGCGCGGCAAAACCCCGACGGGCGTGGTAAACTACCCATCTGACGACCGCAAGTTTGATCATTTGGGCCAGCGGAAAGTAGGAATGGGGCTTTTTCTGGTTCCCGCCAAGGAATCGGTTCGCAAACGCATGAAGAAAATGAAAGCTGCCCCCGACCCAGATGTGAAAGACTACCGCGACTGACTGCACAGCCAAGTAAATCCTGATTAGCCTGTAAAGGAAGGGAAAACAGTATCTTTTCAAAAGCCGAAACCCCTCCCCGGATTGGGCAAGAATTTCCCCTTGCCAGTCAACGGTATGATTTTTATAGTTTGAAGCCGGTGGCACCGCAACTGTTGTTGCCGCCAAAGTCGTAGTCGAAATCTATTTCCAGCACACTGCCGTCGGTCAGCGTGCCCGATCCAGAGACCGTGGTCTGCCGGGCAAGTCCCGAAAACGCCACATTCTGCGGACTGATGGTCAATGTGTTGCCAGCCACCGTGGCCACGATTTTGGTGGCGAAAGGTGCCATGTTTTCCAGTATAATCGTGTTGCCGCCGCTGCCTTGGCTGATACGCAGCGTGTACCTGTCGGTTGAGCTATTGGCTCCCCGGCACGTCTGGTTCACGCTGAAACTGCCCACAAAAGCCGCCCGCGAATTGAGCACCTCCTCGTTGGTAAGTTCGCAACCATACAGAAACAGCAGCCCCACCGCAAACAGCCGGTAGCGGTAATTGCTGAAAAAACGCGCGGCGGCGGCAAAATCCGGGTGCTTCATGGGTGGGTTGCGTTTGTGTTGGTTCAAGTGTGTTGGTTTGGCTGTTTTCCGGTGTCGTGCTTGAATTCCGCATTACCGGTCGCTACCGCCACCTTTCAAAAACAGTGCCATTTCACCACCCTATTTCCGGCAGTCCGTGTTGGCTCAAGTAAGCGTTGGCTTGGCTGAAGTGCTTGCAACCGAAAAAACCCTTGTCGGCGGCAAACGGCGACGGGTGCGCGGCCTTGAGCACCAAGTGTCTTGTACCGTCAATGATGGCTCCCTTTTTTTGCGCGTAAGCCCCCCAGAGCATGAATACCACGTGTTCGCGCTGGTCTGAAACGGCTTTGATGGCGGCATCCGTGAATTCCTCCCAGCCTTTTTTCTGGTGCGAGCCAGCCGTGTTGGCCCGCACGGTAAGCGTGGCGTTAAGCAGCAGCACGCCCTGCCGCGCCCAACGCGCCAAGTCGCCGGATTTTGGCACGGGCTTGCCCAAGTCGTCCCTGATTTCCTTGTAGATATTCTGGAGCGAGGGCGGCACGGGTACGCCGTCATTCACCGAAAAAGACAATCCGTGGGCTTGTCCAGCCCCGTGGTACGGATCCTGCCCCAAAATCACCACATTCGTTTTATCAAACGGACAAGCATCGAATGCTTGGAAAATCCGGTTGCCGGGCGGGTATATTGCCTGCGTTGCGTATTCCTGCTTGACAAAACCGATGAGTTGCGCGAAGTATGGCTTTTCAAATTCGCCATGCAAATGTTCCTTCCAGGATTGCTCGATCTTTACGTCCATGATAGCGGGATTGTGAGATGACGGGAGTGTGGATGGCTGGCAAAAGCCGGGCATTGCCAACACAAACATAGGAAACTAACCACGAATAGCCAACGGGCCGGCATTGCCTCCGCACGAATTTTTTGACACCGGGGCTTGTACGGAAATAAAAAACTATGCGTATATTGAACCGGCTTTACGATACCAATCAAACCACGCGGCTATGACAACCGAAATAACGGAAGGCGTGAAAGTGACTGTGGCAACAGAATACCAGCAGGAATATTCCAGCCCGACCCAGGATCATTACGTGTTCACGTATAAAATCAGCATTGAGAATTGCAGCGAATACACGGTGCAGCTTTTGCGCCGCCACTGGTACATCCACGATGCCAACAGCATCATCCGTGAGGTGGAGGGCGAAGGCGTGGTGGGGTTGCAACCCGTGTTGGAGCCGGGCGAAACCCACCAGTACGTGTCGGGCTGCAACCTGAAAAGCAGCATCGGCAAGATGAAAGGCAACTACCTGATGGAACGCATCGTGGACGGCAAGCAGTTCCGCGTCCGCATTCCCGAGTTCACGATGGTCGTGCCGTTCCGGTTGAACTGAGGCGAACTAACCCGCCAGCCTGCGCGCACTCCCCAAAAAAGGGGGCATCCCAAGCTATCAGCCCCGTTTCCCGGCGCACCCGAAATGTTTCTTCCAAAGGTCGCCCGTCCTCACCGACACTTTCCCGGCACTCGCATATAGTTTCTGACCCTGCTGGGTGGGCGCAATACGCTGGCGTTGTGCTTGCTTGCAAAATAGTTTCCCCACAAAACACCAAACCCCTGCCTTTTACGGCAAGGGCTTGGTGTTTTCGGCTTGGCTCTCCCGCCACATTGCGGCTCAAGCTATTTTGTAAATATTTCACATATTATAGTGGATAGCCAGAATATCCCAATACTTATGAAAACCAGACCTATTTTGTACTTCTTTGAAAGTGAGATGATAATGATGCCCGCAACCAGTAAAAACGGTGAGCTGTAATAGACTTGTATTTTATAATGATAGGGTAACAAAGGCAGATTCTTGATATTTAAATACGACGATGCTATGTATACAAAAATCGGATACATCATTAATAAACCTGTTAATACCAATACCCAAAAAACAATAAATTTTTTGCTCATAGATTTGTCACTTACGCTTCGCTAAACTTGCGGCAGGATGGTAAAACAGTATCTTCCCAAACCGCCAAACCCGCTTTTCGCCGTGGATTACCGGCCATATCCCGCGAATTTTTTCTGAAGGATTTGCCCGTATCTTTGTGCAAACCACTATCGCTTTTGCTGCTCTCCTACCTCCGTTTCTGGCTCCGGTCCGGCAATGCGCACGGCCTCCACTCGCCGTTCGTTTTCCAGCTATACACGCAGGTCATCCGCAACCGGCGGTTGTATTATTGCTACGAAACGATTGAGGATTCGCGGCTCGACTTGCTGCGTTCAACTGAAGTGCTGGAGATCACCGACTTGGGGGCCGGTTCGCGCCGGTCGGCCTCGCACCAACGCAAGGTGCGCGACATTGCCCGGCATTCCGAAAAATCGCCGGCATTGGCGCAGTTGCTTTTCCGGCTGGCCCATCATTTCCAGCCGCAAACCATTCTGGATTTGGGCACTTCGCTCGGCACCACCACGATTTACCTGGCGCACGCCAACCGGCAGACGCGGGTGTTCACGTTTGAAGGCGATGAGGGGAGTTTGGAAATTGCGCGGCGGCGTTTCAGCGAGTTCGGCCTTTCCAACATCATTCCGGTGGCCGGAAACATTGACCAAACGCTGCCCGAAACGCTGGCAAATGTTGAAAAACTCGATTTTGTCTTTTTCGATGCCAACCACCGCCTTGAGCCGACGCTGCGCTACTTTGAACAGTGCCTTGCGCAGGCGCACCCGGAATCGGTTTTCGTGTTCGATGACATATATTGGTCTGCCGAAATGCGGACGGCTTGGCAGGCCATCCAAGCGCACCCGTCCGTCACGATGACGGTTGACTTGTTTTATTTCGGCCTGGTTTTTTTCCGCCAGAGCCAGCCTAAGCAGCATTTTTCGCTGCGGATATGACGAATGCCTTTTTGCGCGGGGATGGCTTTGAAATAGTATCTTTTGCGATGCCCAAACCTGCCCGGCCACGCCGCCCAAAATAGTATGTTTCAAAAAGCCCAAACCCACCTATACGGTTCTTTTGCGGAAAACCACCATCTCGCCTTCGTAGTTGAAGTAGTAGTTGCCGTCCAGGTTCTGCAAGGTTTGCGCATAGATGTGCAATTGGGCGGTTTTTTCGGGGCTGTCGTTTTCGTCGGCACCTTCGTTTTTCATCAGGTAGCTCAGTGCCAGCACCATGTCTTCGGCGTTCTGCGTGTTGATTTCCACCGGAAACAGGTAATATTCAGGCGAGAACTGTTGGTTTATCTGTCCGTACAAGTCCTGCAACTCGTCGGAGGGCGCAACGGAAATGTATTCCATTACGCGCCGGTAGTTGTTTTGCGGGCGGTTTCGGAGCAGCACCACCGCGCCGTCTTCGGCCAGCGCGCCGTAGTAGTGGTTCAGGAAGGCCAACCGCTGGTGGTTGCGTTCGGCGGGTGTTTCCAGCCAATTGCCCAACGACTGCATCAGGTGGGCCACCAATATCAGGTCGGCTGGCTCGCTGATTTTAAAATCGTCCGGCTCAATCTGGCAACCCACTATTTCCGGCTGCCTGGCAATCACGTCTGAGAGGAATGCGGCATTTTCCTCAACGGCAAACACCGTGGGGAAAAACTTGGACACGTGCGCCGCCAGAAACGACTCGCGGCAGCCAATGACCACACCGCTGCGCCGGGCGACCATGTCGCGCAGCACGTAGTTTTCGAGGGCGGCGGTGGTGTTGCGTTCGGCGTTGCTAAACGCGTAGAAACAGTCGCGCTGCGAAGCGAAACCCACCTTGACGGCAGCAAAAGATTCGGGGTTGGTAGAAATGGGCATGGCTTACCGTGATTGGTGGTCGGCTGCAAATCCAAATATAATCTTAAAATGACCTAAAAATCAAGGATAAAAACATTGGCATAACATTTACAGCGGCAAATAGTGAAAATTGTTGTGAAACCACCCGAACGCGTTTACGTTTGCGTACCTTGACGGCAAAGGTCGGTTTGGCATTTCTGGCGGATACTGTTTTTTTCCGGCCTCCCGCACCGCAAACCTTTTGTCCTGAATCTCACCAGTTTGAATTGGCAATATGCACATGACCGACAACATCAGCCGGCTTTTTGAAGAACGTTTCCAGCAAAAACCGCTGGTAGTCCGTTCGCCGGGCCGCATAAACCTGATTGGCGAACACACCGACTACAACAACGGCTTTGTGCTGCCCGCCGCCACCGACAAGGCCGTTTACGTGGCCCTGTCGGCCAGCCACGATGCCGACTGCCACTGGTTTGCCGCCGACTTCAACGAAACGCACACCGCTCAACTCAATGATTTGCAGCACTCCGGCAAAGGCTGGCCCAACTACCTGCTGGGCGTGGTGCAGCAGTTGCAGCGGCTGGGTTTTCAAATACCGCCGTTCAACTGCGTGATTAGCGGCGATGTGCCGTTCGGAGCCGGAATGTCGTCTTCGGCCGCACTGGAATGCGCCACCGGTTGGGGATTGAGCCAGTTGTTCGGCTTCGAACTGGACCGGCTGGCGCTGGTGAAACTGGCGCAGCGGGCCGAAAACGAGTTTGTGGGGCTGCAATGCGGCATCATGGATATGTTTGCCAGCGCGTTTGGCAAGAAAGACCAAGTGATCCGGCTGGACTGCCGTTCGCTGGAATACAGTTACTTCCCGCTGCAACTGGACGGCTACAAGCTTGTCTTGTTCAACACGGGCGTAAAGCATTCGCTGGCTTCCACGGCCTACAACACGCGGCGGCAGGAATGCGAGGAAGGCGTGCGGCTGCTGCGCACCTTGGAGCCGCACGTGGAAAGCCTGCGCGACGTGACGGAAGAGATGCTGCTGCTGCACCAACGCCAGTTTGACCCGCTGGTGTTTGTGCGCTGCCTGTACGTGGTGCAGGAAAACCAGCGCGTGCTGGCCGCCTGCGATGATTTGGAGCAAGGCGACCTGAGGCGGTTCGGGCAGCGGATGTACAGCTCGCACAACGGCCTGCGCGATATGTATGAGGTCAGTTGCGCCGAACTCGATTACCTGGCCGCCTTTACCAAAACTGAGGAAAGCGTGCTGGGAGCCAGGATGATGGGCGGCGGCTTCGGCGGCTGCACCATTAACTTGGTGAAAGCCGATGCCGTGGACGACCTGTCGGCGAGGCTGTACAAGGCGTACAAGATTGCGATGGGGCTGGATTTGAAAACCTACACCGTGGCCATAGAAGACGGAACGGGTGTGGTTGCATAGCGGGAAATAGTATCTTTTGGAACAGTGAAACCCGCAGACGACAGTCCATGGTTCACGGAAAAAAGGAGGTTTGGCCTTTTCAGAAGATACTATTTTGGGGTGACGTGCAGCTATGGTATGCTTTGGCTCTGCATTACTGCGGACTGTGAACCGTCAGTTGTCATATTGAATGAGATGTTTCTTACTTTGGATGCCTATCCACGATTCTCAACGCCATATTGACAAATTATCATGAATGAGAAAATAGATTGGATCGAAATAGAAAAGATTTACCCGATAGGTTCAAAAATCACAGGTAAAGTTGAATATCATGCCCCATTCGGAATATTTACAGATATAGGTCACCCCGTCTGCAAAGGGCTTGTTCAAATAACCGATTTTTTAGATGAAGATGTTATGTCGGCGGATATGTATCCACCTGTGGGTTCAAAAATAGAGGCAGTTGTTTTGGCTTTTACCTGTGACCATAGAAATCAGATTTGGTTAAGTATGAAACCAAGTATTTTACAGGATGCCTCAAAATAACGGCAATGTTTCAAATTATCTGGTTCTGTTTAAAATTGCTGTATCGTCGTCGGTGGACTATCCGCATATTTCGCATTCACTTGTCCGTACAGCGATTCCGGGATTTTCGATTTGAATTCCGCCGGTTTTTGTTCCGGTTTCACCCAGTCCAAGTGGCCTTTGACCCACGCGTAGGCCAAGCCCAAAGCCAGAACGGCCACGAACACGAACATTTCCACCAGCGTGAACCAGCTCCACAGGCCATTAGTGGCGGCGTTCAACTGGCGGTCGCCATAGACGGCGGCCCACGGAAAAAGGAACACGATTTCCACATCGAACAACACGAACACCAGCGCGACGATGTAGAAACGCACGTTGAAGCGGCTCCACGCGCCGCCCACCGCATCCTCGCCCGATTCGTAGGTGGTCAGTTTCTCCACGTTCGGGCGGTTGGCGCGTAGCAGCCGCGCGGTGAGCATGGCAGCCATGAAAAACACGATGGCCCCGACAATGAAAATCAGGATATTGCCGAATTCGGATATTTGCGACATGGGGTTTGGCAAATGACGAAATTTTGACCCGCATTTTCGTGGACGCGCCGTTCCAAGGCTTTAACGGATATGAAAAAAGGCTTATTTCAGATAATCTCCAGAAACGCGGCTACGGCCGTGAGCAACCCGCCAATGAGCAGTACCAGCGTCAGAATGGAGAAAAACTGCGATTTGCCGGTCACAAACAGCAGCACAATGCCCACCAAAGCCGCCAGCAACGCAAAAAACAGCACCGGACTCAACCCCAGAATCTCGCCACCGCCTTGCGGACGGCGTTTTTTCTCAATCTTTTTGATTTTATTCTGCACCGCCTTAAGCATGATTTTGGGCAGGGCCACGGAAGTTTTCAGTGCCGAGGCAACGGTTTTTTGGCGGTTGCTGGCCAATGCATCGGTGGGTTTCGGGGTGGCCTTGGCTTCGGTGTTCAGGATTTCGGCGGCACTGAAATGGCTTGGCGACTGGCCGGTTTCGGCAAGCGAGGTCTGTGCCTGTGCGGGCAAGCGGCTGGCGGCGGTTTTGCCAGAAGGCGATTCCTGCGCAACGGATTGAACAACATCTACCTGCCGGTGATATGTGCAACCGGAAAAGCCCAGCAATGAAATCAATAATAAAAGCAGTGGACGCATGAGATTTGGTTTTTAGGTTGGGGCTGGTTAAAAAGTGCAATCCGGGTTTGTGCGGTAAAAATGGCGGTTTATCTTTTGCCGGACAAATCAAAAGTGGGCGGACAGCGGAAAAAATCCATCCCGGAAAATAGTATAGTTGAAAAAGCACAAACCCACCGCCAACAACTGGCACGCCGGATTTGCGGCACAAAAAAGATACTATTTTTGCCAGACCGGGGAAAACCACTTTTCGGACGAAGATAACGGTTAAATTTGGGGCGTACGTGTGGCGCAAAGCCGTTCTGCGAGGTCTCCGACTTCGCGAAGCGCACCACCGCACGTTATGCAACGCACCAACTTCACTGAAACCGAATTTCCGATCACCGATCCATGCCACAGCCACAAAAGAAACTTTTCCTGCTTGACGCGCTGGCGTTGATTTACCGGGCACATTTTGCGTTCAGCAAGAACCCGCGCATCACTTCCAACGGCCTCAATACCGGTTCCATCCTGGGTTTCACCAATACGTTGCTTGACGTGCTGCGCAAGGAGCGGCCCACCCATATTGCCGTGGCCTACGACACGGCGGCCCCCACCTTCCGCCATGTGGCCTACAAGGCTTACAAGGCCCAGCGGCAGGCCCAACCCGAAGATATTTCCATTGCCATCCCCTACACCAAAAAACTGCTCCAAGCCATGAACATCCCGGTGCTTGTGATGGAAGGTTTTGAGGCCGACGACATTATTGGCACCATTGCCACCCGCGCCGCCCGCGAGGATTTCGAGGTGTTCATGATGACTCCCGACAAGGATTACGGCCAATTGGTGCAGGAACACGTGTATTTGTACAAGCCCGCGTTCATGGGCAACGATGTGGAAATCATGGGCATACCGCAGGTTTTGGAGCGTTGGGGCGTGCAGCGCGTGGATCAGGTGGTGGAGATACTCGGCTTGCAAGGCGATGCTTCGGACAATATTCCGGGCATTCCGGGTGTGGGCGGCAAAACGGCCGAAAAACTCATCGCTCAGTTCGGCACGATTGAAAACATGATTGCCAACGTAGACCAAATCAAGGGCAAAACCCAAGAACTGGTGCGGCAACACGCCG
>JAYWIH010000051.1:0-16284 GCA_043789005.1 Sphingobacteriales bacterium
AACGGTGCAATGCAGGTCATCGAGTTCCTGCTGCATTTTTTGGTACTCCTTGATGGGCAGTATGACAGCGGTTTTCCTGCCTTTCCGGTCAGAGATATATTGCAGTCCCATGAGCAGTCAATTGGTTTTCGTGTAGATAAAGGTAACAAAAAACACACGGACAGCCAAAAGCCAGTTCAAGCGTCCCCGCTTGAGTCCAACGCAAAATAGTATCGTTGAAAAACCCCAAACCCGCCGCTTTTTTCCGTTGACTGTTGACTGCGGGCTATTCGCACACCACGCGTTCGTAGCGTTGCTCGTCGAAGAGTTGCTTGCGGACTTTCTTGCCGTTGCGATCCATGTAAAACACGGCGTACAGGTCGGCATCGGCCATGTGTTTTTCGGCGAGGTAAAACGGGATTTCAACCGTGCCGACATTGCGCAGGTCGTCGTATTCGGCTTCCACAACCACACCGCGCGTATTGCTCAGCACGCCGTATTGCTTGTTGGCGTACATCCTGACAATAATCTCCTTGTCATCTTCGCGGATGTATTTGACATCGGCCATCGGCTGCATGGCCTTGCGGCTGGCAATATCATACAGGCTCCAGGTTTCGTTCTGGCGCACCAAGGCCACGCCAAACTGCCAATATCTGATTTCATCGAACACAAATTCCGATGCGGGGGCATTGTCGGCGGTGATCAAGCCGTACCTGCCGTTTTTGGCGGCCACGAACAGCAGCGAATTTTCGGCATACGGACGCACGAGTTTCTCGTACTGCGGCGCAATCTCAATCGCGCGCGACAGATGCAGCAAGCCGAATTTGCCGTTCTTGAGCGTGTTGATGAAGCCTTGCTTGTAGTCCAGCGCATTGTACGCCAGCGGCAGCACGGTTTTGCCGTTGCCGTCCACCACACCGGTTTTGCCGTTTTGCTGCACGGCAATCAGGTCGGGAGTCCAGACCGTGATCTTGTCGTATTTGGCGGGCAGCACCAGTTGTCCGCGCTGCGAAAGCAAGCCCTGCCTGCCCGAATCGTTTTCCACCAGCAGCCAAAAACGGGCGGGCTGGTCGTCCAAGCGCAACAGGCTTATTTTCCGGTAGTTGCCCACTTTCAGGAAAACATCCGGCGCAAAGAAGGCGTAGAAAATAGTACCTTTCAGAATGGCAAAACCCTCCTGGCCCAGCAGCATGGCGGTGTCGTAGTCGAATTTGAGGCGCGGCGAAATGCTGTTTTTCCAGATTGCCCACTTGTCGTGGCGGCGCACGGCATAAAATGAATTGTTGGCCACAACCTGATCCAAGCTGTCGGCCAAGAGTCTGCCTTTGGCATCAATCAGTTTGCGGTAGCCGCCCTCCTGGGTTTCCCAACCCACGGGCAAAGCCCTGATTTGCGCTTCGGAAGGCGTGACAATGGTTTGCAACTGCGGGTTGACAATGCCCATGTAACTGCCTATTTTCACTTGCAGCGCGTCTTTTTTAAGCCATTCCACGCTGTCGTAGAGAAATTGCAGGGCGGGCTTTTGTTTGCGCAGCAAATCGGCACTCTGCACCAGCGCAAACCGGTTGTTGCGCCGCAAAGCCAGCAGCCCGTCTTCGAGGTTCTTGATTTCCTGAAATTCGGCATTCGTCACCTCGCCGCCAAAAAAGTTGGCCAGGCCGTAACCCGATTCCTGCTTAACGAGCAGAAAAGACTCATTGAGTACCGCAATGGAGTCGTATTGTGCGGGCAGCACCGCAAAACCGGCCGTGTGCCACACGCCCGCCTTGCCGTCTTTTTTCACCAGCAGCAGGTCGCCTTCCAGTTTTTCTATTGATTCGCAGCCGAAACCCGTAATCTCGCGGCCCGCCTTGTCAATCGCGCCAAGTTGGGTTTGGCGATACACCAGGATACTATTTTGCTGCACGCCATCGCAGAAATAATTGGCAGCCACCGAATCGTAAATAGCCTCCACTTGCAGCGTGCCGTTGGCATCGGTGAAGCCATACCGGTTTTTGGCTTGGTCATAGACCGGAAAGTAAGCGAGCGGTTCGGTCTCGATGTGTTTGCGGATGTAATTTTTATCGAAGAAATCAGGATACTTCTCCAAAAAGTTTTCCGCCGGGTTGCCTTCCTGCCGGTAAAGCGAATATATCCAGTGCCACGCCTGCGAAACGAACGGATTGCGCGGATAATTATCAATGAAATTGCGGTAGGCTTGGCGGCTGTGCGCCACCGTAGACAGTTCGTAGATGCGCCGTTCGGCTTCCTTGGCATACGTGCTTTGCGGGTATATCTCCAGGAATTTGCCGTATACCGCCAAGTCATCGTCTTGCGTCATGAACTCAAACAACAGCAATTCGTAGAGTTCCTCGGCTTCGCGGGCTTGGCGGGCATCGGGATAAGTTTCCAGAAAATGCTTGTAGCTTTTGTAAGTGTTGGTGCGGGCCGCTTCGCTGAAAGCCAGTGCGTTGCGGTTTTCAATGGCGGGATTTTTCTGGGCCGCCGTCGGGAACCGGACTGTAAACGACTGGTAGGCCGCCACCGTGTGTTTGAGCAGAGCTTCCGCAAAGGCCAGGCTGTCAATCAAAACCTTTTGCGACTGGATGGCCGCCGAGTCAATGCCCCATTTGCGCCAGCGTTTCAAAGCCGCCCGCTCCGATTGCGGGTAATCCGCCGCCGCCGCCAGAATATGCGCGTACGCCGAATCGAGGCAGGTTTCTGCAGTCGGAAAGCTGAAAGCCCCGTCTTTAGCGGGGATACTATTTTTACCGGCTGCCAACGCACCAGAAACCGCCCGGTGCTGGGCAAAGCTGCCAACGGCCGCGCCACCGTCTGCTTGGAGTGAGGCCGCCAACGGCGCGGTTGCCGACGCATACCGTTGCAAAAAATACAGGGCGTACACGTACTGGGCACCGGCATTGTCCGGGTTTTTGCGCAATGCCTTATCCAAACGGATGCGAGCCTCGTGCGGCTGGTTCTTTTCCAGTTTCCCCAACGCGGCTTTCACGCGGTCGGCATACGCGTGGGCAGAACAAAGCAGGCCGATTGCCAATACGCAGGAAAGGTATTTTTTCATATTCATCAGGTCATTACCGCACACAGGAAATCGCTGCTGTCCATTTTGCCGCCGGGGTAAAAATCGGCCGCCAACCTCCGCGTTTCCTGTTTCCAAGACTTTGAAAATCAGGGGTTAAACAAAGGAAAGCAAATTTCCGACACTCCGCGACAAATGCAACCGCCACAACCCCGAAAGGCGGCCTGTTATGCGCCTTTTCCTGACCATGTAACAAAAAACGCGATTTAATTGTACCTTTTGGGGGGCAAAAAGCCGCCTTGCCGAAGATTAATCCGCAACCGCCGCCAATAGCGGCAACGACCCAGCATTCCACACATGACCGAATTCCAAGCGTTCCTCCGACTCGGTTTTGAACACATCACCGATGCCAACGCCTACGACCACATCCTGTTCATTGTTGCGCTGTGCGCCGTGTACCAGTTGCAAGACTGGCGGCGCATTCTGGTGCTGGTGACCGCCTTCACCATCGGGCACTCCATCACGCTGGCCTTGGCCACGCTGCAATGGTTCAGTTACCGCGCCGATGTGGTGGAGTTCCTGATTCCGGTCACTATTTTCATGACGGCCATCGCCAACCTGTTCCAAAAGTATCCGGAACCGTCGGCGAAAACCTTGAAATCAACGGTGAAATCGGCGCGTCCGCAATACTTGCGCTACGCGTTCGCGGTGGGTTTCGGCTTGATCCACGGGCTGGGCTTTTCCAATTACCTGCGAAGCCTGCTGGGACGGGAAGGGAGCATTTTCCAGCCGCTACTGGCCTTCAATATAGGTCTGGAACTGGGGCAGTTGCTGATTGTGGGCGTTTTTGTGACGCTTGCCTACGTGTTTGCGCGGTTTTTCAACGTCAGCCGCCGCGACTGGAACCTGGTGCTTTCGGGAGCCGTGGCGGGTATTGCGTTGGTGCTGCTGCAAAAAGTGTGGCTGTTCTGAGGGCGGCCCGAAATAGTATGTTTTGGAAAGGCTAAACCCGCCCGAAAAAACCCCACCCCAACCCCTCCCCACAAGGGAGGGGCTTTTTCCATCCAGTTGTGCGTAGTCTTTTGACTAAGCACTTGTATGCCGGTAGTCTCCGACTCGCCCGTGCGAACGCTGTCGCGTTCGCACGGGCGAGTCGGGTTTCAGCTTTTTGAAACCTGCCTGCCGGACAGGCAGAAATACTATTTTCAAAATGTTTTGCCGGGCCGGTTATTTCGCCAACGCAACCTCGCCGGCAACTTGCTTCTTTTGGGCTTGCGCCATTTCGTGGCGGTCTATCAGGTCGGTGATCAGGCCGGTCCAGCCGGTTTGGTGGCTGGCTCCCATGCCGCGCCCATTGTCGCCGTGGAAATACTCGTAGAACAGGATGTGGTCCTTGAAATGCGGATCCTGGTTGTGCTTGGCATTGCCGCCGTGCAGCGGACGTTCGCCCTGCGCGTCCACCTCGAAAATGCGGATCAGGCGGGCGGTCAGTTCATCAGCCACTTGCTTCAGGTTCAGGTAGTTGCCCGAATCGGTGGGGTATTCCACGGTCATCTCGTCGCCGTAGTATTCGTAGTATTTCAGCAGCGACTCGATGATCAGGTAATTGACCGGAAACCAGACCGGGCCGCGCCAGTTGGAATTGCCGCCGAACATTCCCGAATCCGACTCGCCGGGCAGGTACTGCACCCGGTTCTCGCTGCCATTCAGGTGCATCACAAACGGATGTTCGAGATGGTGCTTGGAAGCCGACCGGATGCCGTAGTCCGACAGGAATTCCGATTCGTCGAGCATCCGCTTGAGCGTGCGCTTGAGGCGGTGTATGCGCACCAAGGCCAACATCCGGCTTTCGCCCCGCCCGGCCTCGTGCCACCGCGAAATGAGCCGCGCCAGATCGGGCCGGTTTTTGAGCACCCATTCCAGCCGCCGCGTGAAATCGGGCAGTTTGGCAATCATTTCCGGAGTCAGCACTTCCACGGCAAACATCGGAATCAGCCCCACCAACGACCTGACTTTCAGCAGCGTGCTTTGGTTATGCTCCGGCATATGGAGCATATCGTAATAAAATTCATCCTCGGCATCCCACAGGTCAATCCCCTCGTCGCTCAGGTTGCGCATGGCCATGGAGATGAACAGGAAATGCTCGAAAAACTTGGACGCCATTTCCTGGTAGCTCGGATCGGATTCGGACAGTTCCAAGGCAATCCGCAACATATTCAGGCTGTACATGGCCATCCAACTGCTGCCGTCGGCCTGTTCAATGTACGCGCCGTTGGGCAGCGGGTGGCTGCGGTCGAACACGCCGATATTGTCCAGCCCCAAAAACCCGCCTTCAAACAGGTTGTTGCCCTCGCGGTCTTTCTGGTTCACCCACCACGTGAAATTCATGAGCAGCTTGTGGAAAACCGTGGCCAGAAACTGCCGGTCGCCGTGGCCGCCGTTCATTTCCTTGTCAATCTCATACACTTTCCAAGTTCCCCAAGCGTGGACGGGCGGGTTCACATCCGATAAATTCCATTCGTAGGCCGGAATCTGGCCGTTGGGGTGCATGTAATATTCGCGCAGGAACAGGATCAGTTGACGCTTGGCAAACGCCGGGTCGAGCCGGGCCAGCGGCACGCAGTGAAACGCCAAATCCCAGGCCGCGTACCACGGGTATTCCCATTTGTCGGGCATGGAAATGATGTTGGAATTGTGCAAATGCCGCCAACCGGCATTGCGCCCGTACAGGCGGCTGGTGGGCGGCGGCACGGAGGCCGGGTCGCCTTTGAGCCACTGATCCACGTTGAAATTGAAAAACTGCTTGTTCCACAGCATACCGGCATACGCCTGACGCTGTATTTGGCGCAGGTCTGGCGTGCGGACGTGCTGCTGCAAGTCGGCATAAAAGGCATCGGCATCGGCTTGGCGCGTTTTGAAAAGTGTATCGAAATTGACGAAAGGCGTTTCCAAGTAGCGGTTGCTGAGCCGGAAACGCAACCGGATTTCCTGTTTCGGCGCAAACTCCAGTGTGTAGTGCAGCGCGGCTTTGGTTCCGGTTTTCTGCGGATTGACGTACTGGCCCTTGCCGCCCGAAACCACATGGTCGTTGATGCCGTCTTTGGGATAAGGCCGCTTGTTGGGCTGGCCGAACATTTTCTGGCGGTTGGTTTCGTTCTCGCAAAACAGCGGCTGGGGCGGCACGGGGTTTTGCTCATAAAAAAGATAGTATTTTCCCACCTCCGCGTGTTCGGCTACCAGATAATCGCGGCCCGTGGCGGCCACATTGGGCACGGCGGCCTGCTCGTCGTTGCCCCAATACCAGACATTGCGGAACCAAAGCGTGGGCAGCACATCAAGCCGGGCTTTTTGGGCGGCCCGGTTGGATACAGTCACTTGAATCAGGATGTCTTCTTCTGAGGCTTTGGCGTATTCAATGGAAATGTCGAAATATTCATCGTCGTTGAAAACACCCGTGTCCAGCAGTTCAAACTCCGGCTCCTCGCGGGTGCGCCGGGCGTTCTGTTCCAACAGTTTTGCGTACGGAAATGCCTGCTGCGGATATTTGTACAGCATTTTCATGTATGAGTGCGTGGGCGTATTTTCGAGGTAGTAATACTGCTCCTTGACATCCTCGCCGTGGTTGCCCTGCGGATTGGACACGCCAAAGAGCCGCTCCTTGAGAAACGGGTCGTTGCCGTTCCAGAATGCCCACGCAAAACAAATGCGCTGCTTCGTGTCCGACAGGCCGCCAATGCCGTCCTCGCCCCAGCGGTAGGTGCGGCTGATGGCGTGCTCATACGTAAAATACGTCCACGCCATACCGTCGGCACTGTAATCCTCGCGCACTGTACCCCACTGGCGTTCAGACAGGTACGGGCCCCATTTTTTCCAGCCGTCGTTGCCGGGTGTGCGTTGGATGCGTTCTTTCTCCGGATTTTCGTTCATGTTCATTTTAAAGGATGGTCAAGGTTTTGGCAACTCCGGCACACAGGCCAGCATTGTTTTTTTACCGGAGGCAAGCCGCAAATGCGTCCATGTATTTGTCCACATATCCATCCACTTGCCGGCTCCGGTATTGCATGATGAACCGCGGATGGTCAAGCACGTGTATCTTGTCGAAAAGCCGCATTTCGTGGTTCAGCGATTTCAAGTACGCATGGTTTTTTTGTCCGAGGCAAATAGTATCTTTTTTCGAGCCCAAACCCGCCTGCCGTTGCAGCGAGTCCATGATTTCGGGTTTCAACGCCGCGTACACCTCCGCATTGTCGTAATAATTGTAATTTTTCCCGTCTTTCACCAACGCCAGCGGATACAGCGCACCCATGTAAAAATGCGCGTAAAATTTTTCCGCGCCGCCAAACGCCTCGATGCAGCGGTACACGAACCGGCTCGACAATTCGGTTTTGGGAGCCATTTGGTGCGCAATGCCGCAGTGGTTTTGCAAATTCACCGGATCGGTAAACGAAATTCCGGTGGTACCGCCGCCCATACGTCCCGGATTTATGCCCAGCACCAATGTCCGTGGCTCGTTGTCGTCGAAAAACTTGCGGTAGAAACCGCGCACAACCGACTGTACGTCAACCGACTGGTACGGATTCATGGTTTCCACCGAACCGGGCAGCGGCTGCGAAGGTGGCTGCAATCCGAGAAAATAAAAAACGGCTTTGTCGGCAAAAGTCACGTCGGGCCGGTTTGGATGGCAAAATAGTATCCCCGCTAAAGACGGGGCTTTCAGCTTTCAAAAAGCCCAAACCTCACAGGTTTTTGAAACCTGTGAGGTTTGGATTTGGGTTTTGGCTCAATTTTTCCAACGCCAAAAATATGATTGCCAGCGAGTTGGCCACTTTTATCTCACCGTTGAGAACCTTGGATTTCAGTTCGCCAACCGGGATTTTCTCAATGGCAATATCCTCCGTGTGGTCCAGTTTCTGGTCGCCCGCCACGTAAGCGTCTTCGGCCAGGAACAAATGGAAGCGGTTGTTGTTTTTGGTCGGGTCGTCGTGGAGCGTTGCCAGCTTGGTGAGTTTCTGGCTGGTGTAGCCGGTTTCCTCACGCAGTTCGCGCAGGGCCGCCGCCTCGGCCGATGCATCATCGGGGTCAATGATGCCGCCGGGCAGTTCCAGTAAAACCTCTCCGGCCCCGTGCTTGTACTGGCGCACCATAACCACCTGTCCATCAGCCGTTATCGGGAACACCAAGGCCACTTCGGGGCGCACACTGATGAAATAATCGTCGAGGATGCGGCCATCGGGCAGTTGCACTTCGTCGCGCCGCACCTTGTACCAGCGGTGGTCAAACACCATTTCCGAACGCAGGGTTTTCCATTTTTTCAGGATATGTTCGGCTTCACGCGTCACGGATTTGTTTTCGTCCATGGTCAAAATAGTATGTTTTCAAAGTGCCAAACCCGCTGGTTATTGGCCGGGCAAGCGGCTCGTGAAGACACGAGCCACGGAATTAAATCAACCCGACCAGTTCATGGTATGCCTTGAGGTATTTGTTCAGGCGAGGTAGGTCTTCTGCGGTGACACTGGGAATGCGGCGCATATCCAAGTTGTCTTCCAAATCATTGATTTTCACACGGATAGCCAAGCCGTTGGTTTTGATGCGTTCAATGAAATCCCCGTATGGTTCGGTTTCCGGGCGGGTCAGGCAGTTGACCGCCGCCAGTACTGGCTCGGCAAACCCCGCGCGGCGCAAATCGTCGAGCGTGAGTGGCGTGTCTTCCACCACATCGTGCAGCAGACCGACGATGCGTTCGTCGTCGTTTTTGCCGCGCAGCATCACGCGCATCACGTGCAGCATATAGGGCGCGCAGTACCGGTCCGTTTGGTGGCGGTGCGCATCGGTGGCGATAGCCAAGGCTTTTTCAAGGTTCATCCCGGCCTTTCAGTTTTGCGGTTGAAAACTGAAAGTAACGATTCTTTCGGGGACGCACCAAAAAACCGGGCGGGAGTTTTGCGTTTTTGCGGGATACTATTTTAAAATATCACGGAACCCGGATATTTTGGCATTTGGCCGGGAAGTCAATCGCGCAGAGCTTCACCCTGCGTTAATGGATAACGCCCTTTGCGAACTGTTGGCTCCGCAAAGATAGGTGTTGGGGTAGGTTTGGGCTTTTGGAAAGATACTATTTTGCGGACTTCTCATTTAATTGCTGCTTCACCTCGTGCCACGAAACCGTTTCCAGCGGTTCGCGGGTGGCTTCTCGGTACAGTTTTTCACAATGCAAGTCGTCAAGTTCATCTTCCGACAAGGTTTTGTCCACCGAGACAAAATCGAAATTTTGCAGTAACTCCAGAAAGAAAGACACCTTCCGGTCGTCAATGTTGAGTGTCAGTTGAATGGCATTTCGGTAAGTAATTCAGAAAAGGGTTCAGACAAATTTAACGATTTCCAACGTACAAACCAATCCCCGAAAGGCTGGGGCGGGTTTGGGCGTTTCAAAAGATACTATTTTTTCCACTCCTACCTCATCCGCCGCAACCGAGTTTGCGCAGTTCCTTTTCGTCGGGCTTGAATTGCAGTTCCAACGCTTTTTTTATGTCCGGGCAGCCGCCTTCGCGGTCTTTGTTGCCGATACGTACCCGTCCCCGGCTGTAATACGCCCTGCCCGATTGCGGGTTGATTTCCAATACTTTAGTGTAATCTTCCAGCGAGCCGGGGTAGTCTTTTTTGTTGGCTTTGGCGGCGGCACGGTCAAACAGCGCATTTTCATACACCGGATTCAGTTTAATGGCCTCGTCGTAGGCAGCAATGGCTTTGTCGTACTGGAATTGCTGGAAATAGCTTAGGCCGCGAAAATAATGCGCAACGGCATTTTGCGGTTCCTTGTCGAGCAGTTGGCTCCAGTCGCTGGCAGCATCGGCGTAGCGGTTCAGTTCCATGCGCATCAGTGCCCGTTCCCGGTAAACCTGCGGATTCTTGTAGCCGGACTGGATGGCCCGCGAAAAATCGGATTCGGCCCCTTTTTTATTGTCCGTGCGGCTGCGCGAAACACCCCGGTAATACAACGCCTCGGCATCGGTGGAGCGGTAGAGCAGCGCGGTTGAAAAATACTGTTCGGCAGCCTTGAAATCCCGCAGGTTCAGCGCGGCCACGCCCGCATCGTAATGCACATTGGCATTGCTCGGGTTCAGGCGCAACACTTGGCCATAGTCGGCAAGGGCTTCCTTATAGTTGCCGAGCAGGTTCCTGACGGTTCCCCGCTCGTAATACGCCGGTTCCAAGTCGCTTTTGAGCCGGATGGCCTTGTCCAAGTCCTGCAAGGCTTGTTCGTATTGCTGCTGTTCCTTGCGGGCGGTGCCGCGCCTCATGTACGCATCGGCATCCGCAGAGTCAAGTTGGATTACGCGCGAAAAATCCTTTTCAGCGGCCACAAAATCCTTTTTGCGCAGTCCCATCATGCCGCGCGTGGCGTGGTTTTCCTTTTGTCTGGGATTCAGGGCAATGGCTTTGTCCAAGTATTTGGCGGCCAAGTCGCCTTGGTCACGCGCCAGCAGCAGGTTCACCAAGTCGGTGTAGGCTTGGGCAAAGTCGGGTTTTGCCTCGATGGCGCGTTCAAGGTCGGCAATCGCACCCTTGGAATCGCCGGTGGCCTGTTTGATGGCTCCCCGGTAGTAAAAGCCCTCGGCATAGTTGGGTTCCAAGGCAATGGCGCGGTCAAGGTCGGCCATGCCGCCCTCCAGGTCGCCCGATTCGCTGCGGATCAGTCCCCGGATGCCGTACGATTGGTGGCGGGTGCGGCTCAGGGCCAGCGACTGGTTCACGTCTTCGTAGGCACCGGCCAGGTTTCCGGCCTTGATCTTGGCCGTGGCGCGGCCTTCCCACGCTTCGTGGATGCGCGAATCAACCATGAGCACTTGGCTGAAATCGCGGATGGCTCCCCGGTAATCGGCTTTCTGGATCTTATCACTGCCCGATTTCAGCAAATCGGCGGTACTTTGGGCGTGCAGGCAAGTGGCTGGCAGGCAGCAAAACAGTATCAGAAAAAAAGGCGAAACCCGCATGGGAAATTATCAGATTAAGTGGTTGGAACATCTTCAGCTCTCCCGCAATCTTTGTTCCAATTTTCCCAATACTAATGACAAATCGCGGAAAATAAAACAGCCGGTGCAGCGTGTTGCTGTACCGGCCATGTAGTTGGTTTTGCCGCGATAGTGTCTCGTGAAGACACGAGCCACGGAAAGCGTGAAGGCACGCGCCGCCACTTCTTATTGGTTGGCCGCCGTATTGTCTTTGGCTTTCACCTCGCCCTTGATGTTGAGCACCACCGGCGCGGTTCCGGCATTGGAGCTGACGGTAACGGTTTTGGTGAACGGGCCGGGGTTGGCGGCATTGAAAGTGGCTTTCACAAAGCCCGATTTGCCCGGCGCAATGGGCTCCTTGGTATAGTCGGCCACGGTGCAGCCGCAAGAGCCTTGGGCAGCGGCAATGATCAGCGGCGCACTGCCGTTGTTGGTGAATTTGAACTCAGCCGTGGTGGGCTTGGCCTGCGGAATCGTACCGAAATCGTGGGTGGTCTTGTCCCACTTGAAGCTGGCGGTTTTCGTTTTTGCGGAAGCCGTGGCGGCGTTGGCGGTTTTCTTAACCGGAGTCTGGGCAAAAGTCACTGCCGAAGCGGCAAAAGTGAAGGCGAAGGCAAACAGGATTTTTTTCATGATGCTGGAATTGTTTTTGGGTGAAATAAAAGTGAACCGAGTAATTGCAGGTAATTGACTGATACAAAAGTAAAGCTAAAACACCAAGCGGTTTGCCAATGATTCCCTAAACTTTGTTAAGGATTTGTTAAAGCCGTCCGCTTCACCGGCGATTTGCCTAATTTTAACTCCTGAACAAACAGGCGGGTTTGGGCTTTTCAAAATATACTGTTTTGGGAAGGCCGGTCAGACACTGTGTGTCAGACCGGCAGGGGAAATCGGCTTCCAAGAGAACAGGCGGGTTTGGTGGTTTTAAGAGATACTATTTTTCAAAACTCCTCCTTCGGGGGTTGGGGGCTTTTCCTTTTTTCACCATGAAACGCCGCACATTCCGGTTGGTCATCATCCTTGCAACACTGTCGGTGTTTGGCATTGTGGTGGTGCAAGTGTTTTGGTTCCGGCAGGCATTCACCATCCGCGAAAACGAGTTCGACCGCAGCGTACGCACGTCGCTGACCCGCGTGGCGCAGTCCGTTTTGCGCTACAACCAACATCCGTTACCGGCAAATGTTGCCATCCGGCAGGTTTCGGCCAACGATTATGTGGTCATGGTCAACGATGTGATTGACGAGCAACTGCTGAAAACACTGCTGAAAAACGAGTTTGAAAAAAGCCGTATCCGCACCGATTTCCAGTACATCATCTACGATTGTGCCAGCAACGACATTGTGTACGGCAACTATTTCGTGTTTGGCCGGGAGGAAAAAATAGCGGCGCGGCCATTCCCGAAAGTACCGGGCGACAACTATTATTTCGGCGTGCGGTTCGTGAACAAGGACCTGGCCCTGATCGGGCAGATGCGTTTCTGGCTGTTTTCGTCGGGTGTGCTGCTGCTGGTCATTTCGTTTTTCGCCTACACTTCGTTCATCATCCTGCGGCAGAAGCGGCTGTCCGAAATCCAGCAGGATTTCATCAACAACATGACGCACGAGTTCCGCACGCCGCTTTCCACGATTGCCATTTCCTCAGAAGTGCTCAAAAACCCGATGATTGTGCAGGCTCCCGAGCGGCTGCTGAACTACGCCACTATCATCGGGCAGGAGGCCAACCGGCTCAGGGCGCAAGTGGAACGGGTGCTGCAAATGGCTTCGCTGGAAAACGAGGAAGTGAAACTGAAACGCGAAAAACTGGACTTGCACGAACTCATCGGCCAAGTGGCCGGGCCGTTCGGGCTGGCACTGGCCGAAAAATCGGGCCGTTTGGAACTGAACTTGCAAGCCATGCAACACACGGCCCAAGGCGACAAGTTGCACCTTGTCAATGTGCTGTTTAATTTGCTCGACAACGCGCTGAAATACAACCGCCACGCGCCACACATCACATTGACGACGCACAACGAAAACAACCGCCTGCACGTTACCGTTACCGACAACGGCATCGGCATCGCGCCAGAGCATCTGAAACAGGTTTTCGACCGGTTCTACCGCGTTCCCACGGGCAATATCCACGATGTGAAGGGCTTTGGCCTGGGCCTGAATTACGTAAAATCAGTGGTTAAGGCCCACGGTGGCAACGTGCAGGCAACCAGCGAGTTGGGCAAAGGCAGCAGTTTCGGTTTCTGGCTGTTGTGCGCGTAAGCATGGCGGTAGCGCACGCTTCAGCTTGCGCAAAACGCGAAGCGTTTTCAAGCCGCGAGACAGTACGTTTCCGAAACCCGATGTGTTTGAACGGAAACAACAAACCTCAAAGCCGGGTTTGGCAGTTTTAGAAGATACTATTTTGCTGACTGGCATTGGGCGGCCGCAAGAGCCGCCCCTACCCGATTATCTTATGAAAGCATCCGTCCTTTTGATTGAAGACGACGTAAACCTCGGGTTTGTCATCAAGGACAACCTGGAAATGGAGGGGTTTTCGGTGACCCTGTGCGATGACGGCGAAAAAGGCTGGCACGTGTTCAACCAAATCCGTTATGATGTGTGCGTGCTTGATGTGATGCTGCCCAAGAAGGACGGTTTCACACTGGCGCGCGAAATCCGGGAGCAAAATACGCACGTGCCGATTATTTTCCTGACGGCCAAAGCCATGAAAGAGGACAAAATCACGGGTTTCCGGCTCGGGGCCGACGACTACCTGACCAAGCCGTTCAGCATCGAGGAGCTGGTGCTGCGCGTGGAGGCATTGGTGCGCCGCAGCAAATTTGTGGTCAGCCAAGCCGATACGCACCAGATTGGCACGTATTCTTTCAGTTACCCGAACCTTTCCTTGCAATGCGGGCCGCAAACCCAGACGCTGACCCAAAAGGAGGCCGATGTGTTGCGGATGCTGTGCCAGCACGCCGGGCAAGCCCTGAAACGCGAGGAAATATTGCGGCAGGTGTGGGGCAGCGACGACTATTTTGTGGGCCGCAGCCTGGATGTGTTCATCTCGCGGCTGCGCAAATACCTGAACAGAGACCCGGACGTGGAAATCGCGAACCTGCACGGCATCGGCTTCCGGCTGGATGTGCGGAAATGAGTCCTCCCCCAACGGCCTCCCCTAAATCCCCTCCGAAAGAGGGGGACTTTTAATAAAGGTCAGGTTTGGCGTTTTTGAAACATACTATTTTTTTACTCTCTCCTTCGGAAAGGGCCGGGGTGAGGCCGTTTTTTCAAGCCTCCAGCGTCCACACTTCCTCGCGGTGCCGGCCCACCGACATGACAATGCGCGTGGGGCTGGGGATAATGACCAAGCGGGCTTCCTTGCCGGGATATTTTTCCGATTCCACCCACACGCCTTCCGTCACGCTGACCTCGTATATCGGCTGTCCGTCGGCGTGGTGGCCGGCTTTCTCGTAGCTTTTGGCCAGGTAGGCAATGGGCAGCAGCACATCCGAATCCACCCTGTTCGAATCGTGTACTTCCTCCAGCGCCTCTTCCAGAAAATCACCGTATTTCTCAATGAAAGCGTCTTCCATGTCGTGCAGTTGCTCTTCCACATCGTCATAGCGGGCATCGGAATAGTCCATGCCGTTGAGCTCCATGCGTTTCTCGACTAATGCAATCAACTCAGCATCTAATTTCTTGGTATCCATGTGTCTTACAATTTTTTGCTTTGAACCACCCACAAAATACAGCAGAGTTACACGAACTTGCAAATAATCGGGGCAGAAAATGCTTTTTTCCGACTTTCAGAAATCATTCGCATCTTCGCGGGCACTTATTCATCCGTTCATTTTTCCGCTTGCAACCTTATGGAAACCGCTATCCAGCAAAAAATCGACACATGGCTCAACGGCGACTATGATGCCGACACCAAACGCACCCTTGAAAAACTGCTGGCCGATGGCAATGAAACCGAACTCAACGACGCATTTTACAAGGATCTGGAATTTGGCACCGGCGGCCTGCGCGGCCTGATTGGCACGGGAACCAACCGGATGAACAAATACACCATCGGCACGGCCACGCAGGGCTTGGCCAATTACCTGAAACTGACGTATCCGGCCCAGGAAATCCGCGTGGCCATTGCCCACGACAGCCGCAACAAAAGCGGTGAGTTTGCGCAGGTCACGGCGGATGTGTTTTCGGCCAACGGCATCAGGGTTTACCTGTTTCCTGAATTGCGGCCCACGCCCCAGCTTTCGTTTGCCGTGCGCCAACTCAACTGCCATTCGGGCGTGGTGATTACCGCCTCGCACAACCCCAAGGAATACAACGGTTACAAAGCCTATTGGAACGACGGCGGGCAACTCACGCCGCCGCACGACAAGAACGTGATTGCCGAGGTGCGCAGAATACAATCGGTAAACGACGTGAAATTCAACGCCGCCCCGGATTTGATTACCATCCTCGACGAATCCATGGATCGGGAATACCGCGAGAAAATCCTGACCAACGTGGTTTTCCCGGACGTAATCCAACGGCAGAAAGACCTGAAAATCGTATTCACACCCATTCACGGCACGGGCATCACGCAGGTGCCGCAGGTGCTGGAGCTGATGGGTTTTACAAACGTCCATGTTGTGCAGGCGCAGGCCACGCCCGACGGCAACTTCCCGACGGTGGTGTATCCGAACCCCGAGGAACACGAAGCCATGAGCCTGGCCTTGCAACAAGCCGCCGAACTGGACGCGGATTTGGTGCTGGCAACCGATCCCGATGCCGACCGCGTGGGCATTGCCGTCAAAAACCACCACGGCCAATGGCAATTGATGAACGGCAACCAAACCGGCAGCCTAATCATTTACTACCTGCTGCAAGCATGGAAGCAGGCGGGCCGGATCACGGGCCGCGAATTCGTGTCCAAAACCATTGTCACCACCGACTTGATTGACAAGATGGCGGCCGACTACGGCGTGGACTGCCCCAATGTATTGACGGGCTTCAAATACATCGCCGCCAAAATACGCGAGTACGAAGGCGTGAAACAGTTCATTGCCGGGGGCGAGGAAAGCTACGGCTACCTAGTCGGCGATTTTGTGCGCGACAAGGATGCCATTGCCTCGTGCGCCATCATCGCCGAACTCGTGGCCTATGCCAAAGACGGGGGCGTGAGCCTGTTCGATATGTTGCAGGAAATGTACGTGAAATACGGTTTCTACTACGAAACGCTGATTTCACTCACCAAAAAAGGCCAGTCGGGAGCCGAGGAAATCAAACGGATGATGAACGACCTGCGCAACAACCTGCC
>JAYWIH010000052.1:0-16174 GCA_043789005.1 Sphingobacteriales bacterium
ATCCTGGCGTTGGTTCGGCCCCGCCGATCCCGTTTCACTCTCCGACATCCGCCAAGCCGGGGCGGTTGGCATCGTCACCGCCCTGCACCACGTGCCGAATGGCGAAGTCTGGACGGTAGCGGAAATTGAAAGGCGCAAGGCCGAAATCGAACAGGCCGGGCTGGTGTGGGCGGTGGTGGAAAGCGTGCCGGTGCATGAACACATCAAGCGCGGCGAACCCGGCTGCCAGCGGTTCATTGAAAACTACAAGGAGTGCATCCGCAACCTGTCGGCTTGCGGCATCCGCACGGTCTGCTACAATTTCATGCCCGTACTGGACTGGACGCGCACCGATTTGACTTATGTGGTGGCCGACGGCTCGGAAGCCCTGCGTTTTGATGCCGTGGCATTCGCCGCGTTCGAATTGTTCATCCTGCGGCGTTCCGGTGCCGAAAAACAATATTCCGAAACGTTCCGGCACGCGGCCAAGGCCTATCATGAAAGCCTGGACGAAAATTCCGTCCGGCAACTGACGCGCAACATCATTGCCGGGCTGCCCGGCTCGGAAGCGGGTTTCACCCTGGACGAATTCCGGGAGGTATTGGATACCTACAAAAACGTGGACGAAAACAAGTTGCGCGAAAACCTGCACCATTTCCTGTCCGAAATCATTCCGGTGGCCGAGGCTTGCGGCGTTCGCATGGCCATCCATCCCGACGATCCGCCCCGCCCGATTCTGGGTTTGCCCCGCGTGGTCAGCACCGAGGCCGACGTGCGGCAGTTGCTGGCCGTGGTAGATTCGCCGGCCAACGGCTTTACCATGTGTACCGGCTCGTTTGGGGTGCGGGCCGACAATGATTTGGCGGGGATGGTCGAACGTCTCGGCCACCGGATCAATTTCCTGCACCTGCGCAGCACGCAACGGGAGGAATATGCCGAGAGCCAGCCGCTGGAAACGTTTTACGAAGCCAATCATCTGGAAGGGAATGCGGATATGTACGGCGTGGTGCGGGCCGTGGTGCACGAGCAACACCGCCGCACGAAACAAGGCCGGGATGATGCGCAAATACCGATGCGCCCCGACCACGGCCACCGGATGCTGGACGACCTGAAGAAAAAAACCAATCCCGGCTACTCGGCCATTGGCCGGTTGCGCGGGCTGGCCGAACTGCGCGGACTGGAAATGGGAATCGAGCGTTCGCTACCGGGTGGCGAATGAAAAAACGGGCGTGTGCCAATTCCGGGGTGGGAGCGAGATTTGGTGTCCGCAAAAGATACTATTTTGGCTGGATGCCAACCGCAACCGCAACCGCGGCAGAAACGCATCTTTTCATGTTTTGCGCAAGCGGAAGTAGAATTTGAAGAACCGCTGGTTCACCTCCACTTCCTGGCAAACCCCGTCCACGTAACGGTAGCGGTTTTTGCGCCCGTCGGGCTGGACCAGTTCGTAGGTATGGTTGCCCAAGGGCGACAACCGGCAGAATTGTCCGTGACGCTCCGAAAACACTTCCTTCATCCCGACCGGCTCCTGGTAGTAAAGGCTCGACGTGCTGTAGCTGATCCGGCGGTTGGCCAGGCGCGACAGGTCTTCGTTCACTTGAATCCGGTAGCCCGTTCCTTCGCGGACAACCCTTGAATCGTGCTTGGTTTTGCCATTGAGCTTGTCGAGAAAAGAGGATTCGGTAAGCGTGTTGTCGCGGTAAGTGCTGATGATCAGGGTTTTCATGGACTTTTCACCCAACAGGTGAACCACCACCAATCCGTCCGCCCGGTAGCGGACACCCGTGGCGGTGGCGGTGGCAGTGACGGCCAGCCGCCCGATGGGATTGTCGTTGAAGACAATATCGTAATGCAAGGGCTGCAAACCATTGGAAGATGCCCCAAAAAGCAGCGGTAGCAGCAGGCCGATCCAAATTTTAACAGGCAGCATCAAGACATGGCGGGTAACGGTGAGGGGCAGGCGGTGGTGTGTTGGCCGTGCTTGCCCGGTTGTTGAAAATAACGCCCCGTGGCCTGCTTTTATTGCCCAAATCGGAACCGTCGTTTTCTCCGGCATTGGTCACCGGTATCATTCCGGTTCGGTTGCCCGACGCGTTGCAAAGGTAGGAAATTGTCGGTTTTTGAAAATAGTATCCCCGCAAAAGGCCAAACCTCCCTTTTTGGGGAGGGAGGTTTGGTGCTGGGAAGCTTCTGGGAAATAGTATCTTCCAAAAACGCCAAACCTATATATCAGAAGAGTTCAAGAAGTTGAAATTGAACAGATTTCGAGACAACAGGGAGAGTTATCTGTACCTCTTCTACCAAACCTGTCTTGACTTTATGCCTAGATTTTCGCTTTCTGTTTCAGAAAAATATTTGTCTTCTACTAACAATTTGTTTTTTGAACCAATAAGGATATGTTCGATTTTTGTATCGCTGAAAAGTTCAAACACATCATTGTCCCCTAAATCTCCAACCTCGAATGATATGCCTGGATTGTTCATCGAATATATTGCGTTGTGCGGACTATAATATTTCAGAGAATTATCCACCTTAAACGCTTCACCTATTGTTGAACCAATACCTATTCTCCCTAAAAATTTTCCTCTATATCCTTCATGACAACTGATATTAAAAATCCTGCCTGTAAAAACGTTGATTTGAAAAAATATTGCTTTTTCCAGGCAACTGTATGAAATAACTGGTGGCCCAGTAAAGTGGCCGTAACACTCAAAGCTCAATTTGTCCAGCTTTTCGGGATCATTCCTGCTTGAATAGCTATAATTTAGCCATTCGAAAAGCTCTGAAATATGTGTGTCCAATTTAATTTCTCCTATACTTTCACCGGGTACAATAGGAGCATTAATATGTGCAAAAGCCATAATATTACATGGATTTTTAATATTGTAAATTTTCCAAATTCATAGATTTTCTACTATTGTTACCCTATTTTGTAAGCCAGTTTTGATTGGAATTCAACCCGTTTGTTTGCCGGTATTCGACTGATATCATAAACTTCAATGCCTGAATGGGCATTTGTTGTCATTGGCATTTACCCAACGACAAAGATAACAAACCCACTGAAATCGGTTCAAGCGTTCTGGCCTGAGGCTTCCGGAAAATAGTATCTTCCACAAACGCCAAACCTCCCGGCCTTGTTCGGGCAGGTTTCGCGTTTGGGATGGGCGGCCACCGGCAAGAACCGGATACGGTTTTGTACTTTTCCGCCGTTTTCCGCACCTTTGGGACGCGTTTTTGTTATACTGTGTAACCAACAAAAACTTATCATGCCCCAACCTATGGAAAATAGCATTCCCGAAAAAGTATCCTGCCTCATTATCGGCTCCGGCCCGGCTGGCTATACCGCCGCCATTTATGCCGCCCGCGCCGGCCTCAAACCGGTCATGTACCAGGGTTTGCAACCCGGCGGGCAACTCATGATCACCAACGATGTGGAAAATTATCCCGGCTATCCCGACGGCATCATGGGGCCCGAAATGATGGAGCATTTCCAGAAGCAGGCGGCGCGTTTCGGCACGGACATCCGTTTTGGCCTGGCTACGGCGGTGGATTTTTCCAACGGAATGCACAGGGTTACCGTGGACGATACCCATGTGGTTGAAACGGAGGCGGTTATCATTTCCACCGGCGCATCGGCCAAGTGGCTGGGCCTGCCCTCCGAGCAGCGGCTCAACGGCTTCGGCGTGTCGGCGTGCGCCGTCTGCGACGGCTTTTTCTACAAGGGGCTTGACGTGGCCGTAGTGGGCGCAGGCGACACCGCTTGTGAGGAAGCCAGCTACCTTTCCAAAATCTGCAACAAGATTTACCTGATTGTAAGGCGCGGCGAAATGCGGGCCTCGCAAATCATGCAGCAACGCGTCATGAACCTGCCCAACATTGAAATACTGTGGGATACTGAAACCGAAGACATTCTGGGCGAGCAGGCCGTGGAAGCCGTGCGCGTGAAAAACAACCGCACCGGAGAATTGCGCGACATTGCCGTCAAGGGCT
Source organism: Sphingobacteriales bacterium (assembly GCA_043789005.1). Classification (GTDB taxonomy): domain Bacteria; phylum Bacteroidota; class Bacteroidia; order Cytophagales; family 172606-1; genus Xanthocytophaga. The sequence continues at coordinate 3,970 of JAYWIH010000052.1, forward strand.
TTTTCGTGGCCATCGGCCACCAGCCCAATTCAGGCATTTTCAAGCCGTACCTGGATATGGACGAAAACGGCTATATTGTCACCGAAAAGGGCAGCAGCCGCACCAACATCCAAGGTGTGTTTGCCTGCGGCGATGTGCAGGACCACGTGTACCGCCAAGCCGTCACCGCTGCCGGAACGGGCTGCATGGCCGCCTTGGATGCCGAACGCTATCTGGCCGCCAAGGAAGCCCGCGAGCTGCAGCCGCACTGACGGCAATACGCCGCTGCCAGCCCGCGTTATCATCATACCGGGTTTGGCACGTTGAAAACATACTATTCCAGACTATTCCAGAACGCGGCTGCCGGACGTTCCAATCGGGAACAAACCGAATGCGAAGCCTTTGCCGGCTTGAATCCTTATTCCATACCATGCGTTTTTTCACCCATGCGGCATTCATCCTCATTTACTGCACCGGCATTCACTGCACCGGGGTTTTGGCGCAGGAAGACAATAAATTCACCAAGCCGCTGAACAACAAGAACGTGCCGCCCAAGCCGGACTCGGCCGCCAAAGCCAACGCGTCTCCCGGTCCGCAACGCCATCCGGGCTTCAATCCGCAACGGAAGCCGTCGTTGGTGAGTGAGGACACCACCGACATTGACGAGGGCGAACTGAGCGTGGTGGAGATAACCGAGGAAGTGAAAGTGGATTCGTCGTGGATCAAGATTGCCGAATATTATTCCGTCTGGGATTCGCGCAATGTGGATCCGTACGGCATTGACCCCAAGGATTTTGACGACAGTGTGGAAATCCAGCTTTACGACCAGGCAAGCGGGCAAGGCTGGGCATCGCCTTTGAGCCAACTCAGAACCACCTCCAATTTCGGCTTGCGCGGTTACCGGTGGCATTACGGCACCGACCTGGACTTGGACATGGGCGATACCATCCGCGCCGCCTTTGACGGCATAGTGCGCATTGTGCGCTACGAAGCCGGTGGTTGGGGTTATTTTGTGCTGGTGCGGCATTACAATGGCTTGGAAACGCTTTACGGGCACATGAGCCGCCAACTCACCCAAGTGGGTCAACTGCTTAAGGCCGGCGAAGTCATTGGTCTGGGTGGCAGCACGGGCCGCAGTTCGGGGCCGCACCTGCACTACGAGGTCCGCTATCAGGGCAATGCCTTTGATCCGTCGCTGATCTACAATTTCGCCGAGAGCCGGTTGAGCAACCAGTATTTTTCGCTGCTGCCCTCGCACTTCGCGCACCTTGCCCAGCGGCGGGCCAGCGTGGTGCGCCGCCTCGTGTACTACCGCGTGCGGCGCGGCGACACGCTGGGCGGCATTGCCACGCGGCACGGCACCACCATCACCAAACTCACCAAACTCAACCGGATTGGCCGCAACAGCACCTTGCGGCTCGGGCAGCGCATACGCATCAAATAGCCGTTTGCCGTTTTTTAAGCCTAAACCCGCAAGTCTGCGGTGATTTTGTGTGAAAATTCGAAATCCTTGAAAATAATCCGAAAACCATGAAGAATGGAATCATAATCGGGGCTGGTATCGGCGGTTTGACAACTGCCATTGCTTTGGCGCAAAAAGGAATAAGTGTGAAAATCTATGAGCGGGCAAACCAGATCAGAGAAGCGGGTGCGGGAATTTGGATAGCGCCAAATGGAATGAAAGTGTTTGAAAAACTCGGAATCGTTGGGGATATCGTAAAGGCAGGGCACATTTTGAGGAAAATCAGTGTGGTAGATTTAAAATACAAGCCGATATCAGTTATTGATGAAAAAAATTTTAAATCAGAAGATACATACGGAACAGTTGCCATTCACAGAGCTACACTGCACAGAATTTTGAGTTCGTATGTTCCGTCGGAAAATATCTATTTGAATAAAAATTTTAAACATTACCGGCAATCTGAAAAATCGGTTACCGCCACTTTCGAGGACGGAACGACACGGGAGGCGGATTTTCTCATCAATGCGGACGGCATCAGGTCGAATGCGAGAATGCAGATGCAATCGAACTTGAATCTGAGATATTCAGGACAAACCTGTTGGCGTTTTACAACGGGTTTTGATCTCCCGGAAAGTGAAGAAAACGATATGTATGAGGTTTGGGCAAATTCAAAGGGTTTGAGGGTTGGTTATTCTAAAATCAATGAGAATCAAGTTTACGTCTTCATAACGAATTTCGAGAATCAAGGTGGGAGAGACAAAACGGAAACATTAAAAAGCGGTTTATTGAAATTGTGCGAACCTTTTCCATCGATAATCAAAAACCTGATAATTTCCGCAAATGACAGGGAAATGTTAAGAACGGACCTTTTCGACTTTAAACCGATTTTAAAATGGACTGATGGAAGGGTTGCATTAATCGGGGATGCCGCCCACGCCACCACGCCAAATTTAGGACAAGGTGCTTGCCAAGCCATTGAAGACGCATTCGTGATTGCCGAGCAACTGGGTTCAGACAAAGACATTGCGACCAGTCTTTCAGATTTTCAATCGAAACGAATAAAAAAGGCGACTTTCATAACAAATACTTCCTGGCTGTTTGCACGCATGACAAACACTTCCGGATTTGAAAAGTCTTTGGTAAAGACAATTCTGAGATTGACACCGAATTTCATAAATAACAGGCAATTGAATAAAATCTATTCAACAGGCTGCTGAATAGAAAAACCGCCGCCAACAAGGGGTTTGGTGATTTTCAAATTCACCGGTAATGCCAAGCCTTGTCCGGTTGCCGCCCGAAAAAATAGTATCTTACGAAAAGGCCAAACCCGACGCTTTTGATCGGCAAACTGAAAATGCAAAACGCATGAAAATAGACATCCTCGCCATTGCCGCCCATCCCGATGATGTGGAGCTTTCCTGCGCCGGCACGCTGCTGGCCCACGCCGCCCAAGGCAAAACCATCGGCATCGTGGACTTGACGCGGGGCGAACTGGGGACGCGCGGATCGGCCGAACTCCGTTTGCGCGAAGCCGGGGCGGCCGCGCAAATCATGGGGCTGGCGGCACGCGAAAACCTGGAACTGCCGGATGGGTTTTTTGAGAACAAACCCGAACACCAGATGGCGGTGATCCGCGCCATCCGCAAATACCAACCCGAAATCGTGCTCACCAACGCCGTGCAAGACCGGCACTCAGACCACGGGCGGGCAGCGCAAATGGTGCGCGAAAGCTGTTTCCTGTCGGGCTTGGTCAAAATTGCCACGGAAACGGATGGCGTGCCGCAACCCGCCTGGCGGCCCAAGGCGGTGTACCATTTCATCCAGGATTACTACCTTGAGCCGGATTTTATCGTGGACATCACGCCATTTTGGGAGCGGAAAATGGCCGCGGTGAGGGCGTATGGCAGCCAGTTCCACAATCCGGACAGCACCGAGCCGCTCACGCCCATTTCCAATCCGGAGTTTGCCGGTTTTCTCGAAGCCCGTGCCCGTGAATTCGGCCACCGCATCGGCGTTACGTTTGGCGAGGCTTTTACGGCGCACCGCACTATTGGCGTGGCCAGTCTTTTCGATTTGAAATAACATTCGTGTCAGGGTTGGCCGCACTCAAGGCCACCGGTTTCATTTCCCTTTGAACCATGAAAACGCTTGCTGCCTGTATCTGCCTTCTGTTAACCGCCACTTCCCTGTGCGCCCAAGGTAACGAATCCGGTTCCGGCCTTGTCCGGTGCATCTACGAGGATGTGTACTGGCAAAAACAGCCTCAGCAAATTGTGTTCGGCAACAGCCAGGTGCGTTTGCGCATCAATGCTGCCAATGGCAACTGGACGGAATTTACAGACACGCCGGGCAAAAATAGTATCCCCGCTAAAGACGAGGCTTTCAGCTTTCAAAACACCCAAACCTGCCTTGATGCAAAGGTGAACGGTGCGTGGCTGCTGCAAAAAACACCCGCCAAGGTGGTCAGTTGCCAAGTCGGCATTGACCGGCTGCGCAACGGCGTGTCGCTGGAAATTGTGCGGATGGCGGGGGTGTATGAAATCAGGGAATGGTACACGCTTTTCCCGGATGGAAACCGTGTGGAACGCCGCGCCCAACTGACCCGCAAAAACAGCGCGCTGCAAAATAGTATCTCCGGCAATGCCCAAACCCCCGACAAGTTTGAAGGTTTTCTGTTCAGCGTTCCCAATGTGCAGATAGGTGATTCCAAGAATTGTGTTTTTGACGCACCCGGCCCGTTTTTCCCCAATTCCTACACCACGCCCGAAATGCCTTGCGATTCGCTGAAAAACCGCGAGATCAATTTCCATTCCGCTCCCGATGCCGGATTCGGTATTCTGGCCATCACCAACCAAAAACTTTCGCGCACGCTGGCATCGTGGATGAACACATCGGGTGAAGTGAATTACGGTTCATCGGTCAAAGGCGATGGCGGGGGGATTGGTTTTCGCCACCACGATTTTCGCTATGCGTATATGCCGCCCGGTTTTACGGTCTCGTCGGACATCCAGCATTGCATGATTGCCAAAAATCTGCCGGAGGCCTTGGCTGCCTACCGCCAAATGGTGGCGCAAACCATGCCGCTTAACTCCAACACGCCCGGCTGGGTGAAAAATGCCGTGATTCTGGAAGTGCTGCCCGGTTATTTTACGGATGGTTTCAGGGGTTTGACTAGGAATCTGGCACGTTATAAGGAAATCGGTTTCAATACGGTTTACCTGATGCCGCATTGGGAGGGAGGCTATTCGCCAACGGATTTGTATAAGGTCAATGCGGAATATGGTACGGAAACCGACCTGAAAGAAATGGTTCGAACCGCGCACGGCTTGGGCATGAGGGTGCTCTTTGACATGGTGATTCACGGAATGGATTCCAAAACGCCCGCACCGGCCATCAGGCAGCACCCGGAGATTTTCATCAAGCAGGAAAGCGGCGGAATCGCCCTGCACCCGACTTGGAAAAGTGCCAGCACCGATTGGGCACATCCGGCATACCGGCAATACATGAAGGATTTGGTTTTGCACGACGTACGCACGTATGGCATAGACGGTTACCGCGTGGATGCGGCATCTTTCAAAGGCCCCAACTGGGACAAGCAAATTGCCTATCCGGCCTACCGCAGTGGAGCGGCGGCTCCCGAACTGATGCGCGGAATGTTGGATGCGCTGCGCGAAGTGAACCCGGAAGCGGTGTTGCTGAACGAAGTGTTCGGCCCGGTTTTCTACACGGTCTGCAATTTTTCGCACGACAATCAAGCCGAAAGTTCCACGATTATCCAGGAAAAAATAGAACGGAAGCTTTACCGTGCCCACGACTACAAGCAGCACCTGACCAACGTGTACGCCATGCTGCCAAAAGGTGCGAACCGGGTTTTTTACGCCCGTAACCACGATACTTCCTGGTTTCTGCACTTCAACGGCTACACGCCGGTTTTCATGAACTTGGAAACCATCCACGCTTTTTTTGGCATCCCCGAAGTGTTTGCCGGCGACCGCAACTATCCGTTCACACCTGACGAAAAGCCGGAGGTGTTTGAAACATACCGACGGATTTTCAATATGCGCCAGCAACTGCCGGAATTGGTCGGCGGCGATATTCTGCTGCATGAAGTCGGTTCCGACAACCCGGATGTTTTCAGCGGCATCCGTCGGCTGGGTGCGGATGCCTCCCTGGTACTGGTTTCGTTGAGCGGCCAAGAGCAAACGGTGCATGTAACCTTGCCCGATTCAATACTGCCGTCAAAACCATTAAAATGGCTCGCAACACGCATTACCCCGTTGTCGGGAATTGCCGGAGAAAACAAAACCACTGCCATTGTTGAACGCACAATGGCAGTGAAGTTGGCTCCGTACGAAGTTTGGGTGGGGCGGCTCGAATGAGAAAATCCCGCGCGGGAAAAGTGAAGAAAAAATGCCAGTACTTAAAGCTAAACCTTTCATATTTGCTTTGCCATTTTTTGCCAGCCACCCAAAACTCCCGTTCGTATGCCGCTCAACCACGTTTTGGTAGTGCTCAACCCGATTTCTGGCGATATCAACAAGGATGAGATCGAAACGCTGTTCGAAGTTTTCTGCAAAAGCTGCGGCACCGATTTCAATCTGTACAGAACCATTGGCGGCCCCACCGACGAACAGTATATCCGTGATTACCAGCGGCAGCATCCGGTTGATGCGGTAGTGGCCGTAGGCGGCGATGGCACAGTGAACCTGGTGGCCAAAATCCTGATCGGGCAATCCACGCCGCTGGGCATTGTGCCGCTGGGTTCGGGCAATGGATTGTCCAAAGACCTGAAAATTCCGCAGAGGCTGACCGAGGCACTGGCCGTGATTGAAAAATTCAATGCCATGCCCATTGATACGCTGACTGTCAATGGCTTGCCCTGCGTCCACATTGCCGACGTGGGTTTTAATGCGGTTGTCGTGGACAGGTATGCCAAGGAAGACACGCGCGGTTTTGCCACGTATGCGTGGAGCACCATGCGCGAATTTGCCGACTACCAGCCCGGCCATTATCAGGTCACCACCGACGGCGGCGACTTTGAGGGGCTGGCTTTCATGGTGGCCTTTACCAACGCCAACGCGTTTGGCAGCAACACCATCATAAACCCGGCCGGCATAATCAACGACGGGAAGTTTGAGGTCTGCATCCTGAAGGAGTTTCCCAAATTTGAAGGTGTGGGCGTTCTTTACCGCCTGCTGACGGGCGGAATCGACCAATCGCTGCACACCGAAACCATTCACTGCACCCGCGCCACCATCCGTAACCCGCAACGCCAACTGATGCAGATTGACGGCGAACCGATGGAGTCAGTGGAGACCATCGAGGTTGCCATCCGGCCCGGCAGCCTGAATGTGTTGGTGCCATGATTGGAAAATGGGCGTGGTTTGCTGATGCAGTCCCGACCCGAAATCTGTGCGCGGCAGACTTTTGATTGGGGTTTGGACTTTTTCAAAGATAGTATTTTGAAAAAATGGCATTTTTCGTAAATTTACTTGAACAAATCAAAGCACCCCATCCATGACCAACTCCAGACGCAGTTTCCTGAAAAAAGTGGGCGGAGCCTCCGCCCTGATCACCGCCGGCACGCTTGCGGCCCGCGCGGAAAGCGGCTCCGAAGTCCGCATCCTGCAATCGCAGATGAAAGCCACGGCCAACGACAAGGTGCGTGTCGCCCTGATTGGGGCGGGCATCATCGGGCATTACGACCTTGAAACGGCCCTGAAAGTGCCCGGCGTGGAGCTGGCCGCCGTCTGCGACCTGTACGACGGGCGGATTGCCCGCGCAAAGGAGAAATGGGGGAAACAAATATTCACCACCCGCGACTACCGCGAGATTTTGCAGCGCAAGGACATTGATGCCGTGCTGGTATGCACGCCCGACCACTGGCACGACCGCATTTCGATTGATGCCATGAATGCGGGCAAGCACGTGTATTGCGAAAAACCGATGGTTCACCACGTGGAGGAAGGCCAAGCGGTGATTGACACCCAGAAAAAAACGGGCAAGGTGTTTCAGGTAGGCAGCCAGCGCGCCAGCAGCGTGGCAATCTTGGAAGCGCAGAAGTACTACCGGCAAGGGCTGATTGGCGAGCTGGCATACGTGGAGGCCGCCTGCGACCGATCCAGTGCCAACGGCGCGTGGCAGTACACGATGCCCAACGATGCCTCGCCGAAAAACGTGGACTGGGACCGGTATTTGGGCGATGCGCCAAAAGTGCCGTTCGATGCCAAACGGTTTTTCCGGTGGCGCAACTACAAGGACTACGGCACGGGCGTGGCCGGCGACTTGTTCGTGCACCTGATTACCAGCCTGCACGTGGTGACCGGTTCGGTCGGCCCCGAAAAAGTGTTTTCGATGGGTGCGCTTAACCATTGGAAAGATGGCCGCGATGCGTACGATTTGGTGACTGCCGTGATGCAGTACCCCAAGGCCGAAACGCACCCGGCCTTCCAGTTTGTGACGCGCGTGAACCTGGCGACTGGCTCGGGCGAGAAAATGTACGTACGGCTGGTGGGCACCGAAGGCGTGATCGACATCGGCTGGAACGACTTCACGGTCAGGCACTTCAAACGCCCGAAGGCTCCCGGTTTTGGCGGCTACGATTCGGTGGAAAGCTACCCGAAAGCCCAGCAGGACGAGTTGCTGAAAGCCTACAACGCCATGTATTCCGAGGATGACCGGAAGACCAAATACGCCGAGGAGATAAAATTCGTGCCACCGAAAGACTACGACGACCGGCTCGACCACATGATTGCCTTTTTCAACGGTATCCGTGAAAGCAAGCCCATCATCGAGGATGCCGTGTTTGGTTTGCGCGCCGCCGGGCCGTCGCTGCTGGCCAACCTGAGTGCCGAGCAGCAGAAACCCATCATCTGGAATCCGGTGAAAATGAAAATCGTTTAAAAGGTTGAATGGTTGGTTGTTGAATGGTTTGGCGGGGTTTGGGCTTTTGAAATCATACTATTTTCAAGCCATCCGGCAACCAGCCATTTGTCCATTTAACAACCAACCACATTCATATCAGGCTTTCCGCGTCGAAGAGCTTGTTGGCAACGGCATTGCTGTAAACGGCATAGTTAAAGCCTTTCTGGATGGCAAACGCGCCGTACTGGCCCGCTGTGTTCAATGCCAAGAAACCCACTTGGATGTCGCGGTATTCGCGGTATTTCTTTTGGATGCGTTCCACGGCGGCCCGGCAGGCTTCCTGCGGGGTTTTGCCTTGGCGCATCAGTTCCACCACCAAGTGGCTGCCCACCGTGCGGATTACCGCCTCGCCAACGCCCGTGGCGCAGGCCGCCCCCACCTCATTATCCACGTACAAGCCCGCCCCGATAATCGGCGAATCGCCGATGCGGCCGTGCATTTTCCACGCCATGCCGCTGGTGGTGCAGGCTCCCGACAGCTTGCCGCTGGCATCCAGGGCCAGCATTCCGATGGTGTCGTGGCGTTCCGAATTAACTTTTGGCTCGTATTTGGCTGTTTTCAACCATTCCTTCCACGCCTTTGCCGCTTCCGACGTGAGCAGGTTCTGTTTTTTGAATCCCTTGGATAATGCGAATTCCAGCGCACCCCTGCCCGCCAGCATCACGTGCGGCGTGTCTTCCATGACGCGGCGCGCCACCGAAATCGGGTGCATGATGTGTTGCAGAAACGCCACCGCGCCGCAATTGTCGTTTTCGTCCATGATGCACGCGTCCAGCGTTACTTTGCCGTCGCGGTCGGGGTAGCCGCCGTAGCCCACACTGTTGACTTTGGGGTCGGCTTCGGGTATCTTCACCCCCGTTTCCACGGCATCCAACGCCCGGCCATTCTTGCTCAATACCTGCCACGCCGCTTGGTTGGCAGCCAGGCCATGATCCCAAGTGGAAATGACAATGGGTTGGGTGGCAGCCGGGGAGGTTTGGCCCCCGCTGAAGACGGGGCTTTCAGCTTTTGGAAACATACTATTTTGCGGTGTCCCGTTTTCGGGAACACGTGGCAGGAAGACGGCCGACAAAGCGGACAGTTTGAGGAATTTCCGGCGGTTGTTCATGGTGTGGCGGGTTGGTTTCTGATAATCGGGAAAACATATCGGATGCTGGCAAAACCAATACTAACGATTTTTACGCCCATGCCCAAAAAACCAATTCTCGAAGTATGCGTCGAATCGGCTGGCGCGGTCATGGATGCGCACAAGAACGGGGCCGACCGGGTGGAACTGTGCGCCAACCTGGGGCAAGGCGGCATTACTCCCAGCGCGGGCACAATCGCGGTGGCGCGTACCCATGCAAGCATTACGATGTTTGTGCTTATTCGTCCGCGTGCGGGTGATTTTTTGTACTCCGAAACCGAATTCCAAGTGATGCGCCACGACATTGAAACCGCCAAAATGCTGGGAGCCGATGGAATAGTGACCGGCATCCTGACCGCCGACGGCCGCGTGGACAAGCCGCGCATGGCCGGATTAATCGCATTGGCGCAGCCGCTGCCCGTTACCTTCCACCGCGCCTTTGACGTGGCTGCCAATCCGTTCCAATCCTTGGAAGATTGTATTGAACTGAAAATCAGCCGCATATTGACATCAGGACAAGCCAAAACAGCCATGGAAGGCGCGGACTTGATTGCCAAACTGGTGCGGCGGGCGGCAGGGCGCATCGTGATTTTGCCGGGCTGCGGCATCAATGAAAACAATGTGCGGCAACTGATTGAAAAAACGGGCGTAAACGAAGTGCATTTCTCGGCCATGAAAACCGTGGGCAGTGCCATGCGATTCCGGCGGACAACCGTGCAAATGGGCGGTGCGGCGCAAGTACCGGAGTTTTCCGTTTCGGTTGCCGATACCGGGAAAATCAGGAATATCCGGGAAATCGCAAAAACACGAAACCCGCCGGGGATATAAATCCCGGCGGGTTTCGCGGTTTCAAAAGATACTATTTTCGCGCACCGGCTTATTGCAAATGCGAACGCAGCATCCAAGCCATTTCCTCGTGCTGCTGCATCAGGCCGGTAATGAAGTCGTTGGTTCCCGCATCGTGGAAGTTTTCGTCGGCCTTCTCCAAATCGGTGCGCATCTGCCGGATAATGGTTTCGTGGTCTTCGAGCAGGTTGCGGATCATGCCATCCTCGGCGGGCACTTCGCCCGAGTTTTCCGACAGCCGGGTGGCTTTCTTGAATTGCTCCAACGTGCCCAACGCATTGAAATCCAGTTTCCTGACGCGTTCGGCAATCTGGTCAATGATAATGTCCAGTTCGTCGTATTGTTTCTCAAAAAACACGTGCAAGTTGTGGAACCGGGGGCCGGTCACGTTCCAATGGTAATAGCGCGTTTTGGTGTAAAGCACAAACTCATCGGCAAGCAGCTTGTTGAGCATCTGTGCGGTGTCCGCCCGGTCTTTTTCCTTGATGGCAATGTCAATGCCCGTTTGTTTCAGTGTTTCGGTAGCCATGATGTGGGATGTTTTTGGGATTGGAAATCAGTGTCGTGCGAACTGTTTGCGCCGAACTACCGGAAAAACCTCCGGGATGGAGGGTTGGTTTGCACCGCGCCATATTTATAGTCATTCAAAACAAGAGCGGCAGTTTTTCCTGCCCGAATCCGTGCCGGAACGCCATTCTGTGTGAATCACCTTAAAAATTCCGTGCCTGACCGTCATCGGGCCATATCCGGGCAGCCGGGCGGCTGGTTCAAGGAGCCAGGCGCACCTTGTGCCACCCGCCGTCGGGCAGGGCGTTGTACAGGATGCGGTCGTGCAGGCGGCTGGGGCGGCCCTGCCAGAATTCCAGGCGGGCGGGCAGCAGCCGGTAGCCGCCCCAGTGCGGTGGCCGGGGAATAAAGCCATCCGCACCAAATTTTCCTTCCAACTGCCGCTCTTTTTCCTCCAGTATTTCCCGGCTTTCAATCTCGGTGCTTTGCGGCGATGCCCACGCCCCGATGCGGCTGCCGCGCGGACGGCTTTGGAAATACGCATCCGATTCAGCGGCGGCGATGCGTTCAACCCGCCCTTCCACGCGCACTTGCCGCTCCAGTTCAGCCCAAAAAAAGGTGAGGCTGGCCAAATCGTGCCGCGCCAATTCATCTCCCTTGCGGCTGTCGTAGTTGGTGAAAAACACGAATCCGGCCTCATCCAAGCCTTTGAGCAACACAATGCGTCCGGAAGGTTGGCCGCCCGCCGATACCGTGGCCAAGTGCATGGCGTTGGGTTCGGGCAGTTGCGAGGCCAATGCTTCTTCCAGCCACGTCCGGAATTGGTCAAGCGGATGGGCGGCGGTGTTTGCGGTGTCCAGCGTCTGGCGGGTGTAATCCTTGCGTATGTCGGCCAAGTTGGTCATGGGTGGGGTGCATTGGTTTGGGGTAGTGGGGCTTGCGTTTGCTTCCGGCTGAAATAGTATCTTTCCAGAAGGCCAAACCCGGTGGTTTTCAGCACGCGGTTTTTTGCTGTTTTCTTCGCTGGCGGCACTTTTGCCCCGCAATTACGGAACCGGAATTATTCTGCCGGTAGTGTCAGGGATACAGTGTGCAAATGTACTATATTTTCAAGGGTCGGTGGGATTTGATTGTGCAGAAAAAGTTTTTTGCTAATTTTGTGAGTACAGCCTGACAAAGAGTAACAAACGAATTGGGAATGAACAACGAGATAACAAATACGGAACACGAGGAAATGGACGGTAAAATGCCGGAGGTTTTGCAATCATCCGTACCGGAAGCCGCCGTACCGGAAGCCGCCGTACCGGAAGCCGCCGTACCGGAAGCCGCCGTACCGGAAGCCGCCGTACCGGAAGCCGCCG
>JAYWIH010000053.1:0-4259 GCA_043789005.1 Sphingobacteriales bacterium
AACGCCCTGTTTGGCGATGGCGCGGCGGCCGTGCTGGTGCAGGGGCAACCCGCCGCCGCCTCGCTGCACATATCATCGTTCTACGGCGATCTGATTCCGGTGGGCAAGCAGGACATGGCTTGGCACATTTCCAATTTCGGCTTTGAAATGACGCTTTCGGCCTACGTTCCCGACCTGATTGAGCAGGGAATCGGGGCACTCACGCAAAACCTGCTGCGCAACCTGCCCGTCACGCTGGCCGATGTGTCGCTGTTTGCCATTCATCCGGGCGGCAAACGGATTCTGGAAGTGATTGAAAAGCAACTGAACCTTCCGCCGGATGCCAACTGCCACGCCTACGAAACGCTGCGCGACTATGGCAATATGTCGTCGCCAACGGTGCTGTTTGTACTCAAGTCGCTTCAAGCCAGCCTGCAACAAACCGACAATGGCAAGCATATCCTGAGTTTTGCCTTCGGCCCCGGCCTTACTTTGGAATCCATGCTGCTGAAAGTGAATTACTTGGACTGATTGCACCGCCGGTCAGACACTATGTGTCAGACCGGCAACGCACATCGGCTTTTGGAAGAACAAGGGGGTTTGGGGTTTCAAAAAGATACTGTTTTCGGATTCACTCCGATTTCAAATTCGGTGGTTGTCCGGCATTTCGCATTGTTTAATTGTCCTTCCAGAAGGAAAAACGGTGTCCAAAAATAGTATCCCTTAAAAAGCCCAAACCTGCCTGGAAAACAATTCCATCATTCATTCATCCCATCATTCAAAATTGAAAACGCGCAGCTACGAGAAGGAAATCATGGACGAATTCGAGTTGGGCGGCGAGGCCATGAGCCAAACCCTGCGCGAACTCAAATTCATCAACCATTGGCTGGGCGGCAATGCGGTGACAATCAGCGGCTTGGAAACCTTGAATGCGGAACGGAAAACGCCAAATGCCAACCTGAGCATTGCCGACTTGGGTTGCGGCGGCGGCGATATGCTGATGCTCACCGCCGACTGGGCACGCAAAAAAAAACTGCCCGCTCAACTGACTGGCGTGGATGCCAACGAGTTCATCACGCAATACGCGCAGCAACACAGCGCAAACTATCCCGAGATTTCTTACCAGAACCTGAACGTCTTTTCGCCCGGATTCCAATCGCAAACCTACGATATAGTCACTTGCACGCTGTTTTGCCACCACTTCACCGACGAGGAGTTGGTTGAATTGTTCCGTAATCTTCACCGGCAAGTGCGCGTGGGCATCGTCATCAACGACTTGCACCGCCATTGGCTGGCCTACCATTTAATCAAGTGGCTCACGCGCTGGTTTTCAAAGTCTTACTTGGTGAAAAACGATGCCAAACTTTCGGTGCGGCGCGGTTTCCGGCGGCCCGACTGGGAGCGTATTTTCCGGCAGGCGGGCATTGACAAAGTGCGCATCCGCTGGCGGTGGGCTTTCCGGTGGCAGGTGGTTGTGTTCAAGTAAAGGCGGGTTTGGGCTTTCTGGAAGATACTGTTTTATTTGCTTCGAATTATGAAAAAGGCATCTGCATCAGCGGCGAGATTTATTGCACATTTCAAAAACAAAATATACTAAACACTATCTTTACATGAATTTAAATCTTACTCAAAAACACAAATCACTACTTCCTCCACTTGTAATTGAACTTCCGGACTTCACAATTTTGACGGGCGTAAATGGCGCAGGTAAGACTCATTTGTTATCAGGTATAGCAACTGGAGTCATAGAACTGACGGATAATGGAATTGTTTTGAACCCACCAAACAGCAATACTTGTAAATATGTTTCCTCTCATTCACTCACACCCAATGATAGCGCAGTTATAACAAGTCAGCAATTAAATCAAAACACTGAACAGCTTTGGAGCCAATATAACAGTTTTTTATTAAATCATCGTACTAATTCTCAGTATCGAATTGAGAATTTTATTAACGATGCAAGACAAAGGCGATTAATTGAACTAATAGCAAAAGGAGCTAAGAAAGCAGACAACGAATTAACATCAGACGATTTTTACAAATTCTATCCGCTTTTTGATGGTCTACATAATGATGTCTTTTATCAGAATTTCTCAAATCTATTCAAGTGATATCAAGACAAGTACGACGACAATCAATATAGGCAATATCGTCATAACATAAAAGGGCATACAGAAATAGAGTTTTCAAGTGACGAAAAATTTTTAGAAATTTACGGTGAAGCGCCTTGGGACTTTGTTAATCGAATTATCAATGAAGCCAAGCTTGATTATCATATCAATTCGCCATTTAACACACATAGGGATGCGCCATTTGAATTAAAGTTGAGAAATAATTTTAACGGAGCCGAAATCCAATTCAATGAACTATCCTCGGGCGAAAAGGTATTAATGTCATTAGCCTTAGCTTTATATAATTCCAAATTTGATTTAGAGTTTCCAAAGGTCTTGTTGATGGATGAGCCAGACGCTTCTTTACATCCTTCGATGTCAAAGCAGTTTTTGGATGTCATAGAAAGGGTATTTGTAAAAGACAAGGGAGTTAAAGTTATCGTAACCACTCATTCGCCGTCTACAGTTGCTTTATGCAATGAAACTAATCTATTTGTAATGAATAAATTAGGGCAAAGAGTTGAAAAAAATACTAAAGACAAAGCACTTAAAATATTAACCGCAGGAGTGCCATCGTTAAGCATCAATTATGAGAATCGGAGACAAGTTTTCGTTGAGAGTAAATATGATGTCTTTTTTTATGACAAAGTGTATGATAAGCTTCGGGGAAAGTTGGAAAACGACATTTCCTTAAATTTTATCTCGTCTGGAGTTGGAGGTTCTGGAAATTGCGATCAAGTGAAGGAAATTGTTGATAAATTGAGCGGTTTCGGAAACAGTTCTGTTTTCGGTATTATTGATTGGGATAACAAGAATATTGCAAGTGGATTTGTAAAGGTATTAGGAGAGGGCAAACGTTACAGTATTGAAAATTACATTTTTGATCCCGTCATAATCTCTGCTCTTTTACTAAGGGAAAAGATTGTATCAAGAGAAGACTTGGGGCTTAAAAACAATGAAAATTATTCTGATTTCAAAAACCTTAGTGTTTCAGAACTTCAATTTATAGCTGATTTTCTTACTTTGAAATTGGCATCTGAAATAAAACCAACGGATACAACAAAGGATAAATCGAAATACTTAAATGGTATAGAATTAGAGTTGCCAAAGTGGTATTTGTTTCACCAAGGTCATAAATTAGAAATATACTTGAAAAAAGTCTTTCCTTCGCTTAACAAATATAGAGATGGTGCCTTAAAGAGCGAAATTATTTCAAAAATAATGGATGACATACCTGAGTTAATTCCATATGATATTTTTGATTTACTAAAAAATATTCAGACACATTGACCTGAACAGATTCAAAATACGAGGTATCCCATGCCGTTAAGCCAACTCATAAGCCCATCAACCATGAAAAACGCCATGACTGCCATCCGCACAAAATACGCTTTCGCACTGCTGTTTTCGGCATTGCTTTTTTCGTTTGCCCCGCCCACACAACTGATGCCCACTTCGCTGCGGGTCACGGTGCTCAACGAATCGGGCAACTCCGAAAAAGGCGCGGTGGTGACACTGTACAAAACGCAGCAGGATTACGAAAAGGAGCAGAACCCGGCACTGCCCGCGCAAACCACCAACGATAAGGGCGTGGCGGTGTTCCGCGATTTGCAGCCGGTAATCTACCATGTGTCAGCCGTGAAAGGCGACCGGGACAACGCCAATGGGGCCACCCAAACCGACACGCTGAAAGCCAGCCGCCAAAACAAGGTGAACATCATCATTGAGTGACCGAAGCGGATTTCCGGATGCTGGGAAGCCTTTTGGTGAATTTCAGGAGAATATCTCTTTCAGATCAATGGAAATGCCCGTGGCCGGATCGTTGAGGGTTTCCTCATGAAAAACGTGTATTTTTTTATCGGGCGTGAAGACGAAAACCGTATCCGTCGGGGGCATCACAAACCAACAGGATTTCACGCCCACACCGAAATACACATCAAATTTCTCCATGATTTCGTCCGCATTCTGTTTGGGCGACAGTATTTCTATGGCCGTAAGCGGCGGCTCGGTCACGCGGATTTGGTCGTGTTCACGTTCGTAAGGTTGGTTTGGGAATATGCAGATATCGGGTACGTACCGGCGGTCAAACTCCAGCGTGAGTTCGGGCAATATCCGGTATTGCTGCCGGTAGCCGCTCATCAGCGCAAAAGTCAGGTTGCTTTGCACAAT
>JAYWIH010000054.1:0-16008 GCA_043789005.1 Sphingobacteriales bacterium
ACCCAGGACCCATACATTAAAAGTGTATTGCTCTACCAGCTGAGCTACAGGATCTTCAAACGCTTTCTGTAAATTGCGGTGCAAACGTACGGATTTAAGAAAAGCAATGCAAGCCGGAATTCTAAAAAAAATATTATCTACTGCCATCCTCCTCACGGGCTGCTTCCGGCTGTGGGCGCAGTCCCCCGCCTTGTCGCCGGTGCAGTATGCCGATTCGCTGTTTGCCCGCAAGGAGTACACGCAGGCGTTGGTAATCTACGAAAACAGCACCGGGAAAAAGGGCGTTGCCTCGCCTGCCATGCTGCTCAAGATGGCTTTCGTGAAGGAGAGCCTCGGCGACTACACCCAGTCGCTGTACTACCTGAACCTGTACCAGAGGCAAAATCCCCGGCAGCAGATTGCCTTGAAAATGAACGAGTTGGCCGCCAAACACAACCTGCGCGGCTATGACTACAACGACTGGGATTTTTTCCTGATTTTTTACCGGCGGTATTACCCGTTGGCGGTGCTGGCGCTGGTGGGGCTGGGCGGCTGGCTGCTGGCAGGCATGATCCGCAAGAAATTGCGCGGCAAGTTCGTGTCCGGGCGGCACGGCATGGCCTTATCCGTTTTCATGCTGGGCATCCTGGTTGCGCTGAACCTGCAGTTCAATGACCGGCAGGCCATTGTGGCCCAGGATTATTCATACCTCATGGATGCGCCGTCGGCGGGAGCCAACTTGGTGCGCATTGTGCGCAAGGGCCACCGGCTTCCGGTCAGGGGCGAGCAGGATATTTGGCTGCGTACTGGCTGGCTGGGCAAAACCGCCTATGTCCGCAAGCAAAATGTATGGATGGTGGAATGAAAAGGCGGGTTTGGCGTTTCCGGGAGATACTATTTTGGACAATGGCTGAGTGATGCCGAGTGGTGCCGGATTCTCAAAACCGGCACGCGGATTCTCAAATCCGCGTAACTTTTACGATTATGGGATTAAGGAACAGGAACAGATTTACGGATGAAAATTGCTTTTTCGTGACAACCAGTTGCTTTCAGATGAAACACTTACTGTTTGATGAGCATTGCTTCCAGATACTGATTGACAACTTGAGTTTTTACAACGAAAAATACAAAGCCCGAACGGTGGCGTATGTATTTATGCGCAACCATATCCACTTCATCGTCTATTTCACCGAACGGAATTTCCTTTCGGATTATGTGCGGGATTTCAAAAAATACACGTCCATCAAAATCAGGGAACACATTGGCATCGGAAAACCGGACTTACTGGAGGGTTTGACATACGAACACCGCACCCAGCAGTTCAAAATTTGGCATGACGGATTTGATGACGTAATGCTTTGCTCGAAAAAGATTTGCGAAACAAAGGTGGCCTACATCCACGATAATCCCGTAAAAGCCAGCCTTGTGGACGAGCCGGTGAAGTACCGGTTTTCAAGCGCGGCTTTCTACTGGAACTGGCATCTCAAAATAGATTCTGTCTTGCTGCATTACAAAGATGTCTTTTGAATTTACGCGCTTCGCTTTACGCGGTTTTGAGAAACCGCGTGCCGGTTGTGAGAATCCGGCACCACTCACCCACCACCCCAAAATAGTATCTCCCCAAAACACCAAACCTCCGCTTGGCAGGCAGTCATTTTTTGCGGCTGCCGAAGTACGCCGCCATTTCCGTTGCTGTCAAGGCATTGAAAGTCAGTACTTTGGTCAGGCCGCCTTTGCGGGCCACGTGTGTGCCGTAAACCATGTCGTGCAGGCCCGCCTTTTCATGGGCATCCGGGTTAATGCTGATGCGCACGCCTTTTTCCATGGCGTAGGGCAGCCAGCGCCAGTCCAGATCCAGCCGCCACGGGCTGGCATTTATCTCGATGACAACCCCGTTGGCCGCGCAGGCATCAATCACCTTCCGGTGGTCGATCGGATAACCCTCACGGCGCAGCAGCAGCCGCCCCGTGGGATGGCCAAGTATGGTCGTGTACGGGTTTTCAATGGCGGTAATGAGCCGCTGGGTGGCCTTTGCCTCATCCATTTTCAGGTTAGAGTGGATGGAAGCCACGATGAAATCGAACGTTTGCAGCACATCGTTGGCATAATCCAGCGAGCCGTCGTTGAGGATGTCCGATTCAATGCCCTTGAAGATTTTGAACGGGGCCAGTTGCCGGTTCAGCGCGTCGATTTCGGCGTGCTGTTGCCGCACACGGTCTTCGTGCAGGCCATTGGCATAAAAGGCTGATTTGGAGTGGTCGGAGATGCCAAAATATGCGTAACCCATGGATTGGCAGTAAACCGCCATTTCCTCCAGCGTATGCTTGCCGTCGCTGTATGTGCTGTGGTTGTGCAAAATCCCCTTTAGGTCTTGGAAAGTGATGATTTCTTCAATCCGGTGCTTTTGTGCCCAGTCAAATTCCGACGCGCCTTCGCGCATTTCGGGGAGTATGTACGGCAAACCGGCTTTCACGTATATCTGCGCATCGTCAGTGTGGGTTTCGGACAGTGCCGTTTGCAGCAGCGTGTGGCCGCTTTCTGTGGTGCGGCGCAAGTGGGCGGCGGCGGCAGAATGCACGAAAACCTGACCCGTGAAGGTTCCGGGCGAAACCAGCAGTATTTCTACGGCTACCGGAACGCCGTCCAAGTGGCCGCGCCACGCAAACGGGCCGGAGTTTTTGCCGTCGGCGCGCAGTTTTTCTATCCGGCCCAGTTGGCGGTGCGTTTGAACGGGCTGATTGGTGGAAACGACCAGTTGAATCTGGTTCACTATTTCCGTGTGGCGGGCCATCTGCCCCGTCAGGGTGGCTTGCAGGCCCATTTCGCGCAGGGTTTGCAGCAGGTAATCGGCAGCGGTTTCGGCTTCGTCACAGCGCAGTTTGTTGCCCGCAGACAGCCGGAAAAGCAGGGCTTGCCGGATGTTTTCCTGGGTTTTTTCGCCGAAGCCCTTGGTGGCGGCCACGCGGTTTTGCTCGCAGGCCAGCAGCAGCCCTTCGGTGGTTTTAATGCCGAGTTCCTTCCACAAGGTATGTGCTTTTTTGGGGCCAAGACCCGGTATTTCCAGCATTTCAACCACGCCCGCCGGTGTTTTCTGCAACAGTTCGTGCAACTCCGGGAACATTCCCTGCGTACCAAGCAGGCGTATTTTTTCAACAATTCCCTTGCCAATGCCTTCAATCTGGCTTAGCTGGTCGGGCGGCAGGCTTGCCAGCGGTTCGGCGGTTTTTTCGAGGGCGGCCACGGCTCCCTGGTAGCCGCGTATCTTGAACGGATTCTCGCCGTGCAGTTCCAGTAATTTGATGGTAAGTTCGAATTGGCGGATTATTTCGGCGTTTTCCATGAGTGCGGATGGTTTTTTACGTTTCCTTTGCACGGGCAAGTTACGGTTTGCCCGCCGTTTTCCGAACAACCGGAGCCCGCCCGAAAATAGTATGTTTCAAAAAGCCCAAACCCGGCAATGCTTCATTCGTGTACTGAAATTTCCAACAAGTTTCCAACCCAAGCCCTTTATCCGATGAAAAACTTCCTGAAATACTTCTCCGTGGCATTGCTGCTGGTTGCGCTGGGCGCGAATGCGCAGGAAAAAAAGAAGAAGCCGGCGGCCAAAAAAACGGTGGCCGCCAAGAAACCGGCTCCGGCCACGGCATCGGTTGCCAGTCCGCTGCTGTACCGCAAGTGGGTGAGTTCGTACGAGGACGAAAAGTCGGATGGCGTGCTGGTGTACCGCCCCGATGGCTACGCTTTTCCGCCTTCGCGTGGCCGCAAGGCAGTCAGTTTCCAGAAAGACGGCTCCATGGTACGCTTTGACATTGCCCCCAACGACGGGCAAAAAATCGTGATGGGCCGCTGGGAACGCACCAAACTGCCCAACACCATGAAAGTGACCGTGCAAGGCTCGGAGATTGACGTGTATTTTGTGGAGGTAGTTTCGGTGGGCAAGGATATGCTGAAAATCCGCCGGAAAATGGAAATATGAGCCGTGTTCGGTTGTTTGTCTTGAATCGCGGCCATTCGCGATTCAAGACAAAAATAGTATCTTTCAAAAACCCCAAACCCGGCCTCTTTCCACTGCGGAAAACTGAAAATCCACATGAACCACTGGCTTGTAAAGTCCGAACCCGCGAAATACGCGTGGGAACAGTTTGAAAAGGACGGACGCACGTGCTGGGACGGTGTGCGCAACTATCAGGCCCGCAACAACCTGCAAGCCATGCGCAACGGCGATTGGGTGCTGTATTACCACAGCAACGAAGGCCGCGAAATAGTGGGCGTAGCCAAGGTGGTGCGCGAAGCCTATCCCGACCCCACCGACCCGGCGTGGGTGGCCGTGGATTTGGTTCCCGAACAGAAACTGGCGCGGCCCGTGACCCTTGAACAGATCAAGGCCGACCCGCGATTGGCGCATATCGGCCTGATCCGGCAGAGCCGCCTTTCGGTGATGCCCGTCAGCCAAGCCGAGTTTGACGCGGTTGTGGGCAGGTAGTCCACAGTCCACGGAAAAGTTGCCTCGGACAAAATAGTATCTTTAAAAAAGCCCAAACCCGCTTGTCCTTTCACGTCATTGCGAGGAGCGGCTTCAGCCCGACGCGGCAATCCGTTCACTTGCGGATGCACCGGACAGCCCTTCCTCATACCGGAGCCGCATATGCCTCATTGGAAAAGTTGCCCGCCGATGGCACGGAACAGATTGCTTCGTCGTTCCTCCTCGCAAGGGCGGTTGTCTTGTTCCAAAACAAAATAGCATCATCCGAAAAGCCCAAACCCGCCCGTCTGTTTTTTTCGGGGACGACGCACTATTTCAAATTCCTGACACGATTTTTGCTCGCGATGCGTTATAAAGTACAGGTTTGTACAAAAAATACTTACAATCATCCCATGAGAAAAATCATTTGCGTTGTTTTCCTTTCCCTTGGTGCGTTTGCAGTGCAGGCGCAGAACAGCCGCCGGGTGGAGATTGAATCAAAGAGCAAGGCTGAGAATATGCACATTGTGCCCGTGGAATCGGAGGGCGTGGTGTTGTTTTCGGAAGTGGAAAAGGGCAAATATGCCTTTACCCGCTACAACACCGACCTGAAACAGGACTGGTCCATTGACTGCCAAGTGAACCCGGCACTGGACCTGACGCGCTACATCTACCGCGACAAGGCGATTTACCTGCTGTTCAGCCGGTTCAAAACGCCCGTGTACCAAGTGGTGAAACTGAACGTGCGGGCGGGTTTTGCGGCCAAATACGAGTTCAACTCGCTCGATAAACTCGACATCATTGACTTTGATGCCATCGGCAACAACATCTTTCTGGCGGGCAAAACCCGCAACGAGCCAATTCTGATCCGCATTAACCTGCTGGAACGCCAGACCAAAGTGCTGCCGTCGGCTTTCCGGGTGCGCACCGAGATACAGTCCATCGAGGCCGACAGCATCAACAATGTCATCAGCGCGGTTTTTGTGACCAGCAAGGGCAAGGAGAAAAAGGTGTTCGTGAAAACCTACTCGCCCGAAGGCGAAATGCTGACCAACGTGGCCCTTTCGGCAGACAAGAAAATCCGTTACGATTTGCTGACCGGCAAGGTATCCAACCTGAACGAGACCGAGCAGTTGGTCATCGGCACGTACGGTACGCAAGGGCCGGTGTACAGCCGCGCCTCAACCTATAATTTCCGGGGTTGGGGGCAGGGTTCGGTCTATACCGGCACCGCCGACTACTCGCAGGGGCTGTACATCACCAAACTGGAAGGCGGCAAGCCGGTGTTCGACCGGTATTACAGTTTCACGGAGTTCAAGAATTTCTTCAACTTCATGAAAACCCGCGAGCAGGAGCGGATGGTGGCCAAAATACAGCGCCAAAAGGAGAAGGGCCGGGACTTGAAACTGCAATACCGCCTGCTGGTACACGACATTATCCAGCGCAACGGCCAGTACGTGATGGTGGCCGAAGTGTATTATCCCGAATACCGCAACAATAACTGGAACGCGCCGGGCATGATGATGGGCGGCTTTGGCATGGGTGGTTTCGGCATGGGCGGCTTCGGCTTTGGCAATCCGTGGAACAACGGATTCAATTCGCAGTACCGCAACTATCCGGCTTTTGATGGCTACGTGTACACGCACGCCGTCATTGCCGGGTTCGATTTGCAGGGCAACCTGCTGTGGGACAATAGTTTTGAAATCAACGACGTGAAAACGTTTGTGCTCAAAGAGAAAGTCAAAGTGAACTTTGAGGGCGAGCAGATAAACTTGGCCTACAACCAAGGCGGCAAGCTGAAAACCAAGGTGATCCGGGGCAGCGAAGTGGTGGAAGGCAAGGAATCGGTGGAACTGGCCAACTACGAGGGTGACAAGGTCAAAAAATCGTTTACTGACGATGTGGAATACTGGTACGGCAACCATTTTCTGGCATGGGGCTACCAGCGCATCCGCAACGAGGACAATGCCCAGGCCCGTGGCCGCCGCGAAGTGTTTTACTTTGAGAAAGTGGATTTCTGATTGCGTTTCGGCCAAAAAGCCAATCCGAAATCCCCATCAAAACCCGCTTGGTTCGTGCAACCGAGCGGGTTTTTTTTCGTCCCGGCGGAAAATAGTACCTTTGGAAAACCCCAAACCCGCCATGCCCGAAACTGAAATCCGCAATACGAATCCCCGAATCCAACTGCTCACGCCCCAAAACTGGGCCGAATACGAACTGCTGGATAGCGGCGGCTTTGAAAAACTCGAACGCTTCGGCCCGTACGTGCTGGCCCGCCCCGAACCGCAGGCCGTGTGGGACAAGTCGCTGCCCGAAACCGACTGGCAGCGTGCCGATGCGCTGTTTCGCAAGGAAAAGAACAACCCCGAAAAAGGCCAGTGGGAAACCAAACCCGGCACGCCCGAACGCTGGCCCATGCGCTACCAAACCAGTGAGTTGAACCTGACTTTCAAAGTCGCACTGTCGGCATTCAAGCACGTGGGCATTTTTCCCGAGCAAGCCGTTAATTGGGATTACATCACTACGAAAACGAAAGCCTTGAAAAACCCCTCGTCCTTGGGGGGAGGCCGGGAGGGGGTTTCCCTTCTGAACCTGTTTGCTTACACGGGCGGCGCGTCGTTGGCGGCCAAAACCGCCGGGGCTGAGGTAACGCACGTGGACTCGGTGAAACAGGTGATTTCGTGGTCGCGGGAGAACATGGAGGCCAGCGGTCTGGACAATATCCGGTGGATGGTGGAGGATGCGATGAAATTCGTGAAACGCGAGGTGCGGCGCGGCAACCGCTACCAAGGCATAATCCTTGACCCGCCGGCGTATGGCCGTGGCCCGGAAGGCGAAAAATGGCTGCTGGAAGAACAAATCAACGAAATGCTGAAACTGTGTCGGCAACTGCTTGACCCGGAACGGCACTTTTTCATCCTCAACGTGTATTCGCTCGGCTTCTCATCGCTGATTGTGGACAATTTGGTGCGCAGTTGCTTCGGCGGGGTGAGCAACCCGGAGTTCGGCGAATTGTATTTGGAAGATTCATTTGGCAAAAAACTACCGCTGGGCGTTTTCCACCGGTTTTCCTCTATATAGCTTTCACCAGGCCGAAATAGTATCTTTCAAAAAGCCCAAACCGGCATGAAAACCTGTGAGGTTTATCCAACGCGATTGCGCGATTGGCGGAACCACCAAAAAATCGCGGCGTGAAACAGTATCTCCCAAAAAGCCCAAACCCCTTGTCCTTCATTCCGAAAAAGCCAAATAGTATGTTCCGGAAAGCCCAAACCTGTTTGCCAATTATCGCTTGCCTGCTGCTTTTTGCACAGTGCGGCGGCTCCAAGCGCGACGATGCCACGCTGCGGTTCTTTCAGCGCGGCAATATCGAAATGAAAAAAGGCAACACGCCCGAGGCCATCCGGCTTTATACCGAAGCCATTGAAGCCGACCGCGACTATGCCGATGCCTACAATAACCGGGGCGTGGCCTACATTAAATACGGCGATCCCGAGAAAGCCGCCGCCGACTTCGACCGCGCCATACAATTGGCCCCCGACTACACGGATGCGTATTTCAACCGCGCCCAAGCCTACGAAAAGGCCGGACAGTTGGACAAGAGCCTGAAGGATTTGAACCGGGTGGCCGGGATATTCAAGGATTCATCGAAGGTGTTTTTGAGCCGGGCGTTGGTCAGAACGCAACTCAATGACTACGTAAACGCCCTGCCCGACTTTGACCGCGCCATTGTCCTTGATCCTCGTTCGGGGGAGGCGTACGTGAACCGGGGCGTGGTCCGCTATGGATTACGGAAATACGCGGAGGCCGAAAGTGATTTTAACAAAGCCCTGCAACTGCAACCCAACCAGGATTTTGCCATGAACAACCTTGCCCAACTCCGCATCCGCGAGAAAAAATACGCCGAAGCCCTGGTTTTGCTCGACAAAGCCATGGCACTGAATCCGAATCAGCCGTATTACCGCAACAACCGGGGTTTTGTGAAAATGCAGCTTGGTCAAACGGAAGCGGGTGGGGCCGAAGTGCGGCAGTCGCTGGCCGCCGATGCCAAAAACGGCTGGGCACACCGCAACTTGGGCGTGTATTTCCTACTTAAACAAAACCACGCTGAAGCCCTGGCCAGCCTGCAACAAGCCGCACAATTGACGGCCAACATTGAACTGCTGCATTATTACAAAGGCTTGGCCCACAGTGGCCTGGGCGATAATGCCGCCGCCTGCCGCGAATGGAAGCTGTCGGCTGAATTGGGGGAAAAAGAAGCCGCGCAAGTGCTGGAAACCAATTGCCGCTGAAAATGCCGTGCCGAAACGTCATTTGCCGGATTGAAAATCCGCAGGCTCCGCGTCCGGGATTCAAAATCCCGGACAACGTTTTTTTGCTCCCTTTCGGGGTTGGGGACTTTCGGCTTTCTGAAACATACTATTTTGAAACGTATTGCCGCCTGCCGCCGCCAAAGCCGGGAACTTTACAGCTATATTTTTAATCTTATATCTATAAATATAGTTGTAAAATTAAAAACATAGTCGTAGGTTTGGAAAAACAAGGAAACGCATGAAGGAACTGACCAACGCCGAAGAACAGATCATGCAGGTGATTTGGAAACTGGAAAAGGGCTTTTTGAAAGATATAGTGGACGCATTGCCTGAACCCAAGCCCGCCTACACCACTGTTGCGACGGTAATCCGGATTTTGGAGCGGAAGAAATTCGTGTCGCACCGCGCGTATGGCAAAACCCACGAATATTACCCGCTGGTGGCCAAAAAGGAATATTCCCGGTTTTATTTCGGCAAGTTCCTGCAAAACTATTTTGGCGGTTCGTTTGCCGGGCTGGTTTCGTTTTTCGGCAAGGAGCACGACCTCTCACTGCAAGACATGGAAGCATTAATGAAGCAGGTGAAGAGCAATGAAAACCCGCTGGACTGAAAAACACCCACCCCCAATATTTTACGCGCATGAAAGCCCAACTGCTCAGTTATCTGCTCGAATCAGGCATTTGCTTCGGGGTGTTGTACTTTTTCTACGTGTCGGCTTTGCAGGGAAACACCTTTTTCAATGCCAACCGTGCGTATCTGCTGGTGGCCGCCACGCTGTCTTGGATGATTCCGCTGCTCACCTTCGAACCCGATGTGCCGCTCATCTACGGCAACCCGGTCATGGCCAGGCTGCCGCGCACCATCACGGTCATGGAAACGCAGGTTGCAGCGGAGCAATACCGGATTGCGCCTTCCGATGTCGTGCTGTGGCTGTATTTGGCGGGAGTGCTGTTTTTCGGGCTGCGTTTTGCGGTGCGTTTTTCCAGGCTTTGGTGGCGGGTATTCGTTACCGACAAAAAGCCGTTTGCCGGTTATTGGCGTATGGAAACGCACGGCAGGTTGCCGACTTTCTCATTTTTCAATTTCCTTTTTTGGGATGGTTCGCAGACGCTTTCGCAAGCGGAAGAGTGTCAGATTTTACGGCACGAAATGGTGCATATCCAAGAAAAGCATTCGTGCGATGTGCTGTATGCCGAACTGTTAAAAGTGGTTTTCTGGGTCAATCCGGCCATGCACCTGCTCAAGAAAGACCTGCAAACCTTGCACGAATACCGCGCCGACGCGGTAGTGTCGCGCGAGTTTGGAAACCCGGCTTATACAAGCATCCTGATAGCCAGCTTTTTCCGGCAATTGGAGTGTGACTTTTCCCATTTCTTCAACCAATCTTCCATTAGACAACGTACCGCCATGCTGCAAAAACCCGCTTCCGCCCGTCTCCGCCTGTCCGCTTTCGTGTTTGCCCTGCCGCTGGTCGGCGCGCTGCTGTTCGCGTTCACCTTCCAAGAGCCGCTGATGCCGCAGAAACCCGAGTCTTTCACCACGCCGACGGACACCTCAAAAAAGGAAGTGACGATTGCGTTTGCCATGACCCGCGACAACCGCCCGATGGAATTCAGCGTGAAGAAAGGCCTGTCTGTCAATGACCTTCCCGATCTGATTCAAGCCACGGCAGTACCCGTGAATCCGGGTGGGAAATCCACCTACAAAGTGACTGAATGGGTGATTTACTTGGTGAATGGGTCAAGACCGCTGACGGAACTGCGTGCCGATTCGGAAACGGCTGATATGCAGGCATTCAATGCGCAGGTAAAGCCGGGGATGAGGCTGGTATTTGAAGTCTGGGAAGTTGTCCAACTTACGCCGTCAGGCCAGATCATATACCACGTCGAATCCGCAACGCAACGCCTTAACAAAGGAGTAGTGGTGGGTTCGACGATTGCCTCGGTGCAGATTTTTTAGCGGGGCGTTGCGTATTCCGACAGCGGCGGCACAACTCCCAGTTGTGCCGCCGCTGTCGGAAACAGCCATCACAAATGCAGGTAATACGGTTGCAGCAATCGCACGAATTCATCGGTATAGTGTTGGTTTCCAACATCTTTGATGCACAAATCGGAAGTTTGAAGAATAGTATCTTTCGAAAAGCCGAAACCCCCGATTACGCGGATCAGTTTGCCGCCCACGCAATCGTACAACCGCAATTGCTCGGTTTTGTGAAATCCGGTTTCGGCGCAAAACCCCGCCAGCAACGTGCTTTCGTGCGGCGGCAATAGTACAATAAACTTGCCTTGCGGCGTTAATAATTGTTGCACAACGCGCACCAAGTCAGGCAGTTGCAGGGTATTATCGTGCAAAGCGGCGTTTTGCCGGGCATCGCGCCGTTTCAAATGGTTGCTGAAAAACGGCGGATTGGACACAATGCAATCGTAAGGGGCGGGGCGGGTTTGGGCAAAATCTAGGATACTGTTTTCAACCACGCGGATGCGGCTTGCCCACGGGCTTTGCGCCGCGTTTTCGGCGGCTTGGTGGGCGGCGGCCTTGTCTATTTCCACGGCATCAATCCGGGCATCGGTGCGTTGCGCCAGCATCAGGGCCAGCAATCCCGTGCCCGTGCCAATGTCGAGGATGCGCGTGGCGTGGCTCACATCGGCATACGCGCCCAGCACGCACGCGTCGGTGCAGACTTTCATGGCGCATTGGTCCTGATTGATGCGGAATTGCTTGAACTGGAAGTAATCGTTGGGCATTGGGTTGGTCGGATGGCAAATCCACTGGCTCCGCGTCCGGGATTTTGTCATTCCGACGGAGGAGGAATCCGGCGTTAATCGCGTACCAAAGCCCGGACTTGAAAGCAAGTGCAGGCCGGATTCCTCCTTTGTCGGAATGAAATGACAAGAAGGCGGGTTTGGTGTTTTCGGAAGATACTATTTTTTGGTTGGTTTTTTGCCCGTCGTCGGCAGCGCGAACTGGATTGGCAGTGTGTAGCGAACAGCAACCGGCTTGCCATTCTGCCGCCCTGGCTTCCACAACGGCATAAGTTTGATTAATCGAATGGCCTCCTCATCACAGCCGTGACCGATGCCTTTGAGGATTTTCGGTTCGGTAATCTGTCCGGTTCCGGTAATAGTAAAACCCGCATACAAAACACCTTGCACGTTTGCTTTGATGGCGGCTTCGGGATACGCAAGGTTTTTGGAAAGGAATTTAAGCATCGCTTTATGTCCACCCGGAAATTCAGGCATTTGCTCTGCGTAAAATATGCAATCCGGCTCTGAGGGTGCTTCAGAAAAAATATATTCCTCCTCCACAGGAACGATGGATTTCTGGGAGTAGCCGGACGTATCCGAAACCTTCATATTCAGGTTTTCCAATTTAGGGCGGACGGGTTTCGTTGTTGGCTGTTGGCCGTAGCTTGCCACTACAACAGCAAATGCCGCCATCGAAAATAGTATCTTTTGAAACATGAAAACCTCCCTTGCGCTGAATGGTGAGAAAATGATTGCGGTTTTTTCTCACAGATGCGCAAACAGGCCGGATTCCATAAAAAAAAACCCCCGCACTTTGCCGGGCGGGGGTTTGGGCTTTTCAAAAGATACTTTTTTTTTACTCCCTCTCCTTCGGGGAGGGTCGGGGTGGGGCCGCTACACAAATTCCGCGCCCCGGCTTTTGGCATCGGCCACAAATTCCTTCACCTTCTGCTCGTCGTCCTTGCGGCAAATCAGCAGCACATTGTCATATTCGGCCACAATGTAGCCGTCCAAGCCGCTGATGGCGACCAACCGGTCTTTCGGGGATTTGACAATGCAGTTTTTGGTGTCGTAGAGCATCACGTTTCCGTCCACCGCATTGTTTTCCGCATCCTTGTCCGACACTTCGTACAGCGATTTCCAAGTTCCCAGGTCCGACCAGCCGAAATCGCTGAGCACCACGTACACCTCACCGGCTTTTTCCATGATGCCGTTGTCAATCGAAATGTTTTTGCAGTGCGAGTAGGCTTTCTCAATGAAAGCCGCCTCCCGGTTGGTGTAGTAGTAAGGCTTGCCATCTTCAAAGGTTTCGGCGATGTCGGGCAGGTGCCGGGCAAAATTGCGGATGATGGTTTGGGCGTTCCAGATGAAAATTCCCGCATTCCAGACAAAATCACCGCTTTTCAGGAATTTTTGGGCCCACTCCAGGTTCGGCTTTTCGGTAAAGGTTTTCACCTTGTGCACGGGCTGGCCGTTTTCGCGCAGGTACTGGATGTAGCCGTAGCCCGTGTCGGGGCGGCTCGGCTTGATGCCCAGCGTCACGATCTTGTCCGAACCGGCGGTAGAGGCCAGGGCGGCCAGGATGTCGGTTTGGAAATCCTTTTCCTTGAGGATGATATGGTCGGCGGGGGCAATGACTAGGTTGGCCTTGGGGTTGCGCTGCGCAATCTTGTAGCTGGCGTAGGCCACGCAGGGAGCCGTGTTGCGGCGGGCAGGTTCCAATAAAATCTGGTCGTTGGAGAGCTGGGGCAGTTGCTGCCGCACCAGTTCCTTGTATTCGGTGCTGGTGACCACGTAGATGTTTTCGGGCGGACAGACGGCATCGAACCGGTCGGCGGTTTGCTGGAGCAGGGTGCGCCCCGTGCCCAGCACGTCGTGGAATTGCTTGGGATTGCTGCTGCGGCTGAAAGGCCAGAAACGGGTGCCAACGCCGCCCGCCATGATAATCACGTAATTGTCGGTGTTCATTGCCGGATGCGGTGGTTTTTAGGGTGGTGCGGAGATGCCCCGCGCTGGGCAAAGGTAAGGCGGGCAAAGGTAAAAACATTAGCCCGTGCGCAAAAAGGTTTCTGCAGGAGCCATGAGCCGCCGCATGGCTCCGTTTGTCTTTTTTAACACTCCCGCCTTTGATTTATTAGGTACTTTTACTTTTAGGAACTATATTTATTTCTTGAATCTCCCAACTTGTTATTGTTCTATTTTTTGATTATAAGATACAATGTTAACCGAAGAACTAACCCAACTCAAAGAAACCCTCAAAGACGTTTTCGGCTACGGCCAGTTTCGCGGCAAGCAGGAAGAGATTATCCAGAGCCTGCTGGCCGGCAAGAACACGTTTGTGATCATGCCCACCGGGGCGGGCAAGTCGCTGTGCTACCAACTGCCCGCCATCATGCTGCCGGGCACGGCCATCGTGATCTCGCCGCTCATCGCCCTGATGAAAAACCAAGTGGACCAACTCAATGCGGTCAATGTCAATGCGCAGTTTTTGAACTCGACGCTGACCAAGGCGGAGATAACCCGCGTGAAAAAGGATGTACTGAGCGGTGCGGTGCGGCTGCTGTACGTGGCTCCCGAATCGCTGACCAAGGAGGAGAACATTGAATTCCTGAAAAAAGCCAACATATCGTTTGCCGCCGTTGACGAGGCGCACTGCATCTCGGAATGGGGCCACGACTTCCGCCCCGAATACCGCAAAATCAGGGGCATCATCGAAAACATCGGCGACCACCTGCCCATTATCGCCCTCACGGCCACGGCTACGCCCAAGGTGCAACTGGACATCCAGAAAAACCTGCAAATGGAAGAGGCGGTGCTTTTCAAGACCTCGTTCAACCGCAAGAACCTGTACTATGAGGTGCGCCCCAAAGTGGATGCCAAGAAGCAACTGATCCGGTACATCAAGAACCATAAGGGCAAGTCGGGCATCATCTATTGCCTGAGCCGCAAGAAGGTGGAGGAAATCGCCGAACTGCTCAACGTGAACGACATCAAGGCGCTGCCCTACCACGCCGGTCTGGACGGCCCCATCCGCATGGGCAACCAGGATGCATTCCTGAACGAAAAAGTGGATGTGGTGGTGGCCACGATTGCCTTCGGCATGGGCATTGACAAGCCGGACGTGCGTTTTGTGATCCATTATGACGCGCCCAAATCATTGGAGGGCTATTATCAGGAGACAGGGCGTTCGGGGCGCGACGGGCTGGAAGGCAACTGCGTGATGTTTTACAGCTACAACGACATCCTGAAACTGGAGAAATTCAACAAGGACAAGCCCGTCACCGAACGCGACAATGCCAAATACCTGTTGCAGGAAATGGCTTCCTACGCCGAATCGTCGGTGTGCCGCCGCCGCCAACTGATGCACTATTTCGGTGAGCGGATGCACGAGGATTGCGGTTTTTGCGACAACTGCCTCAAGCCGCGCGAGAAATTCGAGGCGCACGAAGACATTGTGCTGGCCATCCAAGCCGTAATCCAGACGGGCGAACGCTTTGCCGTTCCGCACTTGGTGGATGTGCTGCGCGGTCTCAGAAACGACTACGTGACGAGCTACAGCCACGACAAGCTCAGCCTTTTCGGTGCCGGTGCCGCCAAGGATGTGGCCTATTGGACTTCCCTTTTCCGGCAAGCCAACATCTACGATTTCCTGAGCAAAGACATTGACAATGTGAGCATCCTGAGTCCGACAGCCAAGGGGCTGGATTTCATCGAGAACACCTATCCCGTAACCCTGACCAAAGACCACGACTACCTGTCGGCCAGCGAAGACGACGACGATGAGGAGGAGATGGGCAGCCCGACACCCCGTGCGGCCGACGAGGCCCTGTTCGAGTTGCTCAAGGCGTTGCGCCGCAAGATAGCCAAGGAACGCAACCTGCCGCCCTACGTGATTTTTCAGGATCCGTCGCTGGAGGAAATGGCGACCACCTACCCGACCACCACCGAGGAACTCTCGCAGATCAACGGTGTGGGCAATGGCAAGGTAGCCAAATTCGGCAAGCCGTTTGTGGAGCTGATTGTCAAGTACGTGGAAGACAACGACATCGCCACCGAATCGGATGTGGTGGTGAAGTCCACGGCCGACAAGTCGAAGACCAAGATTTTCATCATCCAGCAGATAGACCGCAAGATAAACCTGGAGGAAATCGCCGAAACCAAGTCGATGTCCATGACCGACCTGATCGAGGAAATCGAGCACATCTGCTACTCGGGCACGCGCCTGAACTTGGATTACTACCTGGGCCAGATGATGGACGAGGAACGCCAGGATGAGATTTTCGATTACTTCATGAACGCCGAAACCGACAACATCGCCGTGGCCCTGCAAAACCTGGGAAACGACGACTTCAATGAAGAGGAACTGCGGCTCATGCGCATCCGGTTCATGTCTGAAGTGGCCAACTGAGGCAACCGGGCTTTCAGATTGAAAATTCCGCTGTTGAAATAGTATGTTTTGAAAAGGCCAAAGCCGGACTCCCAAAAGCAAAAACCTTCCGGTTGCGGAAGG
>JAYWIH010000055.1:0-15804 GCA_043789005.1 Sphingobacteriales bacterium
CCCCTGATTTTTCACCGGTGGGGCGGTTTGGGCAACCACCGCTACCCGATCGGCTTTTCGGGCGATGCGGTGAGTGTCTGGAAATCATTGGATTTTCAGCCGTACTTTACCGCCACCGCCGCCAATGTGGGCTGCGCCTACTGGAGCCATGACATTGGCGGCCATATGCCGGGGCCTATTTCGCCCGAACTGTTTTTGCGCTGGCTGCAATTCGGGGCGTTCAGTCCGGTGTTGCGCACGCACACTTCCAAGAATGCCAATGCCGAGCGGCGCATCTGGGCCTACCCGCACGAATATTTCCTGATGATGCGCGAAACCATCCTGCTCCGCTACGCCCTGATTCCGTATATCTACACCGAGGCCCGCAAAACCCACGAAAGCGGCGTGGCGTTCGTGCATCCGCTGTATTACAACTGGCCCGAATGCGAGGAAGCCTACCGGTTCACGCACCAATATATGTTTGGCACGGACATGATGGTGGCCCCCGTTACCGAATCCGTTTCGGAATACAACCGGCTGGCCCGGCAAAAAATATGGCTGCCCGAAGGCGCGTGGGTGGAGTGGCATTCGGGACAGTATTTTGCTGGAAATCAAATACTTGAACGTTATTTCGACTTGGATGAGATTCCGGTTTACGTCCGCGCCGGAGCCATTATCCCGATGCTGGATGCCAAAATAGTATCTTCCGTAAGCGAGAAACCCCTCGGCCATTTGGTGCTTGCGGTTTTCCCGGCACGCGATGGCAAAACCGAACTCTACGAGGATGGAAACAATACGAACGACTACTTGGATGGCCGGTTTGCGTGGACGCGCATCCGGCAGTTCATGCGCGACGACCACACGCTGACCATCCACATTGAGCCAGTAAATGGCGAGTATGACGGAATGCCCGGCCAGCGGAGCTACCAAATCAGGGTGCGTGGCATTCTGCCGCCGCAAGCCGTGTTCTGCAACGGCCAGGAGGTGTTTTACCGGTTTCCGGACGATTCAAATACGCCGCATTGGCATTACGAAGGCAACCAGATTGCCACGGTGATCCAGTTGGATGAGCTATCCGTCCGTGCGGCGGTGGAAGTGACGCTTCAGTTGCAACCCCTTGAAAACCTGGACTTGTTGGATGGCGTGCCGGGAAAGATTTCGCGGCTGAAAAAAGTGATGCACCTGCTCAACAAGCACGCCACCAAAACCAAGGACTGGTCGCCGGAATTTTTGATTGAAGCCGCCCAAGCGGGCAACCGCATGACACTAAAGCCCGAAACGGCACTGGCCGAACTGCGCAACCTGGAGGATATTGTGCCGCGCGTGATCCGGGAAATATATCCGGTGGAAGGCGACAGCGGCGCGGAAAAGCTGGCCGTGCTGCAACTGAAAACGCTGCTCAAAAACGATCAGGGTCTGTTTGCGCCCAAAAAGTAACAGCACCCGCTGCGGCTTGTGCAAAACCGGCGGCGCGTTCAGGTGTTTTGTCAGCGGCTAAACCACGGTTTCATGTCCAACATCAATTTTATCGGCGCAGGCAACGTGGCCTGGCATTTGGCGCAGGCCTTGGAAGATGCCGGCCACACCATCGTGGAGGTTTATAGCCGCAACATGGCCCATGCGGCGGCTTTGGCGCGGCAACTCTACGACGTGCAACCCGTCAATTCATTGGACTTCACAGGCAGCCGCGCCGAAATCTTCATCCTCGCCGTGCCCGATGGGGCGGGTTTGGCCGTTTTGAAAGATACTATTCTGCCACCCTCAGCCATTATCTGCCACACATCGGGCACGCTGCCGCTGTCGGTGCTCAAGGACTTTACGAACCGGGGCGTTTTCTATCCGTTGCAGACATTCAGCAAAAACCGCAAGCCGGATATGAGCCGCGTGCCGTTTTGTATAGAATCTGACAGTGAATTGACAGAAAACACGCTGGTGGCCTTGGCGCAGAGCATCAGTAAAACCGTATATCTGGTCAGTTCCGACGAGCGGAAAGTCTTGCACGTGGGGGCGGTTTTTGCCTGCAATTTCACCAACCACCTGCTGGCGTTGGCCAAGGGTTTGGTGGAAGCGGAAGACTTGGAATTCGATCTGTTGAAACCGCTCATCGAAGAGACATTTGCCAAAGCCTTGGCCGCCGCCAACCCAGCCGACGTACAGACCGGCCCCGCCATCCGGGGCGATGAACAGACAATTCAGGCGCATTTGAAATACCTGAAAAACATCCCGCTCCAACAGAAAATCTACCAACTGCTCACCGAAAGCATCCGGCGTGCGGAAAAGCAGTAGCTCGCCAAACCTTCAAACCTGCTCGCCAGTTGCCGCCAAGTATTCGGCCTTGGCCGATTCGAGTATCTCGAAAATCTCTTCGCGTTCGCGCAACAGGTTGCCAACCAGTTCCTTACGCTTTTGGGATAGCCGTCTGAACGACCGGCTTTCGTGCGCATCTTCGGCCAATAGCCACCAATACCACGCAAAAAAACCACTGGCGGGCAGGCTGGCCGCAAACAGAACCGTGAGCCAGCGTTGGTGCAGCCACTGGTGAAAATAGTATGTTTCAAAGGCATGAAACCCCGTGAACGTGAAAATGCCAATCACCATCATCAGCGGCGCGCGATACGTGATGTCGCGGCTGATGAGCGGGGCAAGTTTGGATGGCAAAATATAAGGCAAGTAGTTGAGAATCAGTCCGTACATATACACCGGGAAACCTGCTGCCAAAACCAAACCCCGTCCGGCGCGGTGAAAAAACGTGTTTTCGCGGATGATGGTTTCCTCGTCCAACCCAAGGCGTTCCAGCCAGTTTGCGTAGCGTTGGATGCGTATTTTTACCTGCGCCAGCCGTTCGGGTTGGTGCGTTTCAAAGTGCTTTACGGCCTGCACAATGCCCTTCGTAACCAGGTAATTGTCCATCGCCGGACTGTCTGGTAATTCCAGTTCGTCGGCGAGCCGGGTTTTGTATATTTTTTCGATACTATTTACAAAATAATCCTGTTCGTCATTGGCAGTGATGATTGTACTTTCTGTCAGGCGTTTCTGTAATTCTTCTGTTAATTGATCTACGGCGGAAACCGGATTTTCTCTGTAATGCTCTGTAAAATCACAGACAAGGATGGGTTTGGAGAAATGCAGGAATACGTCGCTCCGGAACCGTTTCGGGTCGGTGTATGTCAGCCCGACGGGCAGGATTTGCACGCCCAATTGGAAATCATTTTCCGCTTCGGCTCCCAAGGCAATGCGGGCCGTGCCGGTTTTGAGTGGCCGCAGCCGCCGCTCGTGTTCGCTGGTGCCTTCCGGAAAAATGAGCAGCGTGCCCTTGTGCTTCAAAAAACCGAAGCATTTGGCGAATGTGGTGGCATTGTCGGGCTTTTGGCCGTTGCCCGTGTCTTTTTTGCGGTAAATCGGCACCAAGTGCAGTTGCCTGAGCAGCCACGCTACCGCCGGATTCTTGAAAAGAGAGCCGTTGGCCAGAAAATGAATTTCCTGCTTCAGATAGACCGCAATCAGGATCGGGTCCATGAACGTGTTCGGGTGGTTGGCGGCCACCAACAGCGGAACGCCGCGCGGCACCGAATCAAGGCCGTACACGTGGATTTTCCGGAAGAAAACCTTCAGTGCTATCCGGGCGATGAGTTTGAGGAACGCGTACATGGATGAAAAACCAGCCGGGTTTGGGGTTTTCAAAATATACTATTTTGCCGGACAGTTTCAGTGGCGTTGCGGGCTTTTGCCCCCTGCTTTGGCGGGCGGCCTTCGGTTGAAGTCCGTTTTCGGTTTCTTTTCCGGTTCGTAGGCCGGTCCTTCGCCCAGGAAATCGGGCAGGGGCAGTTTAGGTATTTCCTTGCCAATCATGGCCTCGATGGCGGCGAACTTGCGCTGGTCTTTCTCGTTGATAAACGTGATGGCCGTGCCCGTAGCCTCGGCGCGGGCCGTGCGGCCAATGCGGTGGATATAGTCTTCGGGGTCGTGCGGGGCGTTGTAGTTCACCACCAGGTCAATGCCTTCCACATCAATGCCGCGCGACAGGATGTCCGTGCCGATCAGCATCCGCAGCGACCGGTTCTTGAATTCGCGCAGCAGTTCCTCGCGTTCCTTTTGCTCCAGATCCGAATGGAAAGCCTTGGCTTGCAGGCCCGCCCGCCGCAATTCGCCATCCAATTGCTTCACGCTGTCTTTGGTGGAAGCGAAAATGATGATGCTGTTATAAGAATTTCCCTTCAGGATGTGCTTGATCAGCTTGATCTTTTGGGTGTCGTATACCGAGTATGCCTGCTGCAAAATGCCCTCGGCGGGTTTGGCCACGGCAATGCTGATCTGTTCGGGATCGGTGAGGATACTGCTGGCCAGCTTCCTGATTTTGGGCGGCATGGTGGCCGAAAACAGCAGCGTCTGCCGCTTGGCGGGCAGGTAGCTGATAATGCGGATAATGTCGTCGTAGAAACCCATGTCCAGCATCCGGTCGGCCTCGTCGAGTATCAAATGCTTCAATTGCGTGAAATTGATGCTTCCCATTTGCAACATGGCAATCAGGCGGCCTGGCGTGGCAATGATAATGTCGCTGCCTTCCAGCAGTGCCTTTTGCTGCTGGTTCCAAGCCGCGCCGTCGCCGCCGCCGTACACGGGCATCGAACTCACGCCCGTGAAATAACCCAGCCCTTCTACTTGCTGGTCTATCTGCACGGCCAGTTCGCGCGTGGGCGAGAGTATGAGCGTGGTCAGGTGGCGTTGCGATTCGGGGGTGCGCAGTATCTTGTCCATCACCGGCAGCAGGTAAGCCGCCGTTTTGCCGGTTCCGGTTTGGGCGCAGGCAATGAGGTCTTTGTTGTTGAGAATCAGCGGAATGCTTTGTGCTTGAATGGGGGTGGGCTTGTCGAAACCGATGGAAATCAAGCCTTCTGTCAGGCGGGAATCAAAATTGAAATCTTGGAAAGTCAAAGTCGGTATTGGTTAGAATAACGTTCAAAACGAATGCCTCAAATATACGACAATCCGAAGTCATTATCATTATAAGTGCGCCAGACAGAGGACAGGGTCAATTCACGGCTCACCGAAATTCTTTTGGTTGGTTTTATTCCATGCGTAAGGAAATTTGTAATTTAACTTTCAGTAAATTTTGAAAATTAAGAAATGCAAGGTTACTTTGTGGCAAGCACAAAGATGATCGGAGCCGCAGAACAGTATGTTTGAAAACCTTAAAACACACCCGTTTCCCGTTTCGGCGCACTTCGATTTTTCACTGGTGCTCACCTACGCCTTGCCGCAGGAAACATTGCAGCCGATGTTGCCGCCGCATCTGGAACTGGATGGTTTTGATAATCAGGGCTTTGTGGCGGTGGCCATGGTGCAGACGCGCCATTTGCGCCCCAGCATTTTCCCGGCTTTCATGGGGCAAAGTTTCTTCCTAATCGGCTACCGGATATTCGTGAAATACCACACGCTGGGCGGCAAACGGCTGCGCGGACTGTACATTTTGCGTTCAGAAACGGATAAGCCATTCATGAAAACGATGGGTAATCTGTTCACGCATTACAATTACTCGCTCACAGACATTGCCTATCAAAAAGAAGAAAAAGCCATCCGCGTAAGCAGCCAACAGTCTGGTTTTGAGGTGGCTGTGAATTGGAACTCGGCTGATGTTGCCTTGCCGCCCGGTTCGCCTTTTGCCGATTGGAAGCAGGCCCGCCGTTTTGCCGGGCCGCTGCCCTTTACATTCGACTACGAAAAAGCCACCGGTTCAATGATAATCGTGCAGGGCGTGCGGCAGCATTGGGAGCCGCATCCGGTGGCCGTGGAACGGGCAGATGTTGCGTTTTTCAGCCACGCGCCATTCATGAAAACCAACCCGGTGCTGGCCAATGCATTTGTGGTGGAAAACATACCTTACCGCTGGCAAAAGGGCAGGAGGGAAGTGCAAACGGCACTGGCCGGAAAATAGTATCTTTTGAAAAGGCCAAACCCGCCCGTACCAACAACCATGAACCCAACCGGAAGAAGCCGTTTTGAAGGCGTGCTGAACATTGTCCGTTTCAACTGGCAGTTTTACGCGCTGGCCTTGGTGGCGTTGGCGGTCATTTCCGGTCTGGTTTCCGTGTCGGCGTTGCCCGGTATTTTCAATCTCGCATTGGTGTTTGGCGCGGCCACGGCGTTTTTCTACCTGTGCGGATCACTGCTGGTTTCGCACGTTATCTATGACCGATCGGATTTGTACCGGTTTGCGTGGCTCCGGAAAATCAACCTGCCCGAAAAAGGAAATTTCATCAACATCCATTCCGGTTTTGATGAGACGAGCTTGCACTTGCAACGCATTTTCCCGCACGCCACTTGGCAAATCCTGGATTTTTACAACCCTGAAATCCACACCGAAATTTCCATTGCCCGTGCCCGGAAACACCGCCAGCCGCTGCGGCAAACCATTGGCATACAGGCGGATGATTGGAAGGTGGAACCCGAGTCGGCGGATGTGGTTTTCGGCTTGCTGGCCGTCCACGAAATCAGGAGCGATGCGGGAAAAGCAATGTTTTTCAACGAAGCCCGGAAAACGCTGAAACCGGGCGGCGTGTTTGTGCTGGTAGAACACCTGCGCGACCCGGCCAATTTCGTGGCTTACGGCCCGGGTTTCTTGCACTTTTTTGCGGAAGCAACGTGGCGGCAAGCGTTTGCCGAAGCCGGTTTCCAAGTGGCGGATGCGTTCAGGATTACGCCTTTTGTGAGAATATTCGTGCTGAGAAAATAGTATCTTTTGAAAACCCCAAACCCACCCCGATGGACAATCTGGCCTTGCATCTGCGCATCATCGGCACACTCATGATTGGTCTGGCTTTGATACACGCCGGTTTTCCGAAGCGTTTTGGCTGGGCTGCCGAACTCAAACCGCTCTCGCTCATCAACCGGCAGATGATGCAGGTGCACACGTTTTTCATCGCCCTGCTGGTTGCGCTGAACGGGCTGCTCTTTGTGTGCAACGCCGAGAATTTGCTGCAACCCTCGCCGCTGGCCAAATCGCTCATCATCGGGTTGCTGGTTTTCTGGGGCTTCCGGCTGTTCTTCCAGTTTTTCGTGTACGATTCCGCACTTTGGCGGGGCAAGCGGTTCGAGACTTCCGTACACATCCTGTTCGGGCTGTTGTGGGTTTACTGCCTTACGGTGTTTGCATTGCTGCTGGCCAACCAACTGAAAATCAGAGCCTGACGGACGAGGTGAAACGGGAAATGGGGCGGGGAGGTTTGGCCCCCGCTAAAGACGGGGCTTTCAGCTTTTTGAAACATACTATTTTCAGGAAGGCTCGTTCACCGTTACCAGCACTTTGTCGATTCGGTTGCCGTCCATGTCCACAACCTCCAAGCTCAGGTTGCTCCAGCGGAATTTCTCGCCGGTTTTCGGTATTTCGTTGGCGATGCTGAAAATCAGTCCGCCCAGTGTATGGAAGCCCGTGCGTTCCTCGGGATCCACGTCTGAAATCTCAAAGTATTGCAGGAATTCCTCAAAGGAAATCAGCCCGTCGACCAGATACGTGCCGTCTTCGCGCGGCACCACGCCGTAATCCTCGTCGGTGGGCTGTTCAAGTTCGCCCACCATCGCCTCAAACAGGTCCTTGAGAGCCACCACGCCCTGGATGGTGCCGAACTCATCCACAACCATCGCAATCCTGATTTTCGATTGCTTGAACTGTTCCAGCACCTTAAACGCCTTGGTGGTTTCGGGGATGAAAAGCGGTTTTTCGGCAATGGCAAGCAGGTCAACCGTGCCGTTTTGCAGCAGTGTCTGTAAGAAATGCTTGGTGGAGATGATGCCCAGCACATTATCCAGCGAATCCTCACACACCGGGAAATGACTGTAGGGGGCGTGCAGCACCGCTTGCTTGGTTATTTCAAAGTCGTCGCTCAGGTCAATCCACTCAATGTCGAGTTTGTTGGTCATGATAGAACCCACGCGCCGGTCGCTGAGCATAAACACCCGGTCCATTATTTCCTGCTCCACTTCCTCAAAAATGCCCATGTTGGTGCCCTGCGCCACCAGCGATTTGATTTCCTCTTCCGTCACGGAGGGTTCGTCGGAGGCTTTGACGCGGAAAAGTTTCAGCAGTAAATCCGTGGAACCGCTCAGAAGCCACACCACCGGCGAGAATAGCTTGGACACGGCATTCATCGGGATGGCCATGGCGCGGGCAATGCCTTCGGGGTTGCGCATACCAAGGCGTTTGGGGACGAGTTCGCCAATGACCAGCGATACAAAAGTGATGGCGACGATGATGGCCGAAAACGCAACCGACTCACTGTAAGGCTTCAGGATTTCGATTTGGGCAAGCTGGGCCTGCAAGGGCGCGGCCAATCTCGCACCACCGAAAACACCCGTCACAATGCCAATCAGTGTGATGCCGACTTGCACCGTAGAAAGGAATTTGTTGGGGTTGTTGGCCAGCGACAAGGCCGTTTGCGCCTTTTTGTCGCCTTTTTGGGCGGCACCCTCCAGACGCGACTTGCGCGAGGATACAATGGCGATCTCAGCCATTGAGAATATTCCATTGATAACAATCAGCAGAAGGATGACAAAGACCTCAGAGGCCATGTACGGTTATGAAGTGGTGGCAGGACGCAATATAGGAAATTATGCGCGATACAATTGATTTTTGAAAGACCTGTGGCGTTTCCGTCGTGTTTGGCGGCTTGGGCCAACCCGACTGGGACTTGCCGCGCCGCCTTGGCGCAAGGGAAAAACAGTATCCTTTTCAACCCCAAAACCCCGTTTGGTTGCGGGGCAGCCCGCCACCGGGGCGGAACGCATTGCGGTTTCTCTCAGTAGCGGAATTGATTGAAAAACTACATGGTAAGAAAGCACGGTGAAACGCAGGTGTGCCGAGGCAAATGCTTGCGACTTTTGAACAAGTCTTCGGGTTGAGACCCGGGATGGGTGTGAATTGCGATTTCCACCTGTATGTCAAGCAGTTGCGTATGGGTTTTAAAGATATTTTTCAGCGATATTCAGTATTCACCACGGCCGTGTCCTCAGCGAACGGCTTATTTGCCAAAGTCATGCAAAAACACATACTACGCCTTTTGTCATTGTTGGGTTGCCTTTTGCTTTTGGGCGGCTCGGTATCTTACGCCCAAACCCGCTACTGGGTGGGTAACTCGGGCAGCTGGAACGATACCAACCACTGGTCTCTCACTTCGGGCGGTAGTCCCGGAGCGGCCGTACCGGTTGCTACGGATGCGGTTGCCTTCAATGCCAGTTCTTTTACGGCGGGCGGCCAAACTGTTACCATCACCGCCGGTGCCACCTGCGTCAGCATGGACTGGACAGGGGTGGCCAACACGCCCACGCTGGCACTATCCAACCCGCTGACCATTACCGGGGCAGGGGCAACCTTTACCGATAATATGTTGGTGAGCGGCACGGCCAAAATCACGTTCAGCAGCACCGCCAATGTGACACTTAACCTTGGCAACACCGCCAAGACTTTCGGCGATATCGAGTTTTCGGCGGGTACGGTCAGAAACGTGACCATGAACACAAGTACTAACGGCGCAGTGACACAGAACATGGGTGTGCTGACAGTGGGGAACAATGCTGAAATTGCCATCACAGGTGACGCTGCCAAGGTGTACACTGGAGTGAGTTTCGGGAGCAACATCAGGATACAGAGGTTTTTCAATAGCACAGTCAACGGAACCGCTAACTTGGGTGGAAATACTGTGTTTTTGGGTGGATTTTATAATATTGAGAATGCTACCTTCAATGGCTCTTTTACGTTGGGGGGGGCTTTTAACGCCAACTTTAGTTCTTCGACAATCAACGGAAACGCTTTTTTCAGCGGACAGGTAGGTATGCGAAGCGTTACGATGGGTAGTTCTGCAACAATGAGTGTGGCGGCAGGAGGTAATTTAGAAATTGCCGGCAATAGCTGCACATTTAATACAGGATCTGTGGTAACGGTGAATGGCAGTGCCACCTTGTCAGTGACTTCAGGTTCGCACACGTTCAACAACAGTTTCGTTCTTAATACCGGTTCA
Organism: Sphingobacteriales bacterium; assembly: GCA_043789005.1. GTDB lineage: Bacteria > Bacteroidota > Bacteroidia > Cytophagales > 172606-1 > Xanthocytophaga. The sequence continues at coordinate 9,987 of JAYWIH010000055.1, forward strand.
GTGTCGAACATTAGCGTGGGTAGCACCTTTGGCGGCAACCTCACATCGGGCAACAGCGTGACGGCCACTTTTTCGGGTACGGGCAGCAACGTGTTCAATGGCGACATCACCACCGGAACCGCAAACAACATCACCTTCAGTAACAGCGGCATCAACAACTACCAGAACGTGACGGTGGGCGCGGGCAGCAACTGGCGGTTCAGCACGGGCGGCACTTCCACGGTGGCGGGTAGTTTCACCACCAATGGAACTTGCGCCGCACCCGTAAACCTGAACTCCAACACCGGCTCATCGCAGGCAACGGTTACATTTGGCGCATTCCCCAACCCGACAAACGTGAACGTGTCTTACCTGGCCAAAACCGGGTCGGTGCTGAACATATTGGCCGGCACGGGTGGCAACAACAATGCCAACATCACCATTCCCACGGGCCGCACACTTTTTTGGGTGGGCAACTCGGGCAACTGGAACAGCACCGCCAACTGGTCCACCACTTCGGGCGGCCCGGCCACTGCCTGCCCGCCCACGGCGCTTGACAATGTGATTTTCAATGCGGCCTCGTTTACGGCGGGAAGCCAGACCGTGACCACCACTGCCGGAGCGGTATGCAACAACATGACGTGGGCGGCGGCAACCAACAACCCCACGCTGGCTTTGGCATCGGACTTGACCATCAAGGGAACCGCGCTGACCCTGGCAGACATTATGGGGGTTTCGGGTTCCGGAAAGATACTATTTGACAACACGGCAAGCATAGCCGTGGATTTGGGAACCGGGGGCAAAAACATCAGCGGCGGCCTGACCTTCAACGGAACGCCCACGCGGACAATCACGCTGAGCACCAACAGCGCGGCGGTCACGCACACGCTTGGTACGCTTGTGGTGGGCGGTAACTCGACGCTCAATGTTACGGGCACTTCCACGAAAACCTACACTGGTGCGGTTGCCATCGGCAGTGCCGGTGCCGGCGTGACGGGCAGTTTTGCGGGGGTAAACACGTTTACTGGCGGCGGCAATCTGTTCGGTGCCTACAATTTTTCCGGGGCAGCCAACCTGAACTCGGCCATTGCCTTCCAAGGCACCGGCAACAACACTTTTGCCGCCGTGAATGTGGATGCCACTTCGGCGGCTGCCACCGCCACTTTCAGCAATACCGGAACCAACACTTTCGCCAGCCTTGCACTCACCAATGGCACGAGCAATGCCGCCGCCATCAGCCTGACCACGGGCGGCACCAACACCGTTACTGGTCCTGTTGGTGCGCTATCGGTTTCGGGCGGCTGCCAGTCGGCCAGGATTTTATCTTCCGGGGCGGGGCCGGCAACGCTCAGCCTGTCTTCGGCACAAACCATCGCCGGAGCCATTGTGACCAACATCAACCGCACCGGAGCCGGAAGTTTGACGGTGAACAACGGGACGAACGGCGGTGGGAACACTGGCGTGCTGTTTCCTGCTGTCACCGCTTCAAGGGTTTTGCGTTGGGTTGGCGGTACGGGCAACTGGAACGACCAGAACCGATGGGAGCAGGTATTGCCCTCGGCTCTGCCCGCCCCGCAATGTCCGCCCACCATCAGCGATGATGTGCTTTTCAACAACAATTCCTTCACAGCGGCCGGTCAGACGGTGACCATCAATGTTGATGCCTTTTGCCGTAGTATGGACTGGTCGGGCTTGCCAACAATAACGCGCACGCCTATTTTGGCGGGAACCACGGCTCAAACGCTGACCATTGCGGGCAACTTGAACCTGACCAACCTGACTACGCAAAATTTCTTGGGCACGGTGATCTTCGCTTCCACCGCAACCGGACGGACAATCAACACAGCGGGCAGAACATTGGCCAATGTTGACTTCAACGGCATCGGCGGCGGCTGGACGCTTAACGCCAACCCGCTGGTCGTAACCAATACCGTGAACCTGATAGTCGGTGCGCTGGATGCCAGCGGGCAGCAGATAAACACGGGCATCCTGACCGCCAACAATGCTTCCGACCTCACGCGTTCGCTGGGTTTGGGTTCCGCCACGCATACTATTTCCGGCACGGGTACGGCGTTGGACTTGCGGGGCAGCAACTTTACCCTCACCATCGCAGCCAGCACCGTCAGCCTGACGGGTTCGGGTGCGGTTTCGGTTGAAACCGGCTCCCAGGCGACACTGCCCAACTTTACCGTTGCAGCTACCAATGTCACCATAAACACCCCCAGCACGGCGAGCCGCGTCACTTTCGGCACCATCAGTGCCAGCAACCTGCCGAATCGCACGCTCACCGTTACCGGCACTTCGCCCAAGACCTACGGAAACATCACCATTGACGGAACCAACGCGGCGGTGACTTTCAATGGGTCAGGCAGCGCTTCACCCAACAACAACATCTTTGCCGCGCTGACTTTTACTGACGGACGCACGGGTACCAACGCCACCATCAATGGCAACAACACCTTTGGCGGGGCGGTCTCCATCCATGGCGGCAGCGGCAGTGCCAACGGCGTGAATTTTACGGGAACCAACGTTTTCAACGGCCTTCTCACGGCCAGGCTTGCCAACACTGCCGGTACCGAACTGCAATTTGCCAGTACGGGCGGCACCAACGCCACCGCTTTCAACGGTGCGGTGAGTCTGAACCCCGGCAATACGGTGAACGTGAACATTGACTTCACTAACGCCACCACTTTCAACACTGGGGCAAACCTCACGGTTGGGGCCAGCACCGCCACCCGTTTTCTGGGCACGGGCAACAATGTTTTCCAGAACGTGACCGTGAACCATTCCAGCACCTTCTCGCTTCAAAACAGCGGCACGGCCCCCTTTGCCAGCGCCACCATCAACAGCACTACCGGCACTGGCCTCGGCGTGACGTGGGAATTCCGTGCCGGACAGGCAGCCACATTTACGGGCGGCATGGCCATTGCGGCCGTGTGCGGCGAGCCAGTACGGGTGAGATCAAACACCAGCGGAACACAAGCCAATGTGTCATTTGGGGCGGCGCAGACTTGGAACAACCAAGTGGTGGTAAACGATCTGAACGTGACCGCTGGCCCGGTGACCGCCTACGCCACTGCCACTGCAGGTACTCCCGGAAACAACGTGAATGTCACCTATCCTGGTGGTTCCGCCAACCGTACCCTGTATTGGGTGGGCGGCAGCGGCAACTGGAACACCACCAATGCGGCCAACTGGTCCACCAACTCGGGCGGCACGGGTGGCGCCTGCCCGCCCACGGCCAATGACCACGTATTTTTCGACGGTGCCAGCGGACTGGGCGGCGGCACGGTAACCGTGAACGCTAGCCCCGTTTTTTGCCGCGACATGAATTGGACTGCTACGCCCGCCAACACCACATTTGCCTTGGGTACCAACGTGCTGGAAATAAACGGTAACCTCACGCTGGCACCGGGTCTGGTCATCACACCAAATATCGCGCCTCCCGGTTTGCCAGGCTTAGGTACGTCCGAGTTCCGGTTCACCAACTCGGCTGCCGCCAACGGCACCACCACCGGCGTTACGGCACGCAGCATCAACACTGCGGGCACCACAGCCGCATTGCCCAATGTACTATTCAACCAGACGGGTGTTACTTGGACGCTCAACGGCCCGGCCGCCTTCAACGCTACCTACCGGCTTGCGCTGCGTTCCGGTACGCTGAACACCAACAGCGTTACGGTCAACTGCAACAACCTGACCACCGCCAACGATAATGCCTGGGTGGGCAATGCCAACGATGTGGCCCGCAACCTGACCTTGGGCAACTCGCAGGTATTTATAAGAGGCAGCAACGCCACCGGCACTTACACCAATTTGGACTTGCGCGGTAATAATCTCACGCTGCTGCCCATACCGGGTGTCAACGCTCGTTTCCAGTTCACCAACAGCGACCAATATATCGGTATCGAAGTGGGCGGCCCGGCCAAGGAACTGCCCGACTTCCTGTTTGAGAGCGACCCGATGAGCTTATCGGCGGGGCCGAGGGATATTGACGTGTACACGGGCGACGGTGCTGGCAGAATCACCTTCAGGAAAATCAAAATCACCAGGGAGCTCAACAATACCCAGATGGCTGTGTTTGGCACATCGCCCAAGACGTATGGAGACATTACGCTGCCCAAGGATTTTAACCTGAACGATATCGGGCAACGCACCTTTTACGGAACCAGCAACACGCCGCCCAACAACAACATCTACAACGGCAGCATCACGGCGGGGGATAATGCCAGCATCCGGTTTGAAGGAAACAACACCTTTAAAAACACACTTAACTTCAATCCGGGGGCGGGCTTCAACGGCGGGGTGATTTTCCAGAATGTAAATACCTTTGAAGCCAACGTGACCATTGCCGGCACGTGGGATGTGAACGATGCGGTGCAGTTTGGCAATGCCGGCACCACCACGTTCGCCAGCGGCGCAATACTGGACATCACGGCCAATAACACTAACCGCTTCACGCCCACCGTCACTTTCGGGGGTGTGGCCAATGTGTCGCCGCCCGCCATCGCTACGGTGGGGCAAACCACTACGTTCAATGCCAACGCCACTTTTCGTTCGGCAGCGGGTACCAACAACTCCATTTACCGGTTCAGTGGCCCGGTAACGCAAGCGGTGGGAACTACGCTCACCATTGCCAACGAAACCATCGGCCTGTTCGTGGGCGACAATACCTACATGGCCAACCCCGAAGACAACCCCACCACCGGAGCCGCCACGGCATTCGGTTTGGGTGGCAACTTTGTGGTCGGGGCGCAGTCGCGGGCCAAATTCACTAACAATGGAGCCAATACCTATAACACGCTGACCATAGGCGACTACGCTGCCTTTGAGTTTTCGTCGTTCAACACCTCCACCGTAAGTGGGGCATTCAATGCTGTAGGTACCTGCAACGTCTGGAAACGAATAGCTGCCCACGTTCCCGGCGACCAAGCCAACGTGACCTTCAATGCCAACCAAGCGTGGGCTTTCGTGATTGTGCAGGACATCAACGAAGCCGCCGGTGGCGGTGCCGTCACGGCCGCAAGCAGTACCAACGTGGGCACGCCCGGCCCCTCTAGCAATACCAACATTGCGTTTTCAGGAGGCATACCCACGCCCGGCACGTTGGTGTGGGTGGGCGGCAGTGCCGGCAACAACAGTGGCAACAACAACTGGAGCGACCCCAAGAACTGGGTGCCCATGCCGGGAAGTAATAATCCGAACGACATTACGGCCGCCCAGCGAATCAACGGCGGGTCGTGCATCCCCAGCTTGGAAAACGACGTGGTCTTCGCCAGCATTTCCTTCAGCGGCCCGGCATCGCCGTCTGGCAAGTTCAACACCGTAAACGTGGACATTCCCGAGGCTTTCTGCCGCTCCATGACTTGGAATGACAATGTGCAGAACGGAGCCATGCTTGTGGGAGACGATCCGATCAACATCATCCGGGTAGCGGGCAATCTGTACATGGGCGACCGCGTGGACAACCAATTCAACGGCATCTTCTCGTTTGAGAGTAGCACCAGCACCCGGTCTATTGACATGAACGGCCCTTCGGCATCGAACTCGGCCACTGATGTGGAGTCGTTCCGCGGACCGGTGCAGATCAATAACGTGGGGGCGGTGTACGAGTTGCAGAGCAACATCATAATCAATGCCACCGACCAAGGTGTGCCTGCGCAGCGGCGTGGTAACCTTACTGTGGTGCTTGGTGAGTTGCGGGGTCTTGGCCGCGACATCACGCTTACGGGCAACTGGCTCGTACAGCAACCGGCCGGTGGTAACCCGCAGGGGCGATTCCTGCATGGTAACGGCGGTACAGTAACCTTCAACGGCACAGATGCGGTGGCTGGCCCGC
>JAYWIH010000056.1:0-15767 GCA_043789005.1 Sphingobacteriales bacterium
CGAGACGTTTGAGTACTTGGTCAGGGAATACCCGCAGAGTCAAAACTACCCCCTTTCCCGGCGGTTTCTCGTGAATGCCAAGGAGGAGTTGGTGAAAGGCACTTTTCCGGTCGATGCGCAAGCCATACGTTCGCTGATTGGCGACTACCGGCTGCTGCTGCGCGAACTGGGCCGGACACCCAAAACCATGGAAGCCATGCGCAGCATGGCCTTGCTCTACGGTTTCCACCTGAATGAGAAAGACTCGGCGGCCGCACTGTTGCAGGAAGCCGTGAAAACCGCCCGCAACGACCGCAAGTTCGTGGACAAGTGCAAACTTGACCTAGGCGACATATACCTGCTCAAAAGCGAGCCTTGGGAAGCCACCTTGCTGTATTCGCAAGTGGAGAAAGACCAGAAAGACAGTCCGCTGGGTTACGATGCCAAACTGCGCAACGCCCGGCTGAATTATTTCAAAGGCGATTTCCAGTTGGCGCAGGAACACTTGGACATCCTGAAGCTGGCCACCTCGCGCGAAATCGCCAACGATGCCATGGACTTGAGCATCCTGATCCAAGACAACACCGGCCTCGACAGCACCGGAGCCGCCATGCGCGAATATGCCAACGCTGAACTGCTGCTGTTCCAGAACCGCGACGATGAAGCCATGAAATTGCTTGATGATTTGCTGGTCAAATACGCCGGCCACAGCCTGTCAGACGATGTGCTTTGGCAGCAGGCGCAGATTTACTTAAAGCGCGATGAGAACGAAAAAGCCGCCGCAAAACTTCAAAAAATCGTGGCCGAATACGGTTACGACACCTTGGGCGATGATGCGGATTTTGCCTTGGCCAAACTGAAAGAGGAGAAGCTCGGCAAAAAGGACGAGGCCATGGAAGGTTACAAAAACTTCCTGATCAAGCACCCCGGCAGCATTTTCGTGGTTGAGGCCCGTAAACGCTACCGTACCCTGCGCGGCGATGCGGCCCAGTAAAACGACTGGTTCATGGAGACGTTGCACGGCAACGTCTGCCGCCTCCATCCTAATTTCCTTTCCGACAAATTTTGGGAGAAATAGTATCTTCCAAAACTGCCAAACCCATTTGCCAGCGTAGCCCCGCCGCATTTTGCAGGCTTCTCAAAACCCTTAAAATGAAACCATTGCGCGGCGCGACGGGTTACATTTTTGTGGCTTTGCCATGAAAAGAGCAACCAATTGATTAAATCCCACCATGAAAAAATCGCAGGGCATTGTGCTGGGCATCACGCTGGTATTGGCGCAGGCGTGCGGCTCGAAAGAAAAGGAGGAGGACTGGACATACGGCGAACCCAACAGCAAGGATACCGTGGTCAACGGCAGGCCATACCGGTCGCATTTCGGCTTGTTTTACCCGATTCTGTTGGGGCGTATTTCCCCTTCCAGCTACAGCGGCGCAACCGCCAACGAAATTTCCCGGCCCGGATACACGCCCAAGCGGGTAGGCGGCTTTGGCCGCACGGGCCGCTCACGATCAGTATATTCCTGAACGGAATCCTTCCGAAAGCCTCCCCTAAATCCCCTCCGAAGGAGGGGACTTTTAAAAGCAGGAGGGTTTGGTGTTTTCAAAAGATACTATTTTTTTGCCCCCTCTCCTTCGGGGAGGGTCGGGGTGGGGCCTTTTCCCCCTCGAGGCCGGATGCTTCTTTTTTCTTTCCCCATGCGACGACTTACCATAAAAGAACGCGACAACTGGCAGCAAACCGTTGAATCACAAGGGTTTGTGTTTCACTCGCCGGACGGTGAATACTGGAACGAATCGGCTTGTTACGAGTTTCGCGAGCCGGAAATCCTGGCCATTGAAAAGGCGACCAACGAACTCTCCGATTTATGCCTGGAGGCCGTGCAGCACGTGATAGACAAAAACCTGTACGCGCAGTTTGACATTGCCCCCGAATTTGCCGAACTGATTGAATTTTCTTGGGATAATGACTTGCCGTCCATTTATGGCCGTTTTGATTTGGCATACGACGGCCGGGAAATAAAACTCTTGGAGTTCAATGCCGACACGCCCACCTCGCTGCTGGAAGCGGCTGTGATCCAGTGGTTTTGGTTGCAAGATTTTGACCGCAGCAAGGATCAGTTCAATTCCATCCATGAGAAACTGATTGCGCATTTCCAAACAATTAAGCCGCACCTGATCTCGCCAGAATTGCACTTTACCTGTGTACGCGACAGCGTGGAAGATTACATGACCGTTGCGTACCTGATGGATTGCGCTAAGCAGGCGGGCTGCCAGCCCACCTTTCTGTACATGGACGAAATAGGCTATGACGGGCAACGACGCGAGTTTCAAGGTACGCGGCAAGAGCCGATCAATGGTGTTTTCAAACTGTACCCGTACGAATGGATGCTGAACGAGGAGTTTGGAAAACATTTGGTTGAAACCAAGTCAACAACCCGTTGGATTGAACCGGCTTGGAAAATGATTCTATCCAACAAGATCATTCTCAAGGTGTTGTGGGATATGTTTCCCAACCACCCGAACCTGCTCCGCACCGACTTGCTTCCATTTTGCAGCGAATACGTGCGCAAACCCAAACTGTCGCGCGAGGGGGCGAATGTGCAGGTGATGAAATCGGGAAAGGTGCTTGCCGAAACCTTTGGCGACTACGGCGAAGAGGGTTACGTGTATCAAGAATATTTCCAACTGCCCGATTTTGAAGGCAACGTACCGGTGTTGGGCAGTTGGCTCATTGGCGGCGAATCTGCCGGAATAGGCATCCGCGAATCCAAAAGTCTGATTACCGATAACCAAAGCCGGTTTGTGCCGCACTATTTCGTGTGAGCGGCGGGTTTGGGGTTTTTGAAAGCTGAAAGCCCCGTCTTTAGCGGGGATACTATTTCCGAAATAACTCAGGTCAGACACTGGGTGTCAGACCGAAACCGGCATCGGCTTTTAGATGAATCGGCAGGTTTAGGGTTTTTAAAAGATACTGTTTGCCATACCTGTCAAAGATAACTGGCGCGAGGTTCCTACCTCGTGCCGCCCATGTTCGGAGATTCCTATCTCGGTAGGCTTGAGGCTCCGGCAGATGGGAATCTGCCTGCATTTGCGGCACGGGATAGCCTGCCTGCCGGACAGGCAGGCTATGGTTGTTTCTGCCAATGGTTGTTTCAGCAAAACTCCGCGCGAAAATAGTATCCTTGAAAAACCGCAAACCTACCGGCTTCCCTCCCACTCGGCATAAAATTGCGCCAAAAACATCTCCATGAAGCGGTGGCGTTCGGCAGCCAGGTTTTTGCCGGTTCCGGTGTTCATGCGGTCTTTGAGCAGCAGCAGTTTCTCGTAAAAGTGGTTGATTGTGGGCGCGGTGCTGGCCTTGTATTTTTCCTTGGTCATGTGCAGATCGGGCGGCATGGTTGGGTCGTATAATTGCCGGTTTTTGAAACCGCCGTAGTTAAAGGCCCGCGCAATGCCGATGGCACCCAACGCATCAAGCCGGTCGGCATCCTGTACCACTGCCAGTTCGGGCGAGCGAAAAGCGGCCGCAACGTTGCCGCCCTTGAACGAGATGTTACGGACAATCTGCACCACATGATCGGTAACGGACTGACTGACCGGCAATTGCCCCAAAAACTCCCGCGCTTTTCGCGGCCCGATCTCCTCATCGCCCCCGTGGAATTTTGAATCGGCAATGTCGTGCAGCAACGCCGCCAACTCCACTACCAGCGTATCCGCATTTTCCGCTTGGGCAATGGTTTTGGCCGTTTTCCAAACCCGTTCAATGTGCCACCAATCGTGTCCGCCTTCGGCACCGCGCAGTTCCGATTTCACGTATCCCGCTGTTGACGCAATGAGTTGTATGTCTGTCATGTTGCCTGAGATTAAATCCCAAAAATAGTATCTTTGGAAACACCAAAATCACCGATTGTATGCGAACAAAAATGCAAACACCACAAGTGGGAACAATCAAGCAGCCGTGAGAAGTAAAACGGCCCACAAAGAGTTTTAACAAAAAGCAAAATAAAAGGGCTGGAAATCTGAACCTATTTTGAAGGGCAAGGACGGCAAAATCTACAAGCCAGACGCGGTTGCGAAAATCAATAAAATAGTGAATTTAAAACCTAATACTGAAAAAGGTAAGTCAAGAGGAAAGACGCAACTGAAAAAATATACAGAACAGTTATGTTTGGATGGAAGATTGATTTTTTACTAATTATGGAAAGAAAAATTGTCAGGTCTGTGAACACATTGTTGAAAGCCCAAGGATTCAAGCGCAAGGAACTTGCTTGGAATCGTGTAGGTAGTGTGTTTACTCAAGTAATTGATCTTCAGATTGCTAAACATGGAAGCGAATCATTCACAATTAATCTTGGAATATTTCACCCCAAGATACATATGTTGTGCTGGGAAAAACCGGCTCCTGATTTTATAAGGGAAGTCGACTGTCTTATCAGAATTCGGATCGGGTATTTGATCGGGGACAAGGATTGTTGGTGGGACATCCTGCAGAATGATGATTCTGATGGGATTGTCGATAAAATACTGGGTGTAATTGACAACACCGTGGTTCCATTCTTCGAAAGTATAAAGTCATTGGCAGATGTCCATCGTTTTGTTGTAGAAAATCCCCAATCAAGGATAGAATATTGGCTTACCGATCTTCAACTCGCCATCTTGAAAATAGAGATTGGACTGAAAAATGATGCAATTCCCCTTTTGCGTGTTTTAAGCAAAGACAAAGGTTTACATGACAAGATTGTGAAAATCGCACAGTTGAATCATCTTCAGTTTTAATACAACTCAACATATTGAGCAAACCTCCCGGCCCCGAAATTTATGCGCCCCTACATCCTTGCCGAAACCAATTGGAAAACCGTAAAAGACACCGCGTATGAAGTAGCCGTGCTGCCGTGGGGAGCCACCGAAGCGCACAACTACCACCTCCCCTACGGAACCGACAATTACCAGTGCGATTACGTGGCCGCCGAATCGGCGCGGATGGCCTGGCAAAGCGGCGCGAAAGTGATTGTGCTGCCCACAATTCCGTTTGGCGTGAACACCGGCCAGTTGGACATAAAACTGGACATGAACATGATGCCCAGCACCCAAATGGCCGTGTTGCGCGATGTGATAGACGTGCTGGTGCGGCAAAACATCCCGAAACTGGTGGTGCTGAACGGGCACGGCGGCAATGATTTCCGGCAGATGCTCCGCGAGTTGCAGGCATTGTATCCGGCGGTTTTTCTCTGCACGGTTAATTGGTTTAAGGTGGTGGACGGGAAAAAAGGCTACTTCCATGACCCCGGCGACCACGCCGGAGCCATGGAAACCAGTGCCATGATGCACATTGCGCCCGGCTTGGTGAACGATTTGGCCGAGGCTGGCGATGGTGCGGCCAAAACATTCAAAGTCAAAGGTTTTCAGGAAGGCTGGGCGTGGGCGCAACGCGAATGGAGCCAAGTGACCGCCGACACGGGCGTGGGCAACCCGTATGAATCAACACCGGAAAAAGGCGCGGCATACCTAGCGGCGGTTACCGAAAAAATCGGCCGGTTCCTGACTGACTTGGCCGCCAGCGATGTGAAGGATATGTATTCGTGACTTGGAAATTGGTGGCGTAATAATTGGCTGATTGTTTGGTGCAAGTGAGAACGCTTGAACCGATTCAATGGTTGATACCCGCCTGAAAGCCAGAAAACATATCCGGGAAAACAGTATCTTTTGAAAACGCCAAACCCCTGCCACTGACGGTGGGGGTTTCATGTCTGTTTTCGGGTAATGCGTTGAAAGTAGGTGAGCCGGAAAAACCTAGAGAACATGAAAAGCCCGCCGGACACCCTGAACTGACGGCACCCATTATCGCGCGTATTGTATTGCCGACAGGCCAAATAGCGTCATTGACGCAATGCATATTTTGTATTGTCGAAAACCATAGGCACCATCCGGTACGCAAGGCGTATTTTGTATTGTCCAACTCAATCTGATAGTGATTGTAAGCACTTATCCAACTGATTGCAAACTGGTTGTGGAAAAACGGACACCGTTTTTGGTATTCCCAGCCCCTTTCGCTAACATTGCGATAAGGCGCAAAACTTGCGTCTATTTACGAGTTGTGCGTAATTATAAAATGACAGTTCGTTTATTTATAATCATTTTTATCTTGACACCGTTTGCCATATTTGGTCAGACAGGTAAGGATAGTTTAAAGGAAAGTTTATCAAACGATATCTATGCAATCATTAAGACTGTAATCAAAAAAGAAAAAATAAATAAAAATCGTGGGCTTGACTTGACGCCACAAAAAAACTGCAATATTAATCAGGACGACACTGCATATTTACAGACACTTTTAATTAAGCCCAAGCAAGTTGACACCATGTATAATGCAAGTTCATCTAACTTTACAGTTGCGACAAATTTCACGTATCCTGACAAAAACATACTTACACAAGTGGACATAGATTACATTATTAAAACAAAAGAAAAATTCACCCACTTCAAATGGGATAATAGTCAGTTGGGCTTTGACTTAAAAAATAAAAAAAAATATTATACCTTTTCAATTCCATATTTTAATTCGACACATGACAAAGTAATTGTAATGTATGAATTTCGCTGTGGCACTCTTTGCGGTGGCGGCAGCACACTTTTGTTTAGCAAAACAGACAAAGGTTGGGACGAAACATTATTGGAACTTTGGTTTCATTGACAATAACTACGCACAACAGGCGGTTTGGCAATATGGTGGCAGGACGTTGTTAGCTTCGGCATTTTATCGCTGTTGTACTTCAGTCCGGGCTGGACGTTTTTCAATTTGGCTTTTGTTTGTTAGCTTCAACTTTATATTTTCAATCAGCAGCGGTTCCGGGTAGACGGAATTCTAATTGCCAACCTGCACAAAGCCCTGCTCGTTGGCGGCGAGTGAGTGAAAATCCCTCACACAGAAAATTTAAAAAAATGCAAAATGGCTGATAAGAACAGAATTTCAACTGTTGTGTTCTCAATATATATCCTCCTATCTTTCTATGTTTTTGGCGGAGGTGTAATAAATTCCTTGGTTGCTTACAGGACGTGGCGTGCGGTTGGCGCAAATGAATTTCCCGAATTTCATCAAATTGATAGTTCGCTGATTATTCCGCTGTTTGTTATTTTCTTTTTCTTGTCCTTCATCCCTCAGATTTTATTACTTTGGTTTCGACCGATGGTTATACCCAAGTGGCTGGTTTTATTAGCGTTATTTTTTAATTTTATTACCCTTGTCTCAACCATAACTGTTCAAATCCCCATTCAAGCTGAGCTCGATAAAAAATTTTCCTTAGAATTAATCGAACGGCTTATAGCAACTGATTTCCTTTATAGAAGAATCCCCATGTTGCTATTGGCTATAACAAATTTTATAATGTTATATAAAGTAGTGAAGCACTCTAATAACAAGCCAAATCCTTCAGCATAAAAAAGGCTATGCCGCTAACACGGTGTTTTCTACTATGCTGACAGACGAATAAAGCCTCCCCTTTTTTTTGCCATCAGCAATGGTTCGGTAGCCGCCAGTATCTCTTACATTGCTATGCCTGCCGCAATGAAAATACCAGTAGCCAAAAGCTAAGCCCGGACTATATCTGCTGATGGTACTTGCCGTGGCTTTTCCTGCAAACTTTACTGTCGGAATGCCTCCACATCTTCTGATTGTAAGGCACTTTTAGAAAGGAACCACTCCTACCCATTCTGAGCCGTTTGCAGCCCACACCTACGCAGCCGGGATTCACACGCTTGAATAAGAGGAAATCAGAACCACGCCCCGGCCAGCCTGCGGCTCCGCCGTTTCCGCCACAGCCACAATCCAGCCAGAATCGCGGCAAGCAAAACCGTCATGCCGCCCAGCACCCAATAAATCATCCGTGACGGATATACCGGTTCATCATCGCCAACCAACACCAGATTGGCCCAAAAGTACGGGTTGTGCCGCGTGGCGGGAGCCTCGCGCAGGTAATCGAGTTTGGCCTTGTGCAATGCCTCGGCTTTGGGCGTGCCTTGGCGCAGGTACTCATGCATCCGTGTGGTGATTTGTGCGGTGGCTTGGTCTTCGGCCCGCCACAGGGTCATCACAATGTTGGGGCAGCCCGCGTAGGCAAATGCCCGCGCCAGGCTCATCACACCTTCGCCACGCACCAATTGTCCCCCGCCGGTTTCGCAGGCACTCAGCACCACCAGTTTCACACTGTCCAACTGCAGGTTGTACAATTCGGAAGTGTACAGCCGGTAACCGGTAATGGAATCGGCGCGTTGCGGATAAAAGGTGATGTACGAATTGAGCGGCTCCTTGCTGTCGGCTTTGGCGTGGGTGGCCAAGTGCAAAATGCCATAGCGGGAGGCCGTTTTCAAAAACACCTCCTTGGTAGCGGCCGCTTCCAAATATATCCGTCCGCCAGTTTGCTCCACTTCGGTTTTGGAGGCGGGCAGCGCATCTATCCGAATGCTCCGGAAAGCACTGCCCGATTTGCCGGCAAACGGTGCCATGGCCAGTATTTCGTCGTTCAGTTTGCCCGGCTTCTGTGCCAGCGAAAGCAGCGTGCCCGAATAGCCGTAACGGATCATCCGGTCTTCAATCAGGTATGTTTCGCGGTTCACATCGGTTACCAGTGCCTCAAACGGCAGATAGTGCAAATCGCCATCGGGCACTATGATGAGGTTTTCCTTGCCCTCCAGTGCCGTTTGCAGCGGCGCAACCAGTTTGCGGTAAAGCACATGGGCCCAAGCGGGTTGCTGGGGCGAAAACTGATGCTCGTAAATCGAGGTTTTGTATTTGTCCAGCGTCTGCTGCAAAATAGTATCTTTCAAAAGGCGGAAACCCCGGAAGCCCCGCTGCGTGAGCACGAAGGCAAAAATTTCCTTCTGCCCGAAAAAATACTCGACCAGCGCGGTTTTCCCGTCCAGTATTTTCTTTTGCACTTTCTCAATGCTGATCGGCTGCGCATTGTACTTGAGTTGGTAGTACTTGCCGTTGGCATCCAGTTTCCTGACCAACTGCGACAACTCTATTTCCTTGTCGCGCATCTGGTCGCGGAGTGACACCATTTGCACGGCATCTTTGGATTCAATGCTGGAAACGGCAAGTTTGGTGATGTTGCGCCGCAACTCGCGTTCCTGCCTGATTAAATCGGTCGGCACGCCTTTTTGCCGGCTGATCTGCAAGCCGCGCAGGGTTTCGGATAGCACGGCGGCCTTGCTTTTTTCGGACAGTACAAAGGCGGTTTCGGCATACGCAAGTGTGCCCGTGCGTTCGTACAAGGCAAAGGCCACCGATACCGCTTCCTCATATACGGGAAACACCTGCTGGCTGAAAAACAGTTTGGCTTCGTCGCTGTCGTAGCTCAACCGCAGGTTTTCGGCCAAGCGAACGGACAATTGGTAGGTTTGCAAGGCGGCTTGCAAACCGGGCAGGGCGGCTTGCCGTTGGGCGGGGTTTCGGCTTTTTGAAACATAGTATTTTTGCAACGCACTGGCCTTGCGCCGCAAAGCCTTGAACATATCGAGCCGCGAAACCACGTTGGCTACCTCTTCCGGGTTTTTATGGATGTCGGTGGCGGCAAAAGACAAGTGCAGCGTACGGATGGCTGCCTGATAGCTGTCCAATGCTTGCGGCCACTGGTTTTGTGCCTCATGCATCTGCCCGATGCCGGACTGCGCATTGGCGAGATTGATGTTTTTATCGCCGAATGCCTGGTTGTTCAGGCCAATGGCACGGTTAAAATACTCCAGTGCCAGCGGGTAGTTTCTTGTTTTGGTGTACGCATCACCCAAGCCGGTCCAAAGCTTGATCTGGTTGCTGGCATCGGCATCAAAACGAGCCTGTTTCAAAAAATACAGCGCACTGTCGGGTTTGCCGAGTTTCAGATAGGCTTCGCCGGTTTTGAGCAGGATGAAATTGCGGTCGTAATACGTGCCGAGTAGTTGCCGGTATTGGCTGGCTGCGTCTTGGTAGCGGTAGCACCTCAACAAAGCCGAGGCAAACATCTCTTTCAAATGTTGCGATACCATGGCATATCGCTTGTCGGTTGCCTTGTTCGACTCGCTGATTGATTTTTCAAACGAATTGATGCACGCCTTGCAGTTGCCCGTGTAATAATGGAATTTCGCAAGGGCTGCGTGAAAATAAACCAGATCACTGCTTTGGTTTTTAAATCGGGTCACGTATTTTTCACTCAGCTTATAGTAATATTCCGCCGAATCTATCTGTCCTATCTCATTATACACGTTTCCTATGTACAGGTACACTTGAAAAAAATTCCGGCTGTCTGCCAACGGTAATTTCTTCCTTATCTGGATGGCCGTCAGGTAACAGTCAATTGCCTCGCCAGCGTTGTTTTGCTCGTCGTGAATGACCCCCAGGTTATACAGCACCTTGGCCATCCTTTCGTCCCGGATTCTGTTGGCCGCATAAATTGTCTTTGCCGCCTCCAGTTTGCTTTTTGCCCCTTGGTAACTTCCCTTTTTCAGAAAAACCCGCTCGGTTTCCTTGGATGCCTGTGTGTAAAGCGCGTCGGCGGCACGTATTTGCTTCTCAACCGACTGCCCGACCGAACAGCCTACCGCCAAAGACCAAAACAGGAAACTGGCGATATGTGTGCGGAAGGGCGGCATTTCGTTGCGGACAGGTACGGTTGGGATATTTACAAAGACGGAAAAGAAAAGCCTCCAGCTTACATGAAGCCTTCGGCGGGCATGGGCGGTGGCGGGGTTTGGTTGGCGTGCGTAAACCTGAACACATCGTCTTGCAGCGATTGGTAATAGCTGTAACCCAAACCCCAGGAAGGCTCAATCCTGATGGGGCCGATGGTTTTTTCAGCGCTTCCCTTGGCCGTTTCGTTTTCCCTTCTCAATTCCTGTTGCTTCGCCGCGATAACCTTATCGAAATTGGCGAAGTTGCGCAGTATCTGGCGGTAAGTGGGGCTGATGATGCTTTCGCGGCGCAGCACGTAGCGGGTCTGGGCATTCACGTTTTTGCCGCCAACAGTTGCCTTGTAAGTTATGGTCAGGTCTATGGAGCCGCTGCGCCCCGAGTTCAGGCCAAACACGCCGCCAACCAACCGGCGCAAATCAATTGTGCCGCTGCCACCATCAAATACCGCCCGGATAGTGGTGTCGGGCAAGGGGCCAGTGGCTGGCTGCTGCCGGATGTTGGCCGCGTCGCCGTTATTGGGAGTCACTCCAGAGGCGGTGATTTCAAAACTCGCGTTGGCAAGCGTGCCACCCTTCACAATGGGCCGCACCGTGAAATCCTGCTTGTTGGTCAGGTCAAAAAATCGGGAAGGATAGGTTATTCCGGCAATGGTCACAAAGGTGTGCGCCACGGTTTTGCCATCGGCGGATACATACCGAACCAAGTATTCGTAACCCGGATTTGATTTTTCAACACTCACCTCGCCCGTCTTGGCATCCATCACCAACCCGACCGGATACGAACTGTAATTTCCTTCGCCGCCGCCGTTTTGAAACGCGGGTGTGGTGGCCTTCTCTTCCGTTCCGGGATATAAAACGCCATCCTTGCCGTAGGTGAATGTTATTTCTTTGGGTTCGCAGCCCCAGGCAAGCAGCCCCAGCAGCAAAAGCAAATACGTGTTTTTTCTCATGGTCGGTTTTGGTTATGTGAGTAATGTGTTAGCAGGCAATGGGTTACACCTGTTGGTGGGCTGCCCGTGTGAAAGGTAAACATTTACTGCTGGAAGCCTTGGCGGTGCATGGAAAAATAGTATCTTTTGAAACCGCCAAACCCGGCCCGCGCCACCGGCAAGCGGATTTCCACGCCCAACACGCAGCCGTTTCCGCCGTTCATCAGAAAAATGTTGATTTTGGCGGCAAACCGCGCCAACTTGTGATGCCGGGCAAATAGTTGCCGCCGTGACCCGCAAAAAATCCGGCGGGCAGGTTTGGCGTTTTTCAAAGATATTATTTCCGACAGGCATCCCCTTCCACTCCGGACCACACCCTTCCGCCCATGCGCATCTACCTCCAATTAATGCTCGAAAGTTTCCGGTTTGCTTGGGAAGCCCTGCGTTCCAATTTGTTGCGCACGGTGCTATCGCTGCTGGGCGTAACCATCGGCATCTTTGCCATCATCGCCGTGTTTGTGCTCGTGGATTCGCTGGAAAAAAACGTGAAGGACAACCTGTCGTTTCTGGGCAGCCGCACCATTTACGTGCAGAAATGGCCGTTTGTGTTCAGCAACAACTTTCCGTGGTGGAAATACATGAACCGCCCCACTACCAAGGAGGCCGAATACAAGTTTCTGGAAAGCCGCCTCACCATGAAGGAAGCCATTGCGCTGTTTGACCAGAACGGCGGCATCACACTCAAAAACGGCAGCAGCAGCATCGGCAACATTGCCGTGTTGGGAGCCACCGAAAGCTACCAGAACATTGTGGAGATTCCGATGGGTGAGGGGCGGTTTTTCAACGAACTCGAATCGGAAGCCTCGCGCCAAGTGGCCATTGTCGGGGCCGACATTGTGGAGGCCCTGTTTGCGGGCATGGATCCGATCGGCAAGACCTTCAAGCTGGACGGGCAGAAATTCACGGTCATCGGCACGATGAAAAAACAGGGCGAGTCCATTCTTGGCGGCCCCGATTTCGATGTGGGCTGCTTCATTCCGTACGGTACATTTGATAAACTCTACCACACCAAAAACTCCGACCCCACCATCTGCATCAAGGGTTTGGAAACCGACCCCGGCATGGAGGAACTCGAAGCCGAAATCACGGGACTCATGCGCACCCGGCGCGGCCTGAAACCAACCGAGGAAGACGATTTCTCGATCAACCGCACCGAGCAGGTGGTCAGCGCGGTGGAAGGCATTTTCGGGGCATTGTATCTGGGCGGAGCCGTTATCAGCGGGTTTTCGCTGCTGGTGGGCGGCTTCGGCATCGCCAACATCATGTTTGTGTCGGTGCGCGAACGCACCAACATCATCGGCATCCAGAAATCGTTGGGAGCCAAAAACTCGTTCATCCTCTACCAGTTCCTGTTCGAGGCGGTTTTTTTGAGCATTCTCGGCGGTTTTGCCGGCCTGCTTATGGTTTACCTACTCACGCTGCTGCCGCTGGGCAGTCTGGAACTGGTGTTGCGGATGCAGAATGTGGTTATCGGGCTGGGCGTTTCGGCGGTCATCGGCACGCTGTCGGGCATTATTCCGGCGGCCATGGCGGCTCGCTTGGATCCGGTAACCGCGATACGGGCAAAGTAGAGACGTTGCACTGCAACGTCTCCGTTTCCAGCAGAAATATGTTTGATACCGATGTTGCCAACACTGCTAATGCGCTGGAGACGTTGCAGTGCAACGTCTCTACCTGAACTTCTCATGCGGCCAATTTCCGCCCGATCACGTCCACGAAAGCCTCGTATTCTTCGCTTGCGGTGTTCCAGTCAAATACGGGTGCGTATTTGTTTTGCAGCAGTTGCGTGGCTTCCTGAAACGTGCCGCACTGTTCCAGTTCGTGGATGGCTTGGGCAAAGGCCACATTGTCGCCGTTGAACAAGCCGTTGATGAAGTAGTATTTTTGGTTCAGGTTCAGGGCTTCCTTGATGCTGCCGATGCGTTGGTTCTGCACTTTTTCCGACAGCGAACCGTCTTTTTCGCTGCCCAGCACTTGGTTCAAAGTGGTGTGTTCGCGGTTCATTTTTTCCTGCAAGCTGCCGAAAACCGTTTCCTCCGGCTTGTTCTTTTCGGCCAGCACCGTTGCCAACGGAGCCACCGGCCGGATGGCGGATTTCACAAAATGTTCGATTTCCGCTTTTGTTTCCGGCGCAAGGGCGGCGGGCGGCAAAGGCGACTCAATCAGGTGCGGCTCGTTGGCGACGGGCGGCACTCCGGCGGTTGGCGGCGGTTCGGCTTCCACGGTTGGGGCGGAGCCTTGCCATTTTGGGCTTTCCTCCGCCAGATTTTCCTTAACCGGTACGGGTTGTGCTGTTTCGTTGGCGTGTTCCGGTTGCGTCGCACTTGGTTTATCTTCTTGAAAGTCAGATAATTGCAGCGGTACAACCGCCGAAAACTGCGGTAGGTGGGTTTCGGGGTTTTCCAAGATACTATTTTGGGCGTTGCTTCCGTCGGCCAAAACCTCATTGAGCAGCACCACCGCCGTTGGGAAGTCCACCGGATTTTTGCCAATCTGTTCTATTTTGGTGAGCAGTGCTTCCCAAACCGGTTTGTTCATCCGCACGTAGTGGCTATGCTCGCGCAAGCGGCTGGTGGTAAGCGGCTGGCTGTCAACGCTTTTCAGAAAATCCTTCACTTGCTCGCGCGGAATCAGCAGCAGCCGCAACGCGGCTTCGGTGGCCGAGGCCACTACCGGCTCAAAATCCTCGCGCCGCACCTTCATGTGGCGCGAAAGCGTGTTCATGAACTGCTCCATGGCCGCCTTCACTTCGGGCTGCGCATAATCGAAATACGGGCTTTCCAGCCGCGCCGCCTCTTTCTGCCATTGGCTGAACAGTTGGAACAATATGAAATAATTGACTTGTTCCACGGGCGAGAAAGTTGAGATTTCCCGGCCTTGGATGTGTTCCTTTTGGGAAAAGAAATTCTCGCCGAAAAACCGGTCGCAGGCGCGGCTGGCAAAAACTTGGGCGTATTGCTTCAGGGCGGTTGCGTTCATTGGGCTGGCGTTTTGCGTTTGCCGTTTCACGTTAAAAACTCTATTCCACTTGCACAAGTGGTTTTTTTGCTCCCTTTCGGAAGCGGGGGTTTGGCCCCCGCTAAAGACGGGGCTTTCAGCTTTCCGAAAGATACTATTTCAAAGGATGTTCAGCGATTGTTCCTTTATCTTTTCCAGTTCCTCTTTCATATCAATCACGTGCCGCTGGATGGTGGCATCGTTGGCCTTGGAGCCGATGGTATTGATTTCGCGCCCGATTTCCTGGCTGATGAAATTAAGCTTCTTGCCCGGCGATTCGGCGGTTTGCAGCACTTCCAGAAAATGCTCCAAGTGCAGTTTCAGCCGCACTTTTTCCTCGCTGATGTCCAGTTTCTCAATGTAATAGATCAACTCCTGCTCAAACCGGTTCGAGTCAAAATGCTCGTCGGCGACCATTTCGGCAATCCGTTCGCGAATGCGTGTCCGGATGGCTTGCAGCCGCGCGGGGTCGTGCAACTCAATGGCCGCCAGCCGCTCCACGATGCGGCGCGTGTAATCGAGCAGGTTGCCCGCCAATTCCTGGCCTTCGCGGCTGCGGAACTCGTCGCAGCCGTGCACCGCCTGTTTGAATGTTTCCCACATCAGTTCACTGTCCCGGGCGGCGTTTTCGTCGGGGGCCGTTTCGTGGGTGTAGGCTTCGGGCAGTTGCAAGGCCAGCCGCAGTATGTCGCCGTCGGGCAGGCTGTTTTCAAGGGCCACGCTGCGGAGTTGGTCGCAATAGGCTTTTATGATGGGCTTGTTGAGCGTAACGCGCGGCTTGGCTTCGCCCAGGTTTTGGATGTCCACGCTTACGTTGAGTTTGCCGCGTTCCAAGGCTTGGACAAGGAAGTTCCTGATTTCCAGTTCCCTGTCCGAAAAGTTTTTGGGAAGCCGCAAGCTCAAATCCATTGTTTTGGAGTTCAGGGTGCGTATTTCCACCGTCACGCTGATGTTGTCGTTGGCTGCCTTGGCTAAGCCAAAGCCGGTCATTGATTTGAGCATGGGTCGTTTTTGAAAAGATTGAAATTGTTGGATTTCCCAAAAATAGTATCTTTTCAAAGGCGAAAACCCGGAAATGAAAATTATCGGCGCAAAAATGCGGGTGCGTGCCAAACTTTGTTACTTTTACCTCACCCCC
>JAYWIH010000057.1:0-15550 GCA_043789005.1 Sphingobacteriales bacterium
TTTGGCAAAAAAACCTATTCAATTAATTAACTGTCAGTTAGTTACAAGTCATTTTTCGTTTAGAAAATAATATAAACTAAATACCAGCGAGTACTTAACCGGCCTTAAGTTATTGCGTTGCCCCGGTCTGTAGCACACAGAACGGCACGGTAAAGAGGCCCGGCCGGTGTGCCATAGGCCGGGCCTCTTTCACTGCGGACCATTCATGGCCGGGTACTTTGCGATAACCATTTCCATTATTCTCACTATCACCAACCCAATCAGGAGTTATGAAAAAAATTTCACACTTGTTCTCCAATCACTGCTGGCTGTTTGTGCTGCTGGCTGCCGGGCATTCGGCGGTCACAGCGCAAAGCTTGGTGGCCAGCAGTCGGCCAAGCACGCATACGGCCTCACCAAGCCAGTACAACACCAAGGTGATGCTGGGCCATGCGTTGAAACAGCTTTACCAGTCAAGGGGCATTTATTTTACCTATGACGAACAGACGCTGAGCACCCGTCCGGTTAATCCATTGGACCGCGTTTCCGGAAAGATAGATGCATTGCTCGACAGGATGCTGGAAGGAAGCGGGTTGCGGTTTGAAAAAGTCAACAAGCACGTTTACGTCATCATTGACCGGAAAACGGAACCCGTGCGGGAAACCGACCCGTCAACGACCGGCAAACAAGCATCGGCGGGCAACAAGTCGGCGGATGCACAGCCGTCGGCCAACGTGGCCGTTGAAAAACGCATTGCCGGCATAGTCACCTCGACGGACAACAACGAGCCGCTGCCGGGTGTAAGCGTATCCGTGAAAAATACCACCGTCGGTACCGTCACCGATGTGGCGGGCAAATACGCGCTGAATGTGCCTGATGATGCCACCACGCTGGTTTTTTCCTACATTGGCTACACCTCTGCGGAGGTGGCAATCGGTGGCCGCACCGAAATCAGCCTGACGCTGGCTCCCGACATCGCATCGCTGAGCGAAGTGGTGGTGGTGGGCTACGGGGAGCGCAAAAAGGAAAATTATACTGGCGCGGTAAGCACTATGAATACCAAGGAAATCGTGCAGGCACCGGTCGCTAACATTAGCAATGCTCTGACGGGCAGGCTGTCGGGCCTCATATCGGTGCAGCGCAATGGTGAGCCTGGCCAAGACGGGTCGCAGCTTTTGATCCGGGGCGTGAGCACTACCGGCGACAACTCGCCATTGGTGGTGGTAGATGGTATTCCGAGGGGTGATTTTTCGCAGATTGACCCGAATGAAATAGAATCGCTGACCTTGCTCAAAGATCCGGCCTCAGCGGCCGTGTTCGGAGTGCGTGCCGCCAACGGCGTCATACTCATCACCACCAAGCGGGGCAAGGCCGGAAAGTCCAGTTTTTCCTTTTCCGTGCGTTCCGACTGGCAGACACCCGTGCGCCTGCCCAAATACTTAGGTTCGTACGGTTACGCCACGATGTTCAACCAAGCTTTAGCCAATGACGGAAAGCCCGCCAAATTTTCGCAGACAGAATTGGATGCCTACAAGAACGGAACCGACCCGAATGCCTACCCCGACACGGATTGGGTGAATGAATTGGTAGGCGGGTACGCACCGCAGCAGCAATATAACCTGTCGCTGAATGGAGGCACCGAGAAAATCCGTTATTTCGTGTCATTGGGACACGTCAATCAAAAGGGACTTTATGCCAACAGCGCGTTCAAGCGGTACAATTTCCGGTCGAACATTGATGCCGACGTGACGGCAACCACGCGCATATCGCTGGATTTGGGTGGCCGCTCGGAAGACCGCAACCAAGCCGCCGACGGAGCGGGCAACCTATTATACTTCGCAATGTTTGCCCCGCCAATATATCCGGCTTACTTTACTAACGGACTACCAGGCGCGTTTCCTACGGGACGGAATCCTATTGAAAGAGCCAGAAGCGGCGGCTACAATAAGAACATTTCCAATACCTTGCTCAGCACCCTGACCCTGAACCAGCAGATTCCTTTTGTGAAGGGACTGTCAGTAAAAGGCGTGTTTGCCTACGACCGGACTTATAATACGGGCAAGTCATGGCGCACGCCATACAAGGTTTACGGATACGACCCGGCCACGCAAAAATACATACCTGTCAACGGGGAGGGCATCAACACCGTCTCGCTTTTCCAAGCGTTTGACCAGAGTGCTTCCCTGACACTGGAAGCGCACCTGAATTATGGCCGCACCTTTGGCAAGCATGAAGTGGGCGGATTGGTATTGTATTCCCAAAACAAATATACCAGCGACTATTTCAATGGGTCAAGGGATAATTTCATCTCGGCAAACTTGGAGCAGTTGCTGGCCGGAAACCCCGCCACACAGAAAATAAACGGCGGCGCATTCCAGTCGGGACGGAGGAGCGTGGTTGGCCGGGTCAACTACGCTTATGCCGGGCGGTATCTTCTTGAGGCAAACTTCCGTTATGATGGAGTCTCCACTTTTGCACCGGGCAAACAGTTTGGGTTCTTCCCGTCCATTTCGGCGGGCTGGAAGATTTCGGATGAGAATTTCATCCGTGACAACGTGGCCGCCATTGACTATTTCAAGATACGCGCCTCGTACGGCGTATTGGGCAACGACCGTATCGCCGCATACCGCTACCTGCCAACATACGGGTTTGGCGGTGGGTATGTGTTTGGCGAAGGGTCGGACAGGCGGGTGTACGAAGGGCTGTATCCGTCGGCGGCCGCCGCCCCGAACACGACTTGGGAAACGGCAAAGTCGCTGAACATCGGTTTTGACGGCAGCATCCTCAAGCGACTCTTGGGTTTCGAGTTCGACTGGTTTTACAAGAGAACCTCCGATATTCTGATTACGCCGTACCTGTCGGTTCCTCAGACGTTCGGACAGGGATTGCCCACGCAAAACCTGGGCATTGTGGATAACCGGGGCATTGAACTGGCACTCACGCATGAAAACTCCATTGAAATCGGTACTGGGCTGACTTATTTTGTGCGGGCCAACTTCACCTACGCGCAAAACAAACTCATTTTCCAAGACGAGAACCCGAGTGTGAACCCCAACACACGCGTGACCGGCAGAAGCCTGAACCAGTTTTTCGGCTACCAAGCCATCGGTCTTTTCCAATCGCAGGAGGAAATTGACAAAGCCCCCAAACAACAGAATGCCGTGAAGCCCGGTGACATACGCTACGCCGACATCAACGGACGCGATGCGGACGGGAACTTTACCGGCCAGCCTGATGGCAAAGTGGATGGCGACGACCAAACCGCCATTGGCAGGTCTGCCATCCCCCAAATCATCTACGGATTGTCGGCCGGTGCAAAATTCAAAGGGTTTGACCTGAGTTTTTTGTTTCAGGGTGCGGGGCGCGTGAATACATTCATTACTGGTGAATTGGCATGGCCTTTCTACAACGGTTCAAACGCGTTGGTGGCTCACCAAGATAACTGGACTCCCACCAATACCGGTGCCGCATATCCGCGCCTGACCGAGCAGCCGCAAGGAAATAACTTGGAAACCTCCTCATTCTGGCTGAAGGATGCCTCATATGTGCGCTTGAAAAACCTGGAATTCGGCTACACGCTTCTTGGTTCACTGCTTTCAAAGGTCGGTGTCGGTTCGGCCCGTGTATTCGTAAGCGGACAGAACCTGCTCACATTTGACAAACTGAAAGTGATTGATCCGGAAGGGCCGGGTGAGAGCGGGACAAATTTCAGTGGCGGTTCGTCGAGAGGCCGCTTTTATCCGCAACAGAAGGTATATGCAGCAGGTATCAATGTAAACTTTTAACCATCAAAAATATGAAAACCGGTAGACACATAATTTTTGGTTGCGCATTGTTTTCGGTGTTGGCGGTAGGGTGCAAAAATGATTTGCTGGACACCAAACCCTTGGATTTGGTGTCGGACGCGGCTGTGTTTCAGGACATAGCTTTTGCCCGAGCCTACCTCAATGAAACCTACGATGGCGTGCCAAGTGGGTTTGAGCGGGGATTTTATATGCTAAGTGCCGCCACGGACGAAGCGGAGATGGGTTATCCGTGGCCGTACTCGCAAAACTGGAACCAAGGGGATTTCTCGCCCACCAACGTGCCGAAGTTTGCCGCCCCTTGGGATGGCGGCGCACCCACCGATTGGGAGCGCAGTTACAACTTCATCCGCCGTGCCAATGACATCATTGCGAAGATTGACGCGGTTCCGGTGAGCACTGAAGCCGATGAGGCCGACAAGAAAGGCATCAAGGCCGAGGCTTATTTCCTGCGCGCCCTGTTTTATCACGGCTTGGTAAAGCTCTACGGCGGTGTGCCCATCGTTGAAAAGGCGCAGACCTTGGAAGATTCAGACGCGCTATTTTCACCACGGAACACACTGGAGGAATGCGTGACTTTCATTGTCGCCGATCTGGACCGGGCCGCTGCCATATTGCCCGACAGGCGCACGGGCAGGGACGTGGGCCGTGCCACCAAGGTTGCCGCACTGGCACTCAAGGGAAGACAGCTCCTGTATGCCGAACGCTGGAACGAATCGGCGGCGGCTTCCCTCCAAGCCAAATCCGTTGCGGGGTACGCGTTGTTTCCCAATTATGAACAGTTGTTCTGGGCGGCCAACAATAACAACAGCGAGGTTGTGTTTGCCCGCCAATACCTGTCTAACGCCGATTTTCGGACGCATCCGGGAAACCAGTTCAATTCCGTGCCCACCAAGGGCGGGTGGGGCGGCACCCAGCCCACGCAAAACATTGTGGACGAGTACGAAATGATTGACGGGATGGACTATAAAACGTCGCCGCTCTATAACCCGGCCGACCCTTACACGAACCGTGACCCGCGTTTTAAAGCCAGCATCCTGCACGACAAATCGTTCTGGATTGATGAGACCTTGGACTTGTCCGACGGGGCTTTTCAAGGCGTGAACGGCAAATCGAACGACGCCACAAAAACCGGCTACTATCTGCGTAAGTTCATGGATCCGGCCATTATCGCTTCAAATAACAATAACGGCTACAACAACTGGAACCTGATCCGGCTGGCCGAGGTGTTGCTTAACTACGCAGAAGCGAAAAATGAGGCCACCGGGCCGGATGCCACCGTGTATGATGCCGTGAATGTCGTGCGCAGCCGACCAAGCGTGAAGATGCCGCCACTACCCGCCGACCTTACCAAAGAACAGATGCGCGAACGCATCAGGCACGAACGCACCATTGAACTGGCTTTTGAGGAACACCGCTTCTTTGACCTGCGCCGCTGGAAAGACGGCGGCGGACAGTACTTGGCCAACACCGTGCTTAACCGGCCCGTGTACGGTATGCTGGTGAACCCTGCCCGGACCACCTACACCAAGTTCAAAAAGGAAGACCGTGTGTATCAAGCCAAGCACCGGTTGCTGCCCATAGCCCAGTCAGAAATTGTAAAGTATGGCGGAAAACTGGAACAAAACCCGGGCTGGTAGGGCGAACTTATGTGTGGTTTGCGCTGGCCACTAAAAGCGGCATCCCACCCTACGGGGGTGGGATGCCGCTTTTAGTGGTATTTCAAAGCAACCAGCCGCTTGGTTTAACGGTTTTGAAAGGTACTATTTTCATACAACGTGTTTTCCGCGAAAAAGCAACCGCTCACGACTATACAATGCCCTATCCATTGGATTCCAAATAGGCCTGCTTCAAATCAGCCGTTTTCGTAAATACACCCATGAAGTTTGCCACTGTCCGTTTGCAAGGCCATCCTTACGCTTACCGGGCTTTGTTGGGTGTTGTGCTGGCGGCCAGCATCGCCGCGTGCAAAAAAAAGACTCCGCCATTATTTACATCCATTCCGGCCAGTCATTCAGGGATTGACTTTATCAACAATATTGACGAAACACCGGAACGGAACGTGATGGTGTATGAGTATTACTACAACGGGGGCGGGGTGGCCGCCGCCGATTTCAACAAGGATGGCTTGTGCGACTTGTACTTTACCGGCAATTCAGTGGCCAACAAACTCTATCTTAACCGGGGCGGATTGAAATTTGATGATGTCACGTCTAAGGCCGGTGTGCAAGGACGAGCCGCCTGGAAAACCGGGGTGACCGCCGCCGATGTCAACGGCGATGGGTGGCTGGATATTTATGTGTCCTACTCTGGCCCCGTAACGAAAGAACAGTTGTACGATGAGTTGTACATCAACAATGGATGCCGGGCGGGCGGCACGCCCACCTTTACCGAAAAAGGCAAGGATTATGGCTTGGATGCGCCTTTTACCTTCTCCACTCAAGCCACTTTCTTTGATTACGACCGTGATGGCGACCTGGATATGTTCCAGTCCAACCACGGCCACCGGTATTACTCGCCCTTTTTCAACACCCGGAAAATTCGCAGCAAACGGCATCCGCAATTCGGCAACCGACTCTACCGCAACAACGGTGGCCGGTTCACCGAAGTCAGCGAAACCGCTGGCATCCACGGGGGCGGCCTGAATTTCGGACTGAGTGCCTGCGCCAGCGACATCAACGGTGACGGCTGGATGGACTTGTACGTGACCAATGATTTTGAAGAGCAGGACTACCTTTACCTCAACAACCAAAATGGGACTTTCCGAGAGGCCAGCAAGGAGGCTACGGGGCATACCTCCAAATTTTCCATGGGTTCCGATGTCGCGGACTTCAACAACGACCTGCTGCCCGATATTCTCGTTGCGGATATGCTGCCCGAATCCTTGGAACGCCAGAAACTGCTCAAAGGCCCCGACGAGTATGACCGTTACACCATAATGGTTGACAGCGGATTCCACCACCAGCATATGCGTAACACGCTGCAACTAAACCAAGGCAACAACGGGAACAGCACACCCGTGTTTTCGGAAATAGGCCAGTTGGCGGGCATCCACAACACGGACTGGAGTTGGTCGGCCCTGATGGCCGACCTGGACAACGACGGCAGCAAGGATATTTTCATCACCAATGGTTTTCTACGTGACTTCACAAACCAAGATTTTTTGAAATACACTTACCAAAACGCCGCCAACGAGGCCCGCAACAAAAATACCATCCTGCCCGTGTATGAACTGATCAAGAGAATGCCTTCCACGAAACTGGCAAACTTTGTTTTTCGCAACAAAGGCGATCTGACTTTCTCGAACGCCACTGCCGCATGGGGGCTGGATGTGCCGCTCATGTCTTTCGGGGCAGTGTATGTTGACTTGGACAATGATGGCGACCTTGAACTCGTCACCAACAATACCAATGATAAGGCTTCGGTCTGGGAAAACCACACAAACCAATTGAACAGGAACAAATACATTAAAGTAAAGCTGGATGGACAAGGCATGAATACCCACGCCGTGGGAGCCAAAGTCTACGTTGAACAAGGCAACCGGCGGCAGCTTCAGGAAGTTGTTTCCTCGCGCGGGTTCCAATCGTCGGCCGACTACGTGCTCAATTTCGGTTTGGGTGCGCACGCCGCGCCGGTAAACCTTAAAATCATCTGGCCCGATGGCCGGATTTCGGTGCGCCGGCAGCAGCCGGTCAATGCGCTGCACGTTTTCAACCAGTCCGAATCCGTTGCCGCGCCACCGGCTGGCCCTGCCAAAGAACCTGCGCCATTGTTCACCGACTGCACGCCGGCAACCGGCCTGGCCTACCGCCACCAGCCGACACGTTTCGTTGATTTCAGGAGGGAGCTTTTGCTGCCCTACCAGCCCTCGCGGTCGGGGCCGTATCTGGCGGCAGGCGATGTGAACCAAGACGGCCTGGACGATTTGTTTGTGGGCGGCACGCCCGGATTTCCGGCCAAACTGTTCATCCAGCAAGCCGGCCAGGCACTCCGGGAAAAACCCACCCCGGCCTTTGCCGCCGACAAAGGCTGCCACGACATGGGTTCGGTATTCTTCGATGCCGATGGCGATGAGGATTTGGACTTGTACGTGGTCAGTGGCGGCACCGAATTCCCAACCGGCTCAAGCACGCTCATGGACCGGCTGTATGTAAACGATGGCAAAGGCGACTTTGCGAAGGCAGTGGAAGGCACGCTTCCCAGGGAGTTTTCGAGTGGCAGTTGCGTGCGGGCTGGCGACTATGACCGGGATGGCGACTTGGACTTGTACGTGGCGGGCGGCGTGGAACCGGGCAATTTCCCCTTTTCCGGCAATGGCGGCATCCTGCGCAACGATTCCGACCCGGAAACACACCAGCCGCTGTTTTCGCTGGCGACCAACGCGGTCAATCCGTCCTTGAAATCGCCGGGGATGGTGACCGATGCGGTGTGGGTTGATTTCAACCGTGACACTTGGCCCGATTTGGTCTTGGTCGGCGAGTGGATGCCAATCCGCCTGTTCAAAAACGAGAAGGGAAAACTGCGGGAAATCACGCCCGAAAGCCTCAAAAAAACCGCCGGGCTTTGGTCAACAATCAGCACCGGCGATTTTGACCGGGATGGCGACATTGACCTGGTGGCGGGCAATGCGGGCACAAACCTGCCTTGGAAGCCGACCGTCGCCCAACCGCTGTCCATGTACGCCGCCGACTTTGACGGCGACGGGAAAACGGATCCGGTCATTTGCACCAGCCTGCACGGAAAGGAATACCCCATTGCCTCGCGCGATGAACTGCTGGAGCAACTGCCGGCGCTGAGAAAGAAATTCGTCCTTTACAAAACCTATTCTGAGGCCGCCGTGCGGGACATTTTAGACGAGGCTGCCTTGGGCAAGGCCCGGCGGTGGGAAATCCAAACTTTGTCCACGTGCTACATCGAAAACCTGGGCAACGAAACATTCAACGTGCGTGCATTGCCCGTGGAGGCGCAGTTTTCGAAGGCAAACGGCATCCTGTCTGGCGATTATGACCGCGACGGCCACCGCGACCTGCTCATCACCGGCAATTATTTTCCGTACCGCGTGCAGTATGGCCGGTCAGATGCCAGCGTCGGTATGCTTCTGAAAGGAAACGGCAGAGGTTTTTTCCAACCTGTCGGGAAGGCACAAAGTGGCGTGTACGTTCCGGACGATGTAAGGATCATGGTGGAACTGGCTTCCAAAAACGCAAGGCTCGTGGTCATCGGCAAAAACAACGCGGGTTTGCAAGTACTGAAGCTGGCCCGCGTGCCGGAGTAGGTTGCGGATGGGTTTGCGGGTTTTGAAAGATGCTATTTTGGCAGAGGACAGGTTGGGCGGTTGCATTGGGTGACCGCAAAAGCCACCCCTACAAGTCAACCGTCTGCACGGCTTGGTCGGCCTTGAAGAGGTAGGTGCGTTTCTGCTTTTGATAATTCAGGTTCACGATATTCACCTGATCCTCATAGAGTTCGCACAACAGGGAATTTTCAAACCTCATACCGTTCAGGTTTTCGGTAAGGGGAATTTCGAAGTAAAGCCACGTCACATCCACCGCGATTTCCTTGCCCACCCAAACGGCAGGCTGTCGGGTATTCTTGGCGTTAGCGAAAGCAAAATGTTTGTCCAGATACTGTTTGATCAGCGCATCGGTGGCGGTGGTCTGATCCACGCGGATGGGGCGGCGGCTGGCCTTGGTCAAGGCGGCGTTCAGATCGTCCGAAAATACGCGTAGGCTCACTTCCAGCGATTTGGAAGCGGCATTGTAATGGATTTCGGCTAGGCTGGAATGAAAATCGTGGCGTGTTTCGTTTGGCGTTTGGCGTTTACCGTTAAAACGGTTTGATCCAGCCGTTTTCCGTTCGTTTCCGAAAATAGTATGTTTTCCAACTGCCAAACCCCCGGCATCCGCAACACCGGCGTGGCAGCAGGCACAGGCCGCACACCCGCACAAAGTACGCAATGCCCAACGGCAAACGGCAAACGCAAAACGGCAAACGCCAAGGGTTTGCATCACATTAGGTATTTGCGCAGCACATCGTCCTGCATGATGTTCTTGTAGATAATGTTGCTTTCGGTCATGCGCTGCAGCAGCGATTCCAAGTCGTTCCTATTGGTGAGTTCGATACCCACCAATGCCGGGCCGTATTCGCGGTTGGTGCTTTTGAGGTATTCAAAACGCACGATATCGTCGGTCGGGCCGAGCACTTGTTCCAGAAAGTGCAGCAACTGGCCGGGTTTCTGGGCAAACTCCACGATGAAATAGTGTTTCAGCCCCTCGTAAATCATGCTGCGGTCTATTACTTCAGGGTAGCGGGCTATGTCGTTGTTGCCACCGCTGATGATGCAAACCACTTTTTTGCCCTTGATTTCGTCTTTCAGTTGTTCCAACGCCGCCACTGAAACGGCTCCGGCGGGTTCGGCAATCAGGCCTTCGTTCTGGTAAAGCTCAATCATGACGGTGCAGGTTTTGCCTTCGGGCGTGGCAATGACCTTGTCCACGTATTTGCGCACGAATTCAAACGTCAGGTTGCCCGCCTTTTTTACCGCCACGCCATCCATGAAACCGTCGATTTTGTCCAGCACTTTGGGGTAACCCGCTTTGAGGGCTTCCACCATTTTGGGCGCACCCAGCGGATCCACGCCTATTAATTGAATGCCCGGATTCTTGGATTTCAGGTAGTAAGCCATACCCGCAATCAGTCCGCCGCCGCCAATGGGGGCCACAACCACCTCAACGTCAGGCATATCCTGTAGTATTTCGTAGGCCACCGTACCTTGTCCGGCAATGGTGTTCAGGTTGTCAAAGGCGTGGACGTAGGTCAGGCCTTTTTCGGTGCAGAACAGGTTGGCCACGTGGGCCGCTTCGTCGTAGGTGTTGCCCACCAGTTCAATCGTGATCCAGTTTTCGCCGATTTGCCGCACCCGCTCTATTTTCTGGCGGGGCGTTACTTGCGGCATAAACACGTATCCCTTGATTTGCATCTGGCTGCAAGCCGAGGCAAAACCCTGCGCATGGTTGCCCGCGCTGGCGCACACCACGCCTTTGGCCCGCTGGGCTTGGTCAAGGTTATAAATGTTGTAATACGCCCCGCGAATCTTGTAAGACCGCACATCCTGCAAGTCTTCGCGCTTGAAATAAATTTCGGCATTGTACTTTTTGGACAGCCGCGCGTCGTGCTGCAAGGGCGTGTGGCGCACCACGTCTTTGAGTACGGCGTACGCTTTTTCAACATCAACAGTCAACGTGTCGGCAAGTGCGGTAAGCATGGATGGTTATGGGAAACGATGAAAACGCGTCTGGCAAAATAGTATCTTTCAAAACGACGAAACTCCGGCCAAAGGTACGCAATTTCGGGTATTTGAAGGTAAGTCGGTGTGTAGGCTTCCCGGCTAACAAAAAAGGAACGCATGGCCGCGTTCCTTTTTTGTTGGTTTCCATAAAACCCGTATGTGCCAATCAGATACTCGGATCGGCGGGAGTTCTGGGGTTGTTGTCGCGTTCCACAAAAGGGTAGGGGTAAAAGTTGCGGCTCCGTTCTGTAGCATTGGTTGGTGGTTCGGGGCGGGCAAAACGGCGGTTGTCTTCCAGTTTCAGGCCACTCATAAACAACTCTATGCAACGGTTGCGGTATATTTCCGTCAGGATTTCAACTTTTATTTTTCCGGTGCCATCGTAAGCGGGCAGTGCCGCCCCGATTCCCCAGGCATCGGTTGTTTTGGTCAGCACCTTGTTCAGTTCAATTACGGCATTGGCCAAGTCATCCTTGCGGGCGTATGCCTCGGCTTTGATCAGCAGCATTTCGCCGGGCAGATACACCGGAATGGGCGAGGAATTGGCGGTGAAAAAACCTTTGCCCCGCAAAGGTGCGGGAGCAACAGGGGTGCGGGTCAGGAAGTAAAAATCCACCCGTTTGTCGGCGGCATCAGGCTTGAGTGCATCTGGCAGGCCCATGTTCAGGTTTGCGGGCTGCACCACGTTGATGTTGCCAAGAGCCACGTCGAAAATCGGGTTTCTTGTCAGGTCATCAAACCGGAATTCCGATTTTACGGTCAGCGAGGCTTTGGTGGCTGCCGCCAAAGCTTTGTCATTGTCGCCGAGCATCAGGCTGTAACGGGCAATCAAGGCATTAATCGTATTCGGAATGTCCACTCCGGCCACAATGCGGCTGGTGAATGCTGCCGATGGCGGATTTGCCGTCACTGCGGTATTTGCCGTTTCCAGCACCCGAATCGCTTCGCGCAGCAAATCGGTGCGCTGCCTGAACTGGGCGGTATCGCCGTTTGCGATAGGCGACTGTTGCCAGAATTGGGCCAGCGTGCCCAACGACAATGCCTTGAAGATGGAAGCATAGCCAATGAGTCCGCTTTTCAACGCCGGATCGCCAAGGTTGTTCGCGCCGGCAAGAACCTGATCGGCATCGCTTTTGGTCACGTGCAGTTGTGACCACAGGTTGGATACCACGCCATTGTTGCCGAGTACATTGGCCACGCCTTGTTCCAGCAACAATTCATCGGTATTGCCCGCGTTCAGTACGCGCAGTTCCTTGCCCGTCAGTCCGGCGGCGACAATGACCGTATAACCTGGACTTTGCCTGCCGATGGTGTAGCGGTATTGCAGGCCGTTGGCCAGTGAAACCAGCCCGTTCACGTCTTTCAGGAGTTCTTCCCCGTTGCCGGAGCTTGGATTCACGTATTCTGTGGTACAGGCGTTGGAGAGCAAAAGCAACGCCAGTGATATGACAGATATGGTTAGTTTTTTCATGGATGTGTCAGTTGAGAAAATAAATTAAAAACCGGCGGTGACGGAAAACTGGTAGCTTCTGGGAATCGGCACGTTGCCAAAATCCGTGCCGCGCAGAATATCACTGTTGGCACCCGCATTGGTTTCGGGGTCATAGCCGAAATAATTGTCCCACGAATACAGGTTCCGGCCAATCAGTGAAACACTCAGGTTGTTCAGCCCCTTTACCAGCGGCGGCAGGTTGTACGTAAGGGCAATTTCGCGAAGTTTCACAAAAGAGCCGTCATCAATGCGGTATTCCTCAATCGGAACCAAGGCAAACACATATCCCCTGGGAATCTCGCCTTTCAGTTCTTTCTCCGCCAAGTCGCCGATGCCCACATTGTTGCGGGTTCTCTTATCCGCGTTGAACACTTCGTAGCCCTGCACCGCATCGAGCAGGAACCTGAATGCGAAGCGTTTGTACGTCAGGGTACTGTTGAACGAGGCGGTATAATCGGGGTTGGGGTCGCCAATGACTTTTCTCACTACGGCTCCCGTTGGCTGGCCATTGCCATCTTTGGTGGTTTTTTCGGACTGTGGCAGGTCTTGGGCGGTCAGGAGCAGGCTGCCATCCGGTTTCCGGGCGTAATGGGTGCCGAAGAATACGCTAGCCGCCTGATCTTTCACAATGAATGCGGGCGCACCCAATGCACTGCTGATGGCAATGTTCAGGTTTCCGGCCAAACCCGTATTGGTGACCTTGTTACGGTTGCGGCTATAAACCACGCCGATTTCCCAGTTCCAATCGTTTGTCTTCACCGGGGTTGCATTCAGGGCCAGTTCCCAGCCCTTGTTTTCCATCTGCGCCACGTTGTTCACAATGTTGATGCCGCCCGATGCCGCCGGAGCCAACAACCGGTTCACAACCAGTTCCTTGATTTGCTGGTTGTAGCGGGTCAGGCCCAGACCAATGCGGTCATTGAAAAACGACACGTCAATACCAAATTCCACTTCGGTGCTGCGTTCGGGGCGCACACGCGGATTGTTCAGTTGCGCACTTGGCAAGATGGTGTTGCGTCCCAGAAAAGGAACCGGATTGTAGTTCCGGAAACGGTCATACGACCTGATTCCGTTCAGGTTGCCCGCCTCCCCGTACGAAGCCCTGAGTTTCATGTCGCTGACAATGTTCTGGATGCTGAGGTTCTGCCAGAATATCTCGTCTGAAACAACCCAGCTACCGCTGATCTTGGGATACAACTGTCCGGTTTCGGAAGGCGAAAACTTGGTGGAGCCATCACGGCGCAGGGCGGCGGTGATGAAACGGCGGTCTTTATAGCCCAGCGTGGCTTGGCCAAATACGCCATTGATTGAGAATTGATCCAAGCCGTCGAATGCCCTCACGGTGTTGCCGGTGGCACCACTGATGTTGGTGATGCCAGGGGCGATGTTTTCGCCGGTGGCTTGGCTGAAATCCTCCCGGCTGTACTGGTAGTTGTATCCGGCCACCGCGTTGAGCGTGAACGACGGTGAGATAGTCCAGTCATACTTGGCGTTCAGGTCAGTATTGAACAGATACACTGAATTGATGGCCGAACCGGTAAAGCCGGTGGGGAAAAGACCTGCGGGCAATCCGGCTTCCGATGCGTACGGATACGGTGGAATGTACGTCTTGCCTGTTTGCGAGTAGGCATCCAAGCCGACAATCCAATCCAGTTGCAAGCCTTTGAGGGGAGTCAGGTTCAGTTGCACATCATTGATGGTGCGGTTGACGCGCTGGGTGATGGCAAACTCTTCAAGCACCGTGAGCGGATTCACCCGTGAAGGCTCCACGGCTTTGAGGTTGCCGTTCGCATCCCGCTGCGTGATGTCGTAAATGTTGTTGGTGATGTTGATGGAGTTGATGGGGCTGGCAAACGTATTGCCGTTGGGCTTTTCGTTGGCCAGGCTGTTGGTGTAGGTAACCCCGGCCGAAATCTTGGCCCAGTCCGTCAGCCGCTGATCCAAGCGCAAACGCAATCCGTATCGCTGGAAACTGGTGCCGGGGATGATGCCCGTATTCTTGGCATACGAAACCGAGGCGTAATATTGCGTATTGTCCTTGCCCCCGGCCACGGAAAGGTTGTTGTCGAGTGTGGAGCCTTGCTGGAATATGTTGTCCTGATAGTCATACCGCGTCACGGGAACCTTATTAGTTGCCAAGAAAAAAGGTGGTGCCCCATCACGTACGAACCCTTGTGACGTAATCGGGGCGGTGGGAGTGGCCGATACAGCACCAATGGTATGCAAACGCAGCGTGGCACTGCCAAACTGCTCGCCGTATTTACTGATGAATACGCGTTTGCGCAACTCGCTGATGCCGACCGCCGTGGTGAAGGTGATTTTGGGCACACCCGATTTTCCGCGCTTGGTGTTAATGACAACCACGCCGTTGGCCGCCCGCGAGCCGTAAATGGCCGCCGCCGCTGCGCCGTTGAGCACGTTTATGTTTTCAATGTCCTGCGGGTTGATGTCGGCCAGCCGGTTGGTTCCCAAACTGCTGGTGGCTTCACCGGCACTCACCGCGAGTTGCGAAACGTTGGCCGTGGAATTGCTCACAATCACCCCGTCAATCACGTACAGCGGGTCTGAACTGCCGCGCAGCGATTTCACGCCCCGCAAACGAACCGTGAAACCACCCGCCGGATCGCCGGAGTTCTGCGTGATTTGCGCACCCGGAACCTTGCCCTGCAACGCTCCCAGCGGGTTTTCGGTGCCGGTATTCTGGAGGCTTTTGGCCGAAACCACATTGATGGCGTTGCCCAATTGGCGGCGCGGCGCGTTGATACTGGAACCGATTACCACTACCTCATCCAAGCTCGCAATGTCTTCTTTGAGTTGGGCATTGAGGACGATTTCCGTCTGGGCTCCCAATTCGATTAGTTGGATGTTGGCGGCATACCCAATGTAGCTGAAAACCAGCTTGTAGCCGCCCGCTGGCAGTTTGGCATTGAGCGTGTAGTTGCCGTCGGCATCGGTGATGGTGCCTTGCGTGGTGCCCGACACGGCCAC
>JAYWIH010000058.1:0-15548 GCA_043789005.1 Sphingobacteriales bacterium
GCTCTCAACAGCGTGGCCAATGGTGTGGCCGAAA
Source organism: Sphingobacteriales bacterium (assembly GCA_043789005.1). GTDB lineage: Bacteria > Bacteroidota > Bacteroidia > Cytophagales > 172606-1 > Xanthocytophaga. Next base: position 35 of record JAYWIH010000058.1, read on the forward strand.
TTCAGGACTTTGCGCCAGCCCTGCTCGGCGGGGTCTTGCGCCACAATGGCTTCCTTTATTTTCACCGAATGCGGCACCAGTTCGTCCCAGCGTTGCTCGTCCAACTCGCGGCGGCGGATGGTGTCCCACATCCGGGCATCGGCAATGAGGCAGTGCTTGATGATTTCGGCAAACCCCGAACGGATTTCGGTCTCGGGCAGTGTCTGCAAAAAACCGGTGGCTACCAGCACCGAAGCCGGGTCCTTGAAAACGCCAATGTGGTTTTTGAACCCTTGGAAATCCACACCCAGCTTGCCGCCCACGCTGGCATCCACTTGCGCCAATAGCGTGGTGGGAATTTGCACGAAATCAATGCCCCGCTTGTAGGTGGCCGCGCAAAAGCCGCCCATGTCGCCAATCACACCGCCGCCCAGATTTATGAGCAATGCCTTGCGGTCCAGCTTTGCGGCGGTCATTCGCTGCCAAATCTGCTGGCACGTTTCAAGGTGTTTCCGCTCCTCGCCGCTGCGGATATGGATCAACGTGTGCTTGGGCAGCAATGTCTTGATGGCTGGATAGCAGTGTTTTTTCGTGTTTTCGTCCACCAAAACCGCCGTTTGCGTGTGGGCGGTTGCCTGCAAGAAATCTTGCAGCGCGGCGGTAATGTCGGTGCTGATGTGGACGGGATGGCTCATGGAAAGCGGTGAAAGGTGCGGTCAAAAATAGTATCTTTTCAAAAGCCCAAACCTCCCACACCGTTTCTGAATGCGTGGCTTTTATGCCGGGTGTAAGTATTGGGCATTTTTACGGCCGTTCGATTATTGTAAAACGTTGATAGTGAATTTGTTGGATTTTGATTTTTGCTTCCGCCATTTTTCATCGGCATGTAAGGTTTACCTTTCTTTTGCGAAACGTATCTACGGATATAAAACCCAAGCCCGATAACTTACGCCCATATCCGATGAAAAATCTCGCTTTGATACTCGTCTTGCTTTGCGCCACCGGTGGTTGGGCGCAAACATTGCCAACCGTGCAACCCGATGGCTTGGTTACGTACACCGAAGCCGTAACCGTGGCCAACACCACCAAAGGCGAACTGATGGAACGCGCCAAAAACTGGCTCATGAGCTCCAAACACTCCATTTCGTTCATCAGTGAGGAAATGGGCATGATTTCGGTGGGGAGTTCCGTGCCGCATACCAGCGGCAGCCCCGAAACAAACGGTTCGGTGAGCGGACGGGTGGTTTACGTGGCCACAATACTGGTGCAGGAAGGAGCGTTTGTGTATGAATTCAACAACTTCTTTCATGAAGCCGACCCCAACCTGCCACGTGCCACGGATTTGGGGTTTGTGATGGCCACCAGCCTGACCAACAAGGATTTGAACCGCGATTGGAAAGTCAGGGCGATGGATGATGTGCGGGCAAAATTGGATGCATCGGTGCAAAAAACCATTGGAAGCCTGAAAAGAACCATGCAAAACGAAAACCCATCGTTAAGCTGGAATGTAAATGGCAAATGAAACCCCTAATGATTGGGTTTTCAGTAATTAGCCTTTCCTCAACCCAAAACTTTGGCAAGCCTCTCCATTCCTTGGAGAGGCTTTTTACTTGCATTTCCAAGTAAACAAGTCGTATCGGCCAGGTTGTCTTGTCCGGGATGTGCCTGTCCGCCTCAACACTTCGGACAAGCGTGGCAGGCAGGCAATCCCGAACCGCGAACATCCGGATTTGCAGTCCGCGCACAAAACAAGCCGATTGGCAACAGCCTCCCAAAATAGCATTTTTTGAAAGTGCCAAACCCCCTTGCCCGAAAAACAAACGGCACTTGCCAATGCTCATAGCTGCTCGGGTGGCCGAGATTTCCGTAACCTCCTGACTGCCAGTCAGAAACAACTTCCATGAATTTTCGCTGAGTTACCACGTAAAATAGGGGTTCACACCAAAAAAATGGAAAAAGGCGAAAAAAAGGAAAAAGATGTGCTATTCTGGGGCAAAATTCGTAATATTGTTGTGCGTTTCTGCATTTTGCGTAAAAAACGCACAGCATAGTGAAAAACACAGCGAGAAGCCGGTTCAGGCTGGCACGTTCCCGCTACTAGAGCTTTGACTGAGGTTTTCGTCGCAATCCGCCGCGAACTGCACGAAAAAACTGTTCGCCATTAGGTGCTGTTTGTTTTTTTGGAAAGGGGGTTTAATCCTTTTCAGGGATACTATTTTAAAAAACCAATTGCTCTTAACCGAATGATTATTAGCCAAATAAAATGCCAATCAATGCAATCAGCACCCTTAAAATTCATAATGCGTACTCTAATCAACCAAACAAAAAACACCATGCGAAAGACTTTACTACTGGGACTCACGGCAATTATGCTGCTGGGCAACCATGCGATGGCTCAAGATCGCAACGTGACAGGCCGGGTCACCTCGTCGCAAGATAACCAGCCACTGCCGGGCGTGACGGTGGCCGTCAAGGGCACTACACGCGGCAGCGTGACCGACACCCAAGGACGCTACCAGATTAGCGCGCAAGAAGGAGCCACGCTGGTGTTTAGCTTCGTGGGTTTTGTAAGCCAAGAAGTGGCGGCAGGCAGCCGATCTGACGTTGATGTGGTGCTGCAAACCGATGTGAGCGAGCTGAGTGAAGTAGTGGTGACCGGTTACGGGCAGAACAGCCGCCGGGCATTTGCCGGATCGGTGGCTACTATCTCGGCTGGTAAAATCAAAGACCAGCCCATCGCCTCCTTTGACCAACTGCTGCAAGGCCAGGCGCCGGGCGTACTGGTGACGGCCGGCAGCGGCCAACCGGGGGCGGCAGCCACTATCCGGATACGCGGCTCCGGCTCGGTAAACGGCAGCAATACCCCGCTCTACATCGTGGACGGTGTGCAGATAAACTCCAGCGGTGCGGCTACCAACTCCAGCCCTTTCCAGACCATCAACCCGCAGGACATAGAATCCATTTCGGTGCTGAAAGATGCGGAGGCCACGGCACTCTACGGGTCGCGCGGAGCCAACGGCGTGGTGGTAATCAAGACCAAACGCGGGCGGGCGGGCAAAACCCGGTTTGACTACGACGGACAACTGGGCCGGTCGTACTTTCCGCCCAACCGCTTGGAACTGATGAACACCAATGAAAAGATTGACTACGAACTGCGCCGGGGCGGAACAGAACTATCGGATTATACTGCTGAAGAAATTGCCCAGTTACGCACCATCAACACCGACTGGCAAAAGGAAATCTTCCAGATAGGCCGCACCCAGCAGCACCAGTTGAGCGCATCGGGCGGCAATGAAAGCATTCTTTTTTATGCATCGGGCAACCTGTTCAACCAAACCGGTACTGTGAAAGGCACTGGCTTGGATCGCTACACGGGTCGCCTCAACTTGGAAGGCAACTCGGGACGCGTACGGTTCGGCATTAACAGCAGTGTGGGGTATTCCAAGCAGAATTTCCAGACGGAAGACAACGCTGGCATCACCTCACCGCTGAACGCCATCCGTTGGGGCAACCCTTACGAGAAGCCGTATAATGATGATGGCACGTATACGCAATTTCGTTCGGGACAACCCAATCCGGTGCGCGAGCTTAACGAAACGAACCGCAAGTTCAACGAACTGAAGATAATCGCTTCGGCCTTCGTCGAGTACGACATCCCGTTTGTGAAAGGACTCACCGCCCGCACCAACTGGGGGGTTGACTACAACAACCAGGAGCAAGAAATCTACAACAGCCGCTTCGGGCAGGCGGGTACGGGTTCAGCCATCAAAGGGCGGCAGGGCCGTTTGATACGCGATTTTTATAAGGACACCCGTTTCACGGGCACCACTTCGCTTAATTACAACACCAGTTTCGGAGACCACACCCTGCAAGCGGGGTTGTACAACGAAATCGTGCAGAGCAAATTCGGTACTTTCGGGTTCACGGGATACGGCTTGGGCGGCATCCTGCAAAATGAAGCCGGCATTACCCAGAACAACGCCAGCCAAATACCCGACACACGGGGCAACGGCCTGCAAAGTGCCTTGCTGTCGTATTTCGGCACGGTGAACTACGGGTATAAAAACCGCTACTACCTGAATATGAACGTCCGCCGCGATGGTTCGTCACGTTTCGGTGCCGACTACCGCTACGCCACTTTCGGCTCGGTAGGGGCCAGTTGGGTAATTAGCGACGAACCGTTCATGCAGAACCTGACGGGTTCGGTGTTGAACAGCCTGCGCCTGAAAGCCAGCTACGGCTCAGCGGGCAACCAAGAAGGAATCGGCAGCTTTGCTTCGCTGGCCAATTTTCAAGCCCGTGCAACGCGCACCAGCCAGACAGTTTCGTCGTATGATGGCAACCCTACCCTCATCCTGACCCAACTGGAAAACCCGGAATTGCGCTGGGAGCAGAAGAACACGTTCAACACCGGCATTGAGTTTTCGCTGTTCAACAAACGCGTTATCGGCGGGGTGGAAGTGTACAATTCGGTCACCGAAAACCTGTTCCTCAACGACCAGCTTTCGCGCACCACCGGCTTCAACTCCATCAACCGCAACGTGGGGGCATTGCAAAACCGGGGCATTGAGATTGGCATCACCACCGTGAACGTGCAGGCGGGCGGTTTTTCGTGGGAAACTAACGTAAACTTCACCTACAACCGCAACCGGATACTACGCTTGACACCCTCCACGCCAGAAACCGGAAACATAGACGGCATCATCATCAACCGGGTGGGTTATCCCATCAACAGCAACTGGCTGGTGGAGTCGGCGGGTGTGGATCCGGCTACGGGCTTCCAACTATTCCGCAAGCCCAGCGGTGAAATCGCCACCATTTATAGCCCCGACGATGCCCAGATTTTTGGTGCGCGCGAAGCTCCGTACTTTGGCGGGTTCACCAACACGATCCGTTTCAAGGGCTTGGAACTGTCAGCACTGTTCACCTACTCTTTCGGCAACTTCATCTTCAACAACGACCGCACCAATGTGGAAATTCCGGATTATTACTTCGATAACGTATCGCGGGCCTTGCTGCGCGAGTGGCAACAGCCGGGCGACATTACCGACATACCCAACCCCAATCCCGGCCCGGACAATGGCTACCAGACATCCATCACGCACTTTCTGGAAAAAGGCGATTTCATGCGCCTGCGCAACCTGACGCTGAGTTATAGTTTGCCTACGGCGTTGGTGCGTAAGGCCAAGATGAACTCGGTGCGGGTGTTTGCACAGGGGCAAAACCTGCTCACTTTCACCAAGTTCCAGGGCTTTGACCCTGAAATCACGGGCGGCCAGCTCACCGGTGCCCAGTATCCCGCCATGCGCACCTTTACGGCTGGCGTGGGCATTGGTTTCTAATCATACAAATTAAAACGAAAACCATTATGAAGAAGATACACATTGCTTTGCTTTGCATGGGCCTGTCGGTCATGTCCTCGTGCAGTGACGATTTGATTGACCTTACGCCTACGCATTCACTTAGTCGCCAAAACGTATTCGGCAAGATAGAGGATTTCGAGCCGGTGTTGAACGGCACTTACGCCTCCATGCGCGATTTGTATTCATACGGCCTGTTCCAATCGGTGATGCCGGACATGATGTCTGACAACACTATTGAAACGTTTGAGTCGCTGGTGAACTACAAGGCCGTTACCGACTGGACCTACGTGGCAGATGAATTGCGGGCCGCCGAAGTGTGGCGTTTCAACTATCTGATGATCAACGACGTGAACCTGGTTATGGAAAGCATCGGGCAATATGAGGCAACCAACCAGAAGTTAGCCAACCGCATCAAAGGCCAAGCACTGGCACTGCGCGGACTGCTGCATTTCAACCTGCTGCAGTACTACGCAAACGCTTTCGACCGCAACTCGGATGCTCCCGGCGTTGCAGTCAAGACCAGCTCGGCTATTGAACTGCCCGGTCGCGCCACTGTAAAAGTGACTTACGACCAGATTTTCAAGGATCTGGAAGCCGCCTTGCCGCTGCTCAACGACGTGGACGCACCCATCAACACCAATACCCGCCGCAGCCGCATTGACGCTGCCACGGTGAACGCCATCCTGGCGCGGGTATCGTTGTACGCCAAGGATTACAACCGGGCCATTACGTTTGCCACGGCGGCCATCGCGGCACGTCCGCTGGCCAGCCAAGCCAATTTCCCTGGCATCTGGACCGATGCCAACGCCAACGAAGTGTTTTTCTCGATCCAGTTCAATCCCGGCGAAGGCGGCCCGGCCCTTGACGTGTGGTCACCGGCCACCAACCGGGCGCAATTTGACCCAGCGCCAAGTTTGCTGGCACTCTATGACCGGACTAATGATGTCCGCTTCAACGCGTACTTCACACCCGGTGCCAGCGTGCCCGGTGCCGTAAACCGCGCCACGCGGGTGGTGGCTACCAAATACCAAGGCAAGGGTACTGCCCGCGACGGGGCAGTGAACTTCAAGGCGTTCCGCGCAGGCGAGATGTACCTCATCCGTGCCGAAGCCAACGCACTCACCAGCAAACCCGTTGAAGCGTTGGCCGATCTGAATACCCTCCGGACGGCCCGTATAGCCGATTTTGTGCCGGGCGTTGAAACCGGTACCGCGTTGACGGATGCCATCGCCACCGAACGGCGCAAGGAACTCTGGATGGAAGGCCACCGCTGGTTCGACCTGAAGCGTACCACCCGCGTGGTGCAGCGCGTGAACTGCCGTGCCGGCTCGGTGTGCAGCTTGGCGGCCACCAGCAATAAATGGGCTTGGCCTATTCCGCAGAATGAGCGGCTGGCCAACCCCGGCATTGCACAAAATGCAGGATACTGACAAAAAGCAAACCCAAAAACAGGAAAAGCCGGCAATGCCGGCTTTTCCTGTTTTTGGGTAATACTGTAGCGGCATTTACCGAAAGGCTCACTGTCTCTTCAGGGGGATATGTGTCATATACTTCGTTCCAAAAAATTCTTCTTTATGGTTTTTACCGCCTGACGTTCAGCAAATTACTGGTATTTCAGAATAGTATCTTTTCAAAACACCAAACCCGCCATGCCATCCAATCGGTTTCGGGAAACCGCGCATCGGTTGTCAGCAACCGGCACCGCACCCAGATTTCTTCATCGGGGGTCGGGGTCAAAATAGTATCTTTTTGAAAGCCCAAACCCTTCCATTCCCAACATGATTGTATTCCAAGACTCACCGCGCTTGTGAAAGCCCGCTCAAAAAAACAGCCATTCCAAGGCTTTCGGAAACTCAACTGCCCACACCGCCTCGTGGTGCCGCCCGCCCGGATTGACGGACAGGTTGAACTTGATTTGCGCGTGATCCATGCCGCGCCGCTCCAGCGTTTCCATGAACCGTTTCACGTTTGGCACCATGTTGAACGATTCGCGGCCACCCGCATACAGGTATATTTTTGTTTCGGACGGATTGAAAAACCCGATGGCATCGAAATAAATCTTGGGCGAAACCCACAGCGACGGCGAAAAAACCATAAGTCGGCCAAACACTTGCGGAAACATCAGCCCCGCGTAGATGCTGACCAGCCCGCCCATGGAGCTGCCGCCCACGCCCGTGTGCTGCCGGCCGGGCAGGGTACGGAAATGGCCGTCCACGTAGGGTTTCAGCGTCTGCGCCAAAAAACGGATGTACCGCCGCCCCTGTCCGCGCCCCCACTTGTCGGTTTCGTAGGGCAGAAACTCGCGGACGCGTTCCTCATCGCCGTGGTCAATGGCAATCACAATCACGTCGCCTTGCTGGCGTGCCGCCAGTTTTGCCAAGCTGCGGTCAATGGCCCAGTTGCCGTACGGCGATTGGTCATCGAACAGGTTTTGCGCATCCTGCATGTAAATGACCGGATAATGGCGGTCGGTTTGGTGGTAATCGTGGGGCAGCAGTGCCGTTATCTTGCGCCGCCGCCGAAGTTGCGGGATTTCAAATGTTTCGGAAACCACATGGATTTGCGGCAGCAATTGCGGGTCAACAGCAATGTTTTCCTGCCAGCGCGGCACAAAATCAGTGGTTTGTTCCTTTTTCAGTTCGGCAATCCGATTGGGCGCATCGTTGCCGTTTTCGTCGGTTTCCATCCGGTCCCAGCCGCCCCGCGTGTACTTATATTCCAACGGATCAGGCAAATGCGTGGTTTCGGGAAAGCAGAAACTGTAGCGGCCTTCGGCAAGCGGCTGCATTTGGTAATGTTTTTCGTCGGGCAGCCAATCGTTGAAATTGCCGCTGATGTACACGGGCCGTTCGTCGGTTTCGGGTGTGGTGAGTTGCAAGCAGAATGAGGGCACTTTTATCAAGGGTTTTGGTACGAATCAGGCGGTTCACAAGGGCGTGACTACGGCCAGAGGCCGCCCGGCGTGGCTTCGCCGCCGGACACCTGCCTGCCGGACAGGCAGGGTTGCCACTCGGCTGGAGCCAAGCGGCGGTTAAAAGTCCTTTCGCAGTGGCGGATCTTGATCTTTCAAATGCCGGATCGATTCATTCCCAGCCATTTGCGGCGGCTTTCGTTTTCTTCCCCGGCCACGATTTTCACTTCCAAACAACCCGGCTTGCTTTCAATTGGTTGCATTTGCAGTTCCAAGCCCACGTGTTGCATGGCTTCGGCCAGACGGTTTTGCAGTGGGGCCGTGCCCAAAATGCAGGTTTCAAAATATTCCGCCATTGGCACACCGGCCACTTCTTCCACTATTTGCGCGTAATCTTGGTGCGTATAGCCGATGCCCGTCTTGCCAAAACGGTGCCACAAGGTGCGCATCACATCGTCCAGCGATTTTTCATCGCGCGTCAATTGCCTGATTTCCAAGTCCAGAATCAACGCCGCCAACGCGCCTTTGTGGTAAATGGAAACCTTGCGGTTGGGCACGCCCGCCGTGTAGCCGTCCACCCACAAGTCGAATGAAGACTGCACCAGCGACAGGTGGGCGGCGTTGCTGTTCATGAAATGCCGGTTCAAAGTGCGGCTCAATTCAAAACAGTAGGTTTCCAAATCGAAAAACCCCGCCCTCGCCAGCAGCAAATCGCCGTAGTACGTAGTCACGCCTTCAGCAATGTAACCCGTAGTGAAGTAGTTTTCGCGCGTGAAATCGTAGGGCATCAACTCGGCCGGGCGGATTTTGCACACGTTCCAAGCGTGAAACAACTCGTGCGAGGCCAAGCCGACAAGTTCGTTATACAAATCGCCGGAAACCTGTCCGGCTGGCCCCAACACCATCACCGTCGAGTTTTCGTGTTCCACGCCGTGGTAAAATTGTTGCGGCAGCAAGTGCAGTAAAAAATGGTATTCACTCACCGGAAAATTACCCATCATGCCGATTTGAGCTTCGGTAAATTGCTGGAAATCAGTCAGTAATCGTTGCCAATCCGGTGCCGTGCCATCGCCGGAAATCCAGATGTGAAACTTCGTTTGCGCTACCGTGTAGGTGTGGTGTTGCAGCGTTGCCGAGGCCATCATCGGGCAGTCGGCGAGCTGGTAATAATCTTTGGTGGCAATACTGCAATGGTTTCCGGCAGGTGCGCCGCAAGCAATATGGTAACTGGCCGGCAGTTGCAAATGTACCTCGCATGGCTCGTCCAAGCGGCCATCCACGTAAAACAGGCAGTTGATGAAATTTATGTACACCAGATTTTCGTCCAGCCAGGAGCCGCCCGCATCCAGTTGCCGGACATAATAGCCGTAGTTCACGGTTGCCCCGGTTTGGCCGTTCAGGTGCAGCCGCCAGCGTTCGCGCGTTATTTTTTCAACGTACAGTGGTTGGTTGTCAGCGCCGTATGCTGTGACAGTGAGCATATTTCTGGCATAATTGGCCAGCTCGTAGCGGCCAGGCCGCCAAGCGGGCAGTTGCAAATCAACGGAAGGAGCGTCAATTGAATCAATGTGTAGCGAAATCTGCAAAATATGCGTTTGCGGACTTTGGCAATCAAGGGTATAGCGCATCGAAACGAAATGTTTTTGAACGCGCAAAGGTAGGCAGGGATTGTTTCATTACGTAGGGGCGGCTCTTGCCACGGCTCGGCACTACCCAATTGTCATCAGCAAAATAGTATCTTCCTGAAATGTCAAACCCGCCCGTTCTTCTGGAAGCCGATTACCGATTCCGGTCTGACACGCAGTATCTGACCTAAGTTGCGGCCTTCCCGGAAACAGTATCTTTCAAAAAGCCCAAACCCGGTTGTCCGGATTCGTATGCACAAGGCATGGCTTTACGATACGCCGCCGAACTGCCGCAGGAAACGCACGTCGTTTTCGCTGAACAGCCGCAAGTCGCGGATTTGGTACAGCAGATTGGTAATCCGCTCAATGCCCATGCCGAACGCAAAGCCCGTGTGGGCTTGCGCATCAATGCCGCAGTTGGTCAGTACATCCGGGTCAACCATGCCCGATCCCAGAATCTCCACCCAACCGGTGTGCTTGCACATATTACAGCCCTCGCCCTTGCAAATCAGGCATGAAATGTCCATTTCGGCACTCGGCTCGGTAAAAGGGAAGTATGAGGCTCGGAAACGCACTTTCACATCCCGGCCAAACAGTTCACGCACGAAATAATAGAGCGTGTTTTTCAAGTCGCTGAAACCCACATTGGTATCAATGTACAAGCCTTCCACTTGGTGGAAAAAGCAGTGCGCCCTTGCCGAAATGGCTTCGTTGCGGTATACGCGGCCCGGCATGATGGCGCGGATGGGCGGCTTTTGGTGTTGCATCAGCCGCACCTGCACATTGGAGGTGTGGGTGCGCAGCAGCAAATCATCCGCCGGATTCTCGCCTTTGCGGATGAAAAACGTATCCTGCATTTCGCGGGCCGGGTGGTTTTCGGGAAAGTTCAGCGCGGCGAAATTGTGCCAGTCGTCCTCAATTTCGGGGCCGTCGGCCATGGCAAAACCCATGCGCGCAAATACCTCTATGATGCGGCCGCGCACAATGGAAAGCGGATGCAGTGAGCCGGATTCGTACGGATGCACGGGCAGTGTGAGGTCGTATGGAGCGGGTTGGGGAGCGGCATTGCGCTGTTGCTCAAGCCATTGCTGCCGCTCCTTGAACTTGTCTTCGGCCAGGTTTTTCAGCAGGTTCAGTTCGGCTCCCACCGCGCGGCGGTCTTCGGGGGCGGTGGTTTTCATGCCTTCAAAAAGATCGGCCAGCACACCTTTGCGGCTCACGTAGGCCATGCGGAACTGCTCCAAATCTTCAACCGTCGCGATTTGCACCGCCTCCACTTGCCCGCGAATTTCCTTGATTTTGTCTATCATAATATGCTTTTGCGCTGTTTTGCGTTAGGATTGATGCCGGTTACGTTTCAGGCAGGGCATTCCAAAATAGTATCTTTTGAAATGCCCGAACCCATTTGCCCTTCTGAAAGCCAATGCCAGTCCGTCGTTTCTCTGAAAATAGTATGTATTGGAAAAGGCCAAACCGCAAGGACAAAGATAAACGCCCCGCCCCGATTTTCAACCAAGGCCGTGCGTTTCCCATTTCCGATGTACGAATTTCTGATGGAGAACCGGCCACGCCCGTCAAAAACAGCCGTTGTTTTTGACGGGATAAAAGCGTTATTTTGCGTTCTTTTTAAATCGCTCCGAGCAAAAACAGTATCTTTTCAAAACCCCAAACCCCCTTGAACATACGGGGATAACTTTCAACTTCCAATGGCAGTAATCGGTAAAATCAGGGAAAAGGCAGGCTGGGCGGTCGGTTTGATTGCCATCGGCCTAGCGTTTTTCATCGTAGGCTCGGATTTGCTGGGTCCGAATTCAATGTTTCTCAACAATGAAGCTGAAGTGGGTAGGATTGCCGGCACCAAAATCTCGGCCAAGGACTTTGAGGCGGAAGTGGAAAAAATCAAGGCCAACTACGCCATGCAGGGCATGAACCCGACCGAAGAGCAGACGCAGCAGATACGGGAGCAAGTATGGCAGGAAATGATTTTCAGGAACGCCTACCGCAACGACTTTGAAAGGCTGGGCCTGAATGTGACCGAAGACGAACTGACCGACATGGTGCAGGGCGACCACATTCACCCTTCGATCCAGCAAACGCCGATATTCCAGAACCAGATGACCAAGCAGTTTGACAAAGGCTTGGTGGTGCAATATCTGAAATACATCGGCTCCGACACGGTGCAGCCCCAACAAGCCGCCATGTGGAACAATTTTGAAGCCCAACTGCCGCAAATGCGCCTGCGCGAAAAATACGATAACCTGCTCAAAAACTCGCTGTACGTGACGCAAGCCGAAGCCCAACGCGAATATGAGGCGCAAACCGCCAAGGTGGATGCCAAATACCTGTACGTGCCGTATTATTCCATCCCTGACACTACAGTGAAAATCACCGACGAGCAACTAACCAGCTACCTGTCGGCGCACCGCAACCTGTACAAGGGCGAGGAAACCCGCAGCCTCGAATACGTTACTTTTCCGGTTCTGCCTTCCAAACAGGACAGCGCCAATTTGTACACCGAAATCAAGGACTTGTCCAAACAACTGGCCGTGGCAGAAGACGATTCGCTGTTTGCGGCTGGCAACTCGGACGCTGAAATCCCGGGTAATGGCAGCTACCAAGTAATCGGGCAGTTGCCCGAGCAAATCCAGAACAACATATCCACGTACATTGCTGGTGGCGTGTACGGCCCGTTTCAGGAAGGCAGCGAATACATGATATTCAAGTACGGCGGCTCCAAGGAAGATACAGTGGCCTCGGCGCGTGCCAGCCACATCCTGTTCCGCGCCGACAAAGCTGCCCCCGATTCGGTGAAGGCCGAAGCACGCCGCAAAGCGCAGGACGTTTTGGTGCAACTCAGAAACGGAGCCAGCTTTGAACAGTTGGCCCAGCAATTCGGCACCGACGGCACGGCCGCCAAAGGCGGCGATCTGGGCTGGTTCTCGCAAAACGGACAGATGGTAAAGCCTTTTGAGAACGCGGTTTTCGGTTTCAATAGCTCCGGCCTGATACCCAATTTGGTGGAAACCGATTTCGGCTACCACATCATTAAGGTGACGCAGCCCAAAACCAACCGGAAATACCGGCTTTCCATGATCCGCAAGGTCATCGGAGCCAGCGAAACCACGCGCAATGAAGTCTATCGCCGGGCCAGTGTGTTTGCGGCCCAGCTAAACGGCGCGGAGGCATTCAAAGCCGCCGTGAAAAAAGACCCGACACTTACCTCCTACACCGCCGACCGAATTGCGCCGCAAGCCAACAGCATCAATACTTTGCAAAAGGCCCGCGAAATTGTGCAGTGGACTTTCAATGATGAACGCAAGGTGGGCGATGTGTCCAAACAATTGTTTGACATGAGCGAGCCTGACCAATACGTGGTGGCCGTGCTGACCGGGCAATCGTCGAAGGGTGTGCCTTCGGTTGATGCCTATCGCGCCGAGCTGACCAACAAGGTCCGCAACCAAACCAAAGCCGACCTGATTGCAAAAAAACTGGCCGGCCTGTCAGGGACACTGGATGCGGTGGCGCAAAAATACGGCCCGCAAGCCCAAGTGGTTGCCGCCACAGATTTGACACTGGCCGCCAACTCAATACCGAATGTGGGCTTGGAGCCAGCCGCCATGGGCAAGGCTTTCGGCTTGAAACCCGGCCAGCGCAGCAAACCGGTGGTGGGCGAAAACGGTGTGCTGCTCGTGGAGGCCACCAAGCAAACACCCGCGCCGCAAATTGCCGATTACACGCAGTACAAAAACCAACTGAAGCAGAGCAAGAGTTTTTCGGTGGGCTACTTGGCGGGCGAGGCCATTAAGGAAAAAGCAAAAGTGGAAGACACCCGCTACAAGTTTTATTAAACGAAATAGTATCTTTTGAAAATACAAAACCCGACTCTTGTTCATTGGAGCCGGGTTTCGTGCCTTTTTTGCGTTTCCCGACACCCAACACTTTTGCGGAAAATGTTCACCTATTTTGATATTGTGTTTGCGAGTGATGAACTGTATGAGGCCACGCTGCTGCTGGGTATAGATTTCGTGGATATTCAAAAGGTTGTTTACGGCGATGAGAACCGGGAAATGTATATGCATACGGACGGTTACTCGGCGATTGGATACTCAGGCTCCAAAATGTTGGTGATAGATTTCGAATTGGATTTTTCCGGAAATAAAATTATACTTGTAGAGGCAAACTATCCGACACTGTATGAGATCAATGAAAACTTCTGCAAACGCCGATGTGTCTAAAACCGCTACTGGCCGGGATCGGGAAGAAGTGGCCCGTGAAAGAATGGAGAAAATCCGTACTGGAGAAATGACGCACCTGAAATCTTCTTTTGAAGAACACTTGATTAACGGGAAAAAACAGTGGGGAAACTCCAATAGAGCCGACTGAAAAAAAGCGGGAGGTGAACTCGATGCAGAAGTAGAATTTCATTTTGCCCGTAAAAATAGTATGTTTTGAAGACACGAAACCCCATCCCGATATCTGGAGCGGGGTTTTGTGTTTTTCGGGTTCGTTTGGCGGTCTTCACGAAAACTTCTATCTTCGTTCACCTCTTTTGAATCTCCACTTAAAACCGTTCGCCCCATGAAATCCTTATTGTACGCGTCGGCACTGGCCGGTGCTTGTCTGTTGTCCGCTTGGAGCGGAGTTGCCGCACAGTCCGTGAAACTGACCAAATCCTGGGAATCTGACACAACGCTGACCACACCCGAATCGGTGCTCTACGATGCCAAAGCCAATGTATTGTACGTGTCGTGCATCAATGGCGGCCCGGCTCCCGAAAACTCCAAGAGCTTCATTGCCAAAGTCAGCCCCGATGGCAAAATCATCAAGCGCAACTTCACCGAAAACCTCACTTCCACCAAGGGCATGGCCATTTTCGGCAACAAGCTTTACGTGACCGAAATCCTGAAACTTGTGGAAATAGACCTGAAAACCGGCAAAGTCCTGAAAAAATACGACGTGCCCGAAGCCAAATTCCTCAACGACATCGCGATTGATGCTAAAGGCAAGGTTTACTTTACGGATATGCGCAGCAACCGGATTTGGGTGCTTAACAATGGCAAAATCGAAAAGGTGGCTGAGGAAGGCCAATTGAAAAACCCCAACGGCCTGCTCTACGAAAACGGCAAGTTGCTGGTGGGCAACGGCGATGGCAAACTGCTGGCCTACGACCTGAAAACCAAGCAGTTCACTACCTTTGCCGAAGGCATGGGCGGCCTTGACGGCATTGCGGCCGATGGCAAAAAGGGATATTTCGTTTCCGAATGGCAGGGCAAAATCTGGCACATCGGCGCGGATGGCAAGCCCGAACTGCTGCTTGACTCGGTGACGCAAAAAACCAACACTGCCGACTTGGACTACAACATTGCCAAGAAGATGCTGTACGTACCCACGTTTTTTGTCAATAAAGTGATGGCTTACTCGGTTGAATGACCCTGTTTCGCCAAACCTCACAGGTTTCAAAAACCTGTGAGGTTTGGCCTTTTTGAAACATACTATTTTCCCCACAGCAACCTACCCAATGCAGCACCCTTTCATTGTCGGCATTACGGGCGGCAGCGGCTCGGGCAAGACTTTTTTTTTGAACCACCTCCTCGAATCTTTCCGCAAGGAAGAAATCTGCCTCATCTCGCAAGACA
>JAYWIH010000059.1:0-15526 GCA_043789005.1 Sphingobacteriales bacterium
TTGATAGAAGTGCAAATGTTGATAGAAGTGCAAATGTTGATAGAAGTGCAAATGTTGATAGAAGTGCAAATGTTGATAGAAGTGCAAATGTTGATAGAAGTGCAAATGTTCAATTTAGCAATTCTACCCCTTTTTCGCAAAACCCTTGTTAGCTGCTGGCTTTTTTAGTTTCATCATATATTTCTCTTACGTCAATGTCCTTGTCTGGATAAATTGTTTCAGAAGAAATGTCTAACACTTTTAATTTTTCAATTATATAGTCTGTGAGGTTTTTATTTATGTTGAAGCACTCACAAAATCTATAATCATTAGGTTCACTTTCTAATCTCGCTTCGATATATTGTTCGTTACCAATAACTTCAAGAGGTTTTGAAAAATGGGCATTCCAAGTAAAAACACCATTCTGTCTTTTAATGTTTTCACTATTTGTTATTGAAAATGCAATTCCTGTATCAATATCTTTGTCACTAAAATAGCTGATTGGAATGTTTGACATATGCTCAATTTTGGTCATGTGGCTAATTAGTCCAGCTCCTTTAATTCTGTTTTTATCGAAAAAACTTCTTTCATAAAAGTGTTTTTCCATCTCAAGTCTTTGCTTTTTATCAACTGCTATTTGAGCAATAAGACCAAGTTTCAATTTTTCGCCAACTTCTTGAAGGCTATTGTTTAGCAAAGTTCGCATACCGCCATTGCTAAAATCTTCTTCTTTTATATAGTAAAGGCTAAAATAATTGTCAATTTCTTTAACACTTTGTGCTTGTTCTAAACCATCAATTCCAAAAAACAAAGCTGTTTCAAATGAATAAGTCCAGTCGAGTAATGGCGTTGGACAATTATGGTGTTGTAAATACCCTAAAACCGAAATGTCATTTGTAGAATCTATGTTTATTTCTTCCAAAATGTTTTTAATTTCTGTTTGATATTTACTTTTTCCATTGGCTATTAAAAGTTTTAAAAACTTCAAATAATCTGCATCTGATTTCTTCATTTTGTCCCAAATCCAAAACCTTTGAAGACTGCTATATAATCTCCATTTAGCTTCTCTTTGTCCACGAAACAGAAAGTCTTTGTTATTTTTAAAGTCTTCAAAAAGTTTATCAACTTGTTCAACTGTATCTACTGTTACTTGGTCAAAGCAAGTGCTTTTTTGAACAAAAGAAGAGTATTCTGAAATATGTTCGTCTGAAATAAGTGGTGGCATAGAATGAGAGGCAAGTAATGCAAGCATAAATGCATTCAGTCTTGAAGTTACAGTAGAAGGGTCGGCTTTTCCATTACTATCAAACTTTACATCAATAATGTCTTGAAGTAGGGTTACGTCAAAAATTTTCTCGACTCCACCTGTTCGCAAATATTCATTTGTTAGTTGTATTTTTAAGTCCAAATTAGATATTTCTCTCATTGTGTCGTGTCGGTTTTCAGCTTGCCGTTAACATCCGTATTTACGAAAGTCCGCGCTTTTGAAGGTGAAATTTCGCGAATCCCATCTATGTCGGTGCGTGTGCCGCGCTGTCACGGGCAGGGGTTTGGGCTTTTCAAAACATACTATTTTTCAGATGATTTCCTGGCAATGTTGGAAAGGTCAACAGTAGGTAGAAGTTGGTTCATGGCCGCCAATTTCGCTTGCACTGCTGCCTCCCGTGAGGGATATGTTTTGCCCGGATTCGCTTTTCCGCCAAGGCTGCCGCTTTTTTGGCCCGCGCATCTCATAGTCGTAAGGACAAAAAGTTTTTTCTATTTTCGATTGCGCCATTACGGACGATAAAAATACATCTTTCGCATCTGCAAACAAAACCCCGGCGTTGTACAATGCCGGGGTTTGACCTTTCCAAAACATACTATTCTCATGCCGCCGGAATATTCTCCACGTTGAAAAACCGGATAACGTCGGCTTGGTCGTCGTAGAACATCCCCACCACATCGTCGCGCGTGATTTTGCCCGAAAGAATGTCCTTCGACAACTCGTTCAGAATCAGCCGTTGCATCACGCGTTTGAGTGGCCGCGCTCCGAATTGCGGGTCAAAACCTTTTTCGCCCAGCATATCCAGCACGTCGTCGTTGGCTTCAATGCGGATGCCCGCTTCGGCGAGGCGTTGCTGAATCTGGCTAAACTGGATGTTCACAATCTGCCGGATTTCGCGTTTGGTCAGCGGCTGGAACATCACAATCTCGTCCACGCGGTTCAGGAATTCCGGCCTGATCGTCTTGCGGAGCAGTTCAACCACCTCGGTTTTCGTGTCCTCAATTACTTGGTCGCGGTTCCAGTCCTCCATCTTCCCGAAATTCTCTTGGATCACGTGCGAACCCATGTTCGAGGTCATGATGATGATCGTGTTTTTGAAATTCGCCACGCGGCCCTTGTTGTCCGTCAGGCGGCCATCGTCCAGCACTTGCAGTAGGATGTTGAACACATCCGGGTGCGCCTTTTCAATCTCGTCCAACAGAATCACGCTGTACGGCTTGCGGCGCACGGCCTCGGTCAGTTGGCCGCCTTCATCATAGCCCACGTATCCGGGAGGCGCACCCACCAACCGGCTCACCGCATGACGCTCCTGATACTCAGACATATCAATGCGCACCAAGGCATTGTCGTCGTTGAACAGGAACTCGGCCAACGCCTTGGCGAGTTCGGTTTTGCCCACGCCCGTAGTGCCCAGAAAGATGAACGAACCGATGGGCCGCTTCGGGTCTTGCAGGCCCGCCCGGCTGCGGCGCACGGCGTCGGCCACTGCTTCGATGGCTTCGCCTTGCCCGGCGATGCGTTTGCCGAGTTCAGTTTCCAAGTGCAGCAGTTTTTCGCGTTCCGATTGCAGCATTTTCGACACCGGAATGCCCGTCCACTTCGCCACCACTTCGGCAATGTCCTCGGATGTCACTTCCTCTTTCAGCAAGGCGTTTTCCATCACCGAAACCTGCTTTTGCAGTTCCTCCAAGCGTTTTTCGGCTTCCGTGATGCGACCGTAGCGTATTTCGGCCACTTTGCCGTAGTCGCCGGTGCGTTCGGCCTGTTCGGCTTCAATCTTGTATTTTTCAATGTCTTCCTTTTCCTTCTGGATGCCGTCCACCACCGATTTTTCGTTTTCCCACTTGGCTTTCAGGCTGTCGCGCTGCTCGCTGAGGTCGGCGATTTCCTTGGACAGCAGCGATTCCTTATCGCGGTCGTTTTCGCGCCTGATTGCCTCCCGCTCAATCTCCAGTTGCATGATGCGCCGGTTGATCTCGTCCAGTTCTTCGGGCAGCGAATCCATTTCAATCCGCAGCTTGGCAGCGGCTTCGTCCATCAGGTCAATGGCCTTGTCGGGTAGGAAACGGTCGGAAATGTAGCGGCTTGATAGTTCGACGGCGGCAATCACCGCGTCGTCCTTGATGCGTACGCCGTGGTGCAATTCGTATTTTTCCTTGATGCCGCGCAAAATCGAAACCGCGTCGGCCATGTCCGGCTCATCCACGGTCACAGCTTGGAAACGGCGTTCCAGTGCCTTGTCTTTCTCAATGTGTTTCTGGTATTCCTTCAGCGTCGTCGCGCCGATGGCGTGCAATTCGCCGCGCGCCAAGGCTGGTTTCAGCAGGTTGGCCGCGTCCATCGCGCCTTCGCCGCCGCCCGCGCCAATCAGCGTGTGTATCTCGTCAATGAACAGGATGATTTCGCCCTCGGAGTCGGTCACTTCCTTGATCACGGCCTTGAGGCGTTCTTCAAACTCGCCCTTGTACTTGGCTCCGGCAACGAGCAAACCCATGTCCAGCGAAACCAGCGACTTGGATTTCAGGTTTTCGGGCACGTCGCCGTTCACGATGCGTTGCGCCAAGCCTTCGGCAATGGCCGTTTTGCCCACGCCCGGCTCACCGAGCAAAATCGGGTTGTTCTTGGTGCGGCGGCTCAAAATCTGCAACACGCGCCGGATTTCCTCATCGCGCCCGATTACGGGGTCAATCTTGCCTTTTTTGGCGCGGTCGGTAAGGTTTACCGAGTATTTTTCCAGCGAACGGTATTTGCCTTCGGCGTGCTGGTCGGTCACTTTGCTGTTGCCGCGCAATTCCTTGATGGCTGCCTTGAGTAGTTTTTCGGTTACGCCCAAGTCTTTGAGGGCTTGCGCGGTGCGGTCGCGTCCGGCAAAGATGCCCAGCAAAATATGCTCGACGGCCACAAATTCGTCGCCAAACTCAGTCAGGTAACTTTCGGCTTTTTGCAAGGCCGCCGCCGCGTCATTGCCCAGATACGGATCGCCGCCGCTCACTTTCGGGTACGCCGCCACAATTTCGCTCAGGCGCGTTTCCAACTGCGGACGGTTGATGTTGAGTTTTTTGAACAAAAATCCTGTCAGGTTTTCATCCGACTGGATGATTGCCTGTAGCAAATGTCCCGTTTCAACGGCCTGTTGCCCGCTGGAAGCCGCAATTCCAGAAGCCTGCTGCACTACTTCCTGCGCCTTCACGGTATATTTATTGAAATTCATGGTCGTGGTGTTTTGTAAATCGGGTGGTAGGTTTGGGCTTTTGAAAAGATACTATTTTGACTTTTGCATTGAGGAGCAAATCAAAAACCATTCCCGTATTTCGGACAAAACGGCTTGAAGTGCGCGTAAATTCTGATTGGAGTGCGACAATTTGGCGCAAATTGCTGGTGCATTCTGGCTGGATTGACTCCTTTGGATTTGCCAGCGCAATGTGGTATCATAGCACTTGCAGATAGTGGCCGCTAACGTTTGGATTGAGCTGCTCCCACACAAAGAAATCAGTACCACACACTAAGGGTAAAATGAGAGCAATCATACCAGGAAGCTTGTATTTTTTTTGTCTTTCAACCCTGTTCGGTTGTAGAGAAAAGTCCGTCTCGGAAAAATACGACAACGCGCGGATAGGGATTGAATGCCAAACAGTTAATGGTAAGAAGGAGGGGGTTTGCCATGAATATCATTCAAATGGCAGGCTGAAAACCGAAAGCAATTGGAGAGGCGGTTTGCAACATGGCGGATTAAAAACCTATTATTTAAATGGCAAGCTGGAGGAGGAGTCACTCTTTAGTGACGGCAAATTACATGGATTGGCCAAAACTTACTATGATGATGGTATGCCCCAATCTTTGACATATTTTCGTGACGGTTTTAAAGTTGGTATTCAGAAAATCTATCATCCTAATGGCAAAGTTGCAGGTGTGTATGAGTGGATGTACGCTGAACTATCAGATGGCAAACTCCACAACTTTGTCAATACGAAAAAAGAATATGACAAAAGTGGTAATTTGATGACGCAACTGCATTATGCGGAAGTGAAAGCGTTAAAAGATACTGTTCCTTTAGGGTCATATTATACAGTACAAATAAAATTAAAACATCCCATGCACAATAAAATGAAGGTGCTGATCGGAGATTTTGATAGTCAATATTCACTGTCGGGCCTACAGTCTGTAGATACGGTTTACGGCAGAGATTTTGAAGTGACTTACAAGAAGCTAACCGACAAGCCGGGGCAAAATATAATTCGTGGGATATTGAGAGATTATATGGAAAAAGTAAACAACAAAGGCGGCGTGAATACTGATTTCACGGATTGTTATTTTGAGAAAACATATTATGTTTTGCAGTGATAGGATGTCCTGCTATATCATAAACTCGTAAATGCTTATCACCTAAGCAGTTGAGAATCCGTAATCTGTAAGCCTAGCCTGCGACTCGTCCCTAGGATTCAATACAAGCTATAGACAAACAAAGCCCTTGCCCAGACAGGCAGGGGTTTAGCGTTTTAAAAAGACACTATTTTCAAAACACATCCCCCGGCAAATCGCACGTGTCCAATGGCCGCTTGCTGGTAACACGGCTTTGCAACGGCCTCACACCTGACATCCGTAAACTTTGGATTAAGGCTTACCGTGAAGGTTTGGCGGTTGGTGGTTGAGTTCCTACATAACGCTCCATGAATTCATAAATCCGCAGAATCCTGTCTATGCGTTGGCGCACATTGCCGGTGCGGCTCAACTCGTGCGTGGCTCCCGGCATCCGCACGTATTCCACGTCGCGGCCCAAGATTTTCAGGCTTTTGTACAGCATTTCGCTCTGGATCACGCCCGTGCGCAGGTCATTTTCACCGTGTTTGATGAGCAGAGGCGTTCTGATTTTTTCGACGAAAGTGTACGGCGAATTGGCATCCAAAACCGCTTGCGCTTTCCACGGATAGCCGAAATAGTTGGGCGTGAGCCGCCAGGCGTTGCCTTCGCCCATGAAAGTGGTCAGGTCATACACGCCGCGCTGGGCGAAAGCGGCTTTGAAACGGTGGTCGTGCGCAATAATCCACGCTGTGAGGTAGCCCGCATACGAGCCGCCCGTAATCACTTGTCGGCTGGTGTCGGCCCACGTTTCCCTGGCCGCTTCGGTGGCGGCACGCAGCACATCTTCGGCGGGGCCGGTTCCCCAGTCCTGGTAATTGGCCCGCATGAAATCAAGCCCGTAACCGCCTGATCCACGCGGGTTTGCGTACACGATGCCGTAGCCCTGCGCACAGAAATATTGCAGTTCGTGCCACATACTCTGTTCGCCGGGGCCCCACATGGCCGTTGGGCCGCCGTGCATTTGCAGCAGCAACGGATATTTTTTCCCGGCGGCGGCAAACGTCGGTTTCATGATCCAATATTCAATGGTTTGGCCTTTGGAATTGGCAAAAACGCGCTTTTCAGGAACGCTCAATTTCCTGTCTTTCACCCAAACACTGTTGAAATCGGTCAGTTTGCTTGGCGATTTCAGCGCAGCATCGGCAATGTAGAGTTCCGACGGATTGGCGACTTCGGTTTTGGCAAAGAGGATTCGGTTGCCCGCCACGTCAAAACCGGTCACGCCCGAATTGTAATCCGACAGTTGTTCTAACTTTCTGGTTTTCAGGTCGTAGCGGCACAGCGGTTGCCCGCCGTTGGACTGCGCCGAGAAATACAGAAATTTGCCGTCCGTGCTGAACTTCAAGCCTTGTGCCGAACGGTCAAATGAGATTTCCGAAATAGTATAGTTTGAAACGCCCAAACCCACCATGCCGATTTTCGGGATGTTCAAGCCTTCGGATGGCGCGTATTGAAACGCCAGCATTTTGCCATCGGGCGAGATTACCGGGTTGGAAAACACCTTTCCTTTTTCGCCCAGCAGCGGCTTCATATTGCTGCCATCGGCATTCATGATGAAAAGGCGGCCGTCAAGATCGCGGTCGGGATGGAAACCGGCATTGTGTTCCTGCTCCTGGAAATCGCTTGAACAGATGATTTTCTTGCCATCAGGTGTCCAGACGGCTTGGCTGAACGAATAAAAATCCTGCGTGATGGCTTCCAGCTTCGATTCGCCGCCCATTGGCGAAACATCAACCACCGCCAAATGCGAAAAACTCATCTCCGGTTCGGTTGTGGCCTCGCCCTGGAAGTTGAGCCGATTGATGACCTTGGCCTTTTTGTCCTCTACATTCTTGTCCAGATACGCCCGGATTTCGGCCAGATTCCCGTTTGGGTTCGGCTTCACGCTGCTTTTGACCTGCACGTTTTCGTTTTTCGCAAAACCCGGTTTTTCCAGACTCCACGCCGGCACATCTTTGGCTTCATTGAACAGGCTGTCTTTCAGCAGTTCCGAGAATGAGAGCGTTACGGAGAATAAAATCTTCCTGCCATCCGGCGACCACTGCGGATTGCCGACGCTGTATTTGGATTGCGTGAGTTGGTAAGCCTCGCCACCGCTGAGGGGCAACACAAATAGCTGGGCTTTTTCTTTCACGGTGCGCACAAAAGCAATCCGCTGACCATCCGGCGACCACGTGGCTTGCCGCGCTGATTCCGGGCCGCGCGTCAGTGGCTGCGCATTCGCCTGAAAATCAGTCAGGTACAGATGCGATGCGTATTTGTATTCGTCTTTCTTGTCGGCATCGGCTTCAACGGACGTGACCGTATAAATGGCTTTTTTTCCGTCCGGCGCGAACGAAATGCCACTTACCTGTTTGATTTTCGTCAAATCGGTGACGAGGACTTTGCCGTTTTGGGCAAAAACCTGAAAGGAGAAAAACAGGACGAGAAATTGCGTCGGAAATGCAGTTTTGTTCATGAGAAAGGAAAGCCCCCCAGCCCCCGAAGGGGGAGTTGAAATGGTTGTGAGTAGTTACTCTCCGGGAGCCAGAGAGCCTTGAAAACAGTATCTTTTGAAAAGGCAAAAGCCCGCCGGTCAAAAGCCCCCTCCTTCGGAGGGGGTTGGGGGAGGCCATTACGCCTTATAAAATATCCATTTCGACAACTCCTTGTAGTTCACCTTTTTGCCATACATCAGAATGCCCACGCGGTAGATGCGACCCGCCAGCCACGTGGTGCCGATGAAACCAAGCACCAGCAGCGCCATGGACAGCAAAATCTCCCAGAGCGGCGGGTTGAACGGCAACCGGATGAGCATGATGATGGGCGAAGTGAGCGGAATGATGGAAGCCCAAAACGCCAGCGTGCTGTCGGGATTCTGCACCACGAACGAGGCGATTACAATGGAGAATATCAGCGGGATGGTAATGGGCAGCATGAATTGCTGCGTGTCCGTGTCGGCATCGGCCGCTGAACCGACAGCGGCGAACAGCGCGCTGTACATGAGATAGCCGAACAGAAAATAGAACAGGAAGCAGGCGATGATTTTCGGAAAGTTGATGGTGCCGATGCTTTTCATGAATTTTTGCGCCGTGTCGCTGCCGGTTTTGGTTTCCCTGGCGATACTATTTTGCGCCACGCCGTTTTGCATCGCCGATTGGCCAGTGCGCAATTCCATTTGCTGCTGCGCCATATCTTGCCCGCTTATGCCAATGGCTTGCGAAAGACCGAGCACCACCACCGAACCCAGCACAATCCACAGCAGAAACTGCGTCAAACCCACCAGCGCAATGCCGATGATTTTGCCCATCATCAGTTGGAAAGGCTTCACCGACGAGATCATGACTTCCACAATGCGGTTGGTTTTTTCCTCCACCACGCCCTTCATCACCTGCACACCGTAAATGAAAATGGCGATGTAAATCATGAACGCACCCAAGTAGCCCACCGCCGACGATGCCCACACGTTGCTCTCCTGCTCGTTTTCGTCGTCCAAACTGGCCGTGCCCACCGACACGTTGTACGATTCTATCTGTTTCAGCGTTTCGGCTGAGATGCCCGCCTGCTTGAGTTTCAGACCTTGGATTTTGTCTTCCAGCGTCCGGCGCACCTTGGATTCCACTTCAATGCTCACGCCTTTTTTGGCAAACAGCTTGGCCTCCTTGTCGTTGGCATTTTCCACAATGGTTGCGGGTATGTACAGCACGGCGTAGTATTTGTCCTGCTTCACCTGCGTCTTGGCCTCGGCAAGCGATGTCTTGATTGAAACAAAACTGATGTTCCGGCTGTCTTCAAAACCCTTGTCGAACAGGCCGCTCTCGTCAATGACGGCAATGGTGCGTTTGTCGCCGTCGCGCATGGCCAGCACCACCGGAATCACGTAGATGCTCGCCATGAGCAGCGGCCCAAGCAGGGTCATGATGATGAACGATTTCTTGCGAACCCGTACCCAATATTCGCGTTGCAGGATGAGGAGGATGATTTTCATGGGATGTTTTTTTTAGTCCACAGACCACAGTCGGCAGTCCACGGACAAAGGTGGGTTTGGGGTTTTTGAAAGATACTATTTTTGGAATGCGGAATAAAGGCAGGTTTCGTATCCTGAAAAGATACTGTTTCCGGAAAAGGTTTGTGAATTCCGAATTCAATCCGAAATCCGCATTCCGCACTCCAAAATCCTTTCTCACTTAACAACAAAACTACCGACCGGCTCGGCTGGTTTGTCGGTGACGCTGCGGATGAAAATGTCGTTCATGGACGGGATGTTTTCGGCAAACGAATGGATTTGCAAAAAAGGCATCAATGCCTGAAGCACTGCATTAGGCGTGGTTTCCGCCGGAGCCTTGATGGTGAACCGGACACTGTTTTCGTCCAGTATTTTCATGTCAACCGTTTGGAAACCGTCCGGCATGGTTTCCAGCGTGCCTTCGCCTTCCACAATGTAGGTGTTGGTGCGGAACTGCCGCTTGATCTGCTTGGTCAGGCCATCCAAGATTTTGCGCGAATGATGGATTAGGGCAATGTGGTCACACATTTCCTCCACCGATTCCATGCGGTGCGTCGAGAAAATAACCGTGCAGCCTTCGTCGCGCAGTTGCAGGATTTCGTCCTTGATTAAATTGGCATTGACCGGGTCGAAACCCGTGAACGGCTCGTCCAGAATCAGCAGTTCGGGGTTGTGCAGCACCGTGGCGATGAACTGCACTTTCTGCTGCATTCCCTTCGACAAATCCTCCACGTTTTTGCCCCACCATTCCTGAATCCCGAATTTCTTGAACCAAATTTTCAGCCGCTCCAGCGCGTCGTTTTTGGTCATTCCCTTGAGCCGCGCCAGATAAACCAACTGTTCGCCGACCTTCATTTTCTTGTACAGCCCGCGTTCTTCGGGTAGGTAACCGATGCGGCCAATGTGCGCCTGCGAAAGCGTCTCGCCGTTGAAAATCACCTTTCCTTCGTCGGGAGCGGTGATTTGAGTGATGATTCTGATCAGTGACGTTTTGCCGGCTCCGTTCGGGCCGAGCAACCCGAAAATGCTGCCTTTCGGAATGTCAAGGCTAACGTCGTTGAGTGCCGTGTGTTCGGCGTAGCGTTTGGTGATGTGCTGCGCGGAAAGTATGTTCATGGGCGGATGGATGGTTTTGTGGTTGAAATGGGTTTGCTGTGGAATGTGAACGTAAGTTAGTGAAAAAAGCGGAGGCCGGTAACCCGTGCGCCAAACGATTGGGCCGGCATGAGCGGAAATTTTCCAATCCTAACTCCGCGTGCGGAACTGTTTTCTCCCGTCAATGATGCGCGAATAAACGGATAATTTCGACCAGATTTACACGGGCGGTTGTTTCGGGGGCTTGGAATTCCGGACATTCGCGGGTTTGGCCTCCGCCGAAATAGTATGTTTCAAAAACGCCAAACCCGCCTTGGCTTTCGTGCCGAAAATTGCTTGACTGGCGCGAGGTTCCTACCTCGTGCCGCCCATGCGGGCAGATTCTCATCTGCCGCAGCCGCAAGTCCGCCCATGTTCCGAGATAGGAATCTCGGAACATGGGCGACACGGGATAAGAATCCCGCGCCATTTGCGGAATCCCGCGCCAGATTGCCTGCTGTGAACTGCCGACCGTGGACTGAAATAGTATCCCATGAAAGCACAAAACCTCCCGGTTGTGGAAGGTCTTGTGCTTTGTTGAATTTAAGGCCGGGTTACTGGAAAAACTCCTTCATCCGGTCGAAAAAGCCCTTTTCGTTTTTGGCGGGGCGGGGCTGGAAATTGTGCGCCGTCCGGAATTTTTCAATGATGGCTTCTTCTTCGCGGGTCAGTTGCTGCGGAGTCCAGACGTTGACGTAAATCAGTTGGTCGCCCCGGTTGTAGCCGTTCACGTTGCGGATTCCCTTGTCCTTGAGGCGCAGGATTTTTCCGCTCTGCGTGCCCGGCTCAATCTTGATTTTCACCTTGCCTTCAATCGTCGGCACTTCCAGGTTGGTTCCCAGGGCCGCATCGGCAAAGTTTATGTGCAGGTCGAAGATCACATTGTCGCCTTCGCGCTTGAGCTGTTCGTCTTCGGTTTCCTCAATGAGAATCAGCAGGTCGCCGGCCACGCCGCCACGGGGCGGCACGTTGCCCTTGCCCGCCATGTTCAGTTGCATCCCCTCGGCCACGCCCGCCGGTATGCGTGCCGAAATGGTTTCCTCGGTGAGTACGCGCCCTTCGCCCGCGCAGGTATCGCAACGGTCCGAAATAATGGTTCCCTCGCCGCTGCACGTGGGGCAGGTGTTGGTGGATACCATCTGGCCCAGCATGGTGTTGACCACGCGGCGTACCTGTCCGTTGCCGTTGCAGGTGGAGCAAGTCTTGACCGAAGTGCCGTTTTTGGCTCCGTTGCCGCTGCACGTTTGGCAGGTGGTGTAGCGTTTCACCTTTACTTTTTTCTCAACGCCGTTGGCTACTTCATCAAGCGTGAGTTTGAGCTTGATGCGCAGGCTGTCGCCTTTGCGCACCCGCCTGCCGCCGCGTTGCCCGCCACTGCCGAAAAAATCGCCGAAGGGCGTGTCGCCGAACATATCGCCAAAACGCGAGAATATGTCGCCCGCATCTGAGAAGCCGCCGCCGCCGTTCACGCCTTGGTGGCCAAACTGGTCGTAGCGGCTGCGTTTGTCGCTGTCGCCGAGCACTTCGTATGCCTCGGCGGCTTCCTTAAACTTGTCTTCGGCGGCCGGGTCGTCGGGGTTTTTGTCGGGATGGTATTTGATGGCCATCTTCCGGTAGGCTTTCTTGACTTCCTCTTCCGTGGCTGTTCGCCCCACGCCCAGAATCTCGTAATAATCTCTTTTTGCCATGATTGTCCGGTTGGAAACCAAGGCCGCAAACTGATGCTTCCTTGGATTCCGCTTTTATTGATTTGCTTTTGTTGGTTCGCTGTGATTCAGATTCCGACCACCACTTTTGCGAAGCGGATGATTTTGTCCCTCAGCGTGTAGCCGCGTTCCACCTCGTCCACCACTTTGCCTTTCATGTCGTCGGTGGGGGCCGGTATCTGCGTAATGGCCTCGTGGCTTTCGCTGTCAAATTCCTTGCCCATGGCTTCCATCGGGGTCAGTCCGCGGGTTTCCAGTGCCTTGTACAGTTTCTGGTATATCAATTGCACGCCCTGTTTCACAACGGCCACATCCTGCACCTGATCCATAAATTTAATGGCCCGTTCAAAATCGTCGAGTACGGGCAGTATGGCAGTCATCATGCCTTCCTCGGCGGTTTGCAGGAATTCCATTTTTTCGCGGGCGGTGCGGCGGCGGAAGTTTTCAAAGTCGGCGTAGAGGCGCAAATACTTGTCTTTCATGTCGTCGGGTTGCGGTTCCGCAGGTTCGGCGGCAACCGGTTGGTTTTCAGCCGTTTCAACGGCTTCTTCGTGCGCGTCCATTGGCATTTGATCCTCGTGCTGGCTGGTTTGCTGCTCGTTTTCGTGTTGCATGGCGGTAGGTGACGTTTGGTGTTGGGTGCTAAAAATAGTATCTTTTAGAAAGGCGAAACCTTCCGGTCTGAATCGCCTACGGATGTTTCAAGAATGTTGCCAAACGGGATTTCGGGGCAAAGATATGACAAGATGGCGGATTTCACCGCGTCTGAAACGCTGACCGGCAATCCGTGGAAAATAGTATGTTTCAAAAAGCCCAAACCCAACGACCTCCCCTAAATCCCCTCCGAAAGAGGGGACTTTTGAACGGGCGGGTTTGAGGTTTTCAAAAGATACTATTTTTTTTCTCCCTCTCCTTCGGGGAGGGCTGGGGTGGGGCTTCTCCCCCAGACCCATTTGCCCCGGCAGCGTTTTTCTGCTTACTTTGCAAGTATGGAAAACCGCTGGTCTGTCAAGCCGAATGCCGATGAAGAAGCCATTGCCGCGTTGGTCGGGAATATCAACGTGAGCCGCACTTCGGCTTTGCTGCTGGCCCAGCGGGGCATCACCGATTTTGAAAACGCCCGGTTGTTTTTTCGCCCGTCGCTCACCCACCTGCACGACCCGTTTCTGATGCAGGACATGGAAAAGGCCGTGGAACGCTTGGGCCGGGCTATGGATAACGATGAACCCATACTGGTCTATGGCGATTATGACGTGGACGGAACCACCTCGGTATCAATCGTGTACGGTTTCCTCAAAACCCGACATTCCCACCTGCACTTCTACATTCCCGACCGCTACGGCGAAGGCTACGGGGTTTCCAAAAAAGGCATTGACCATGCCCACCAGCAGGGCGTGAAACTGATTATCTGTCTGGATTGCGGCATAAAATCCGCCGGACTTGTGCAGTACGCCCAAACGCTGGGCATTGATTTCATCATCTGCGACCACCACCGCCCCGACGACAATATGCCGCCCGCCGTGGCCGTGCTGAACCCCAAACGCGCCGACTGCCAGTATCCGTGCAAGGAATTGTCGGGCTGCGGCATCGGCTTCAAGTTCCTGCAAGCCTTCTGCATCCGCCATGAATTATCGCTTGAAGAATGCCTGTATCCGCTGCTCGACTTGGTGGTGGTCAGCATTGCCGCCGACTTGGTGTCCGTCAGTGGCGAAAACCGCGTGATGGCGCATTACGGCCTGAAAAAGCTGAACACTGAGCCGCGCCCCGGCCTGAAAGCACTGATGCGCATTGCCGGGTTTGCGGACAAGGAAAAGGAGCTGGACATCACCGGCATCGTGTTCGGGCTGGGGCCGCGCATCAACGCGGCGGGGCGCATTGCCCACGCCCACGCGGCGGTGAACCTGCTGCTGGCCGAGTCGGAAGCCGAAGCCGAAAACTATGCCCGCGAACTCAACCTCAACAACCGCGACCGCCAAGGTTACGATTCGCACACCACCAAGGAAGCATTGGAAATGATCGGTGCCGACGAAACGCTGAAAATGGCCAAGAGTACGGTGCTTTTCAAAAACGACTGGCACAAGGGCGTGATCGGCATTGTGGCTTCGCGGTGCGTGGAAAAATACTACCGCCCCACCGTGATCCTGACCGAGCACGAGCAAATGGTGTCGGGTTCGGCGCGTTCGGTTCCCGGCTTCGACGTGTACGAGGCCATTGCCGAATGCGCCGACCTGCTGGAACAATTCGGCGGGCACACCTACGCCGCCGGACTCACGCTGAAGCGCGAAAACGTGGATGCTTTCCGGCAGCGGTTCGAGGAAATCGTGGCCGGCCGCGTGACCGACGAGATGCTGGTTCCGCAAATCGAGGTTGACTCACTGATGCAACTGCACGACATCAATTTCAAGTTCTACGGCATCCTCAAGCAGATGGAGCCGTTCGGGCCGGAAAATATGCGCCCGATATTCATGTCCGAGCCGGTCTTTGCCGACAATATCCGCGTGTTGAAAGACACGCACCTGAAAATGAGCGTGTTTCAGGAAGGAACGCCTTACTTCGATGCCATCGGTTTTGGCATGGTGGCTGCGCACATGGACAAGGTGGCCAACGGCAGGCCGTTCCGGTTGTGCTACCAAGTCACGGAAAACAACTACCGTGGCAACCAGACGCTGCAACTCATGATCCGGGACGTGAAGCCGATATGACCCGGCGGTGAGCCACGCTGGAACGGAATTTGCACACAGGCAGTAAACGCCGCAAAATAGTATCTTTCAAAAAGCCCAAACCCACCTGTCGGTTTCGATAATGCTCCTTCGCTCTGAGAATCTGGTTAAGAAATACGGCACCCGGATTGTGGCCAACGATGTGTCGGTGCAGGTGCAGCAAGGCGAGATTGTGGGGCTGCTCGGGCCCAACGGGGCGGGCAAAACCACCACGTTCTACATGATTGTGGGGCTGATAAAACCCAATGAGGGCAGTATTTTTTTGGACGACGAAAACATCACCAACCTGCCCATGTACCAGCGGGCAAGGCGCGGATTGGGTTATTTGGCGCAGGAGGCATCGGTTTTCAGGACGCTGACCGTGGAGGAAAACATA
>JAYWIH010000060.1:0-62320 GCA_043789005.1 Sphingobacteriales bacterium
GAGGACAACAACGGGCCGGGTGTAGATGGAGAGCAATTCAGCGGCACACCCGACGGACAGATTGACGTGCAAGACCGGACGTACCTGGGCAAGACCATCCCGGATTTCTTCTACGGCTTCGGTGTCAATGCTGGCTGGAAGGGTTTTGACCTCAATATCCTGTTCCAAGGTGTGGCCGGTGTCAGCGTGTACAACGATTTTCGCCGGGGCGGCGAAAACTTGGGCGGCGTTGGTCGCAATAGCCTTGCCTCCACCCAGAACCGCTGGCGCGGCGAGGGCACCAGCAACGATATGCCCCGCGCCACAGCCAATGACCGCAACGACAACGGCCGCTTTTCGAGCCGCTGGGTGGAAAACGCCAGTTTCCTGCGCTTCAAGAACATCCAGCTTGGCTATTCCATCCCGAAGGCCCTGCTTGCCAAGGCAAAGGTGTTCCAAGGCGTACGCGTGTACGTGGCGGCAACCAACCTGTTCCGCATTACCCAGTACAAGGGGCTTGACCCGGAAGTGGTCAGCTACGGAGATCCTTCATCACAGTTGTTTGCCGGTACTGATCCCGGTAACATCCCGCAGCCCGTCACCATCCAAATCGGAGCCAACCTGACTTTCTAAACGCATTAACCCACATCAACGCCATGAAAAAACGATTCATAACCCTTTCATTTACACTCCTGCTTTTAGGCGGCACATTCATGCAATGCGAGAAGAAGCTGGACTTGTCGCCGTTGGGCGCGCTGGACGAGCAGACCTTCTACCAGACTGAAGATGATTTCAAATCGGCGGTGCTGCTATCCTATTCGGCCTTGCTCAATTACACGTACGACCAGTTTGATGGCGGCGGCTGGTATCAAGGTGTGCTGCTGACCGACGATGATGTGACTACGGCCAACAACAACGTGAACCAGTTGGAGATTTTTAACTGGACATCCACCAACGACCAGTGGCGGCGGCTGTGGGAAACCACTTACAAAGGCATCCAACGGTCAAATATTATCATTGAAAAACTGCCTTCGGCCACCGGCCTGTCCGAACCGCTGAGGAAATCGTTTGACGGTGAGGCAAAATTCCTGCGGGCCTACTACAACTTCTTCCTCGCCATTCATTTCGGGCAGGCTCCGCTGATTGACAAAACCCCGCGCAACTTGGAAGACACCCGCTCGGCCAGTTCGGCACCGGGGCAGCTCTGGGACTTGGTGATTGCCGACCTGCGCGTGGCCAAGGCAAACCTGCCCGCCAAACAGGATGATGCCAACTTGGGCCGCGCCACGAGCGGTGCCGCATCGGCACTGCTGGGCAAAGCATTGCTGTACCGCGCACAGTGGGACAATAAGCCCGAACTGTATGCCCAAGCCGCCGCCGAGTTCCAGGGGTTGGTGGGCAAGTATTCGCTGGTGAAAAACTTCGGCGACAACTTCAAGCCCACCAGCGAAAACAACGCCGAGTCGGTATTTGAAATCCAGATGGGTATTGGAGGGTTCAACCCGTGGCTGCCCGCCGATTTCAATTTTGGTGAGGGTGGCGCGGCCGGTACGGCGCGGCTGATTTATTTCCGGGCGGCCTGCGGACTCAATCCCGGCGACTGCGCCCCCGGTGCCAACGCACAAGGCTACGGCCAAATCCAAATCACATCGGGATTGCAGAAGGAATTCGAGAAGGATGATCCGCGCCGGACAGCCACCATATTTTTGGACGGCGACGCGTACAACACCGGCGAAAACGCTAACGGTTTGAAGAAATGGATGTTCAAGGGCTTGTATTCGGCTACCGGCTCATCGCCGGCCAAGTATGTGCTGGGCGACAACAACATTGATTTCCGATCACCTTTGAGCGTGAACAATGAGCGGATAATCCGCTACGCCGATGTGCTGCTGATGCTGGCCGAATGCAAGATTCTGGGCCCGACCAAAGACTTCACTGGTGCAGCCGACCTAATCAACCAAGTGCGCCGCCGGGCCGACCCCACGTCGGCCATCCTGCCCGATGTGAAAACGGGAACCGAGGCCGAGATGTTCAAGGCCCTGCAGCATGAACGCCGGGTGGAACTTGCCCTTGAAAGCCTCCGCTACAATGACTTGGTGCGCTGGCAGCGAGCCGGTAAGATAAATATCAAGACGGACGTTGACTTTGGAAGGCCAGCCGCCAATGCCGCATGGTCTGTCAAAAACCTGCTCAAGCCGATTCCCCAGAGCGAACGCGATTTGAACCCGGCAATCTTGCAAAACTCAGGCTATTGATTTGCGGCTGTTGCAGTTGCTTACTTAAAACGACAAAAGGCCGGAATTCCGGCCTTTTGTCGTTTTAAGGCACTTGGAATCAGTTCCGTGCTATTTTTTAACGGATTTGTCCAGCCGGAAGCGTGGTTTGGTTGTCACCTTTGTATCACTTTAACGGGAAAAAATTACATCTAATGAATGGGAAAGTGCGCATCTGGTTACGGTGGTTGGAAATCCTGGCCACGCTGCTGCTGTTTGCACTACTTCTGTTCGGTCTGTGGATGCTTCTGCCCAGCTGAGATGATGACCTTGAAACCCACCAACCCCTGACCGCAATGAAAACCGACTTCATGGTGACCGACCGAATCCGCTCGCCCAAGTACCTGCAAGTGGTCAAGGCCATCGTCAACGACATTGAGGAAGGCGTGCTGAACCTGGGAGACCGCCTGCCCTCCATCAACGAGGCTTGTGCCGACTGGTATTTGTCCAAGGACTCCGTGAAGCGGGCTTACGAAACCCTGCACCAAATGGGCTTTGTCACGTCCATCAACCGCAAGGGCTTTTTCATTGCCGGGCAGCCCAAACGCCACGCCCTGCGCGTGATGATGGTGGCCGGCCAACTGACCGACAGCGTGAAGCAACTCCACGATGCCATTGCCACCAACCTTGACCGGGAGGTTGTCTTGGACATTTGCAGCTATAACTACCAGCGTCAGTTGCTGTGCCAGGTGCTGGGCAAGCACCTCGGCGACTACCATTATTTCATACTCATGCCGCACATGGTCGGTCAGGATTTGGCCACGTTGCAATGCCTGCGCAATGTGCCAAGCCAGCAACTGGTACTCGTGGGCAACCAGTGGCAGGATTTGCTACAGCACGGCCACCAAATCCGCTATGGCGGCGAATCCGCCCTCTATGATGCCCTTGAAAGCCAACTGGATGCCCTGCGCAAATATACCCGGCTGAACCTAGTGCTGCCCGAACACGATTTCTTTGATGCCGATTCCATCCGCGCATTCCAACGGTTCTGCACCGCGAATGGCTTCGATTTCCAGATGCTCGATGAATTGCTTGACGACGATATGCAACCCCGGCAAGCTTATTTTGTCACCGACAGCCAACACCTCACCGCCTTGGTTGATTACGCACAGCGGAATGGTTTCCGGCTGGGGCAGCAACTTGGCGTGGTCAGTTTCACGGAAAACGAATATACGCGGCTGCTGGCGGGCGGGGTGTCGGTGATTGCGCAACCGTCGGCGGAGGTGGGGCGGCTGGTGGCCCGGATTCTGGACGGCCAGCCCGGCCCGTGCGCGGCTCCGTGTTCACTGCCGCTGCAACTCCAGTTCCGCGCTTCCTGCTGATTGCCCGGCCATGCGGGCCGCATTCGCCCGGATTTTTGCGGCGGGCTGTTTCCGTTAGGGAAAATAGTATGTTTCGGAAAGCCCAAACCCGCCCGAAAAGTCCACGCGGTTTTGAGAAACCGCGTGCCGGTTGTGAGCAACCGGCACCACACGCCAAAATAGTATGTTTCAAAAAGCCCAAACCCCCTCGTTCGTCCAAATGCCAACTGCTGCTACCGGTCTGACACACAGTGTCTGACCTACGTTTCCATTTCCCGAAAATAGTATCTTTTAAAAGCCCCAAACCCACTTTCCCGAAAAATGCGCGCATCAAATGCATCTGCCACGAAAATCCCGGTCATGTTCCGTTTTTTTATCATCGCCTTGCCGCTGCTGTTTTCGGCCCGGCTCATGGCCCAGCAACTCGTTACCTACCCGGCTCCCGACTCGGCGCGGCGGGCGGCGGATTTCAGCGTGACCGTGAACGGCAAAGAGGTTTTCGTGTACGACAATGCCGTGTCGGCCATGGCTGGTTTCAGTTTTGAGGGCAGCGTTACAGTTGAAATCACTTCAACGCACGATATGCGGTGGGTAGACATCCGCCCCCGGAGCCTGGCCATTCCGGTATCGGTCACGCCCACTAAACTCACGTTTAAAATCAGCAAGCCGGGGCAACTGTCCATTGAACGCAACGGCGAACACACGCGGCCGCTTTACATCTTCGCCGCGCCGTTGGAAAAAGACGTGCCCAAGCCCAACGACCCAAATGTGCGGTACTTTGCGCCGGGCAAAATCCATGATATCGGCACATTGACGCTCAAAAGCAACGAAACGGTTTACATTGCCGGTGGTGCCATTGTGCGCGGCAACATCGAGGCCACCGATGCCCGCAACATCAGCATCCGGGGGCGGGGCATCTTGGATGCCAGCCAACTGGACAAGGGCCGGCTGGTGCGGCTGTGGCGTTGCCAGAAAGTTGATATTGAAGGCATTACCATCGTGAACAGCCCCGGCTGGACATTGGTGCTGCTCGACTGCAACGAGGTGGTGATACGCAACCACAATCAGGTTTGCTGGCGCAACGGCTCTGATGGCATTGACTTGGTGGGCACGTCGCAGGTGCGCATCCGCGACTGTTTTTTGCGCAGCAACGACGACAATATCGTGGTCAAGAGTTTCAGCATCAATCCCGACACCTATTACAGCCAGCCCGGCAAAGGCCGCGACGTGACCGATATTCTGGTGGAGCGGTGCGTGATCTGGAATATGCCGTGGGGCAACGCCCTTGAAATCGGCTTTGAACTGCGCTGCAAGACGGTCAACAACATTACTTTCCGCGATTGCGACCTGATTCACGTGGACCGGGGCGCAGCCCTGAGCATCCACAACGGCGACGAGGCCACCGTTGAAAACATCATCTACGACAATATCCGCGTGGAAGATGCGCCCCACAAACTCATTGACTTAGCCGTGTTCTGGTCGCAGTACAGCACCGACCGGCCCGCCACCCAAGACGAACGCACGCGGCAGTATATGCAAGGCGCATGGGATGGCGTGTTGCGTGTGCCGCCCGGCCAGCAGGCTGCCCGCGCCGCCAGCCGGGGCAAAATCCGCAATATACTGTTCCGCAACATCGCCGTCACCGACGGGCAGTTTCCCTATTCGGTCTTGTACGGCTACGATGCGCAGCACCCAGTGGAAAACGTGCGGTTTGAGGGCTTGACCATCCACGGCAAACCCGTAAAATCGGCCAAAGAAGGGCATTTCTCGGTGGAGAATGCCATGGGAATCACTTGGAAATGAACGCAGCACCGGAAAATAGTATCTTTGGGAAGTGCCAAACCCCCATGCGTAGTGCGGGGCGGGTTTGGCCTTTCGCAAAGATACTATTTTGGCAAGGGTAGCCGGACTTTCCAAGTCCGACGGAAAGGCGTGGGCTTTTCCGGAGTGGGTTCGGCTTTTTTTAAACATACTATTTTCCTCAATAGAACGGTACTTCAAGAAAGGTTTGTTTGGAATAATCCTTTCAACGGCCACGTGGCTGCCGCTGGCCTCCCAAACCATCACGGCCAAACTGCTGGGCAACCCGATCCGGATGGATGGCTACGTGCCGCTTTCGTTGGGCGGCGGGGTGGAAATCGGCCTCTCACCCAAATCCTCGGTGCAACTGGTGGGCATGTACCGCGTGGATAAGCAATGGGGCGAGAGTCTTGACCAAGGGCCGAAATTCTACTTCGACTACCGATATTATTTGCGTCCGCCCCAGCGAAAAAACAGCGGCCTTTACCTGAGTCCGTTTGTGGGTTACGGGAAACTCCGGCTGACTGACTCGGACTTGCCAAGCAGCACGCAAACAGACGACACGCGGCGCGAAACCTTGGTTGGTCTGCTGATTGGCTACCAGCCTTACAGGAAGAAATCCTAGCTCTCGGTGGATATGTACGCCGGCCCGGAATACCAGTGGCGTGTGTGGTCATTCGCCAACCAAAACGCGCCGCCCTCGCGCTACTACTCCAACCGGTTCTGGTTCAGGGCGGGCATCAGCTTGAGCGTCAGGCTCAAGGAGTGAGTTGCCCGCCGCTTCCGCCAAGTTCCATTTCAGGCATCCACCGCTTTCCTGCCATATTCGCCCGGCGACGTGCCAAACTCCTTGCGGAATGCCCGCGTGAAGTAATTGGGGTCGCTGAAGCCCACCGCGTAGGCCACTTCGGCCACTTGTAGCCCACCCGCTTGCAGCAATTGCGCCGCCCGCCTGAGCCGCACACTGCGGATGAGTTCGTTGCCGCCCTTGCCGGTCAGGGCTTTGAGTTTGCGGTAGAGCTGCGTGTTGCTCAGGCCCAGTTCGCGTTCGAGCCGCTGCACGTCCAAGTCGGGGTCGGCGATGTGTATCTCAATGAGAGCCAGTGTTTTGCGCATGAACGCATCCTCCACTGCTTTGCCAACAGTATCAGTCATGCTGCCGGTGGTTTCAAGAAGGTTCCGGCTGTATTTGGTGCGGAGCAGGCGGCGGCTTTGGATCAGGTTGCGTGCCCGGCTGAGCAATATCTCCAAGTTGAACGGCTTGGTCAGGTAATCGTCGGCTCCGGCATCCAGGCCCTCCACTTTGCTTTCGGTGCTTGACCGCGAGGTGAGCAGCATGACCGGCACGTGGCTGGTTCGTTCGTCGCTTTTCAGGGCTTCGCACAGTTGCACCCCGTCCATGTCGGGCATGAGCCAGTCGCTCACTATCAAATCGGGGATTTCAGTTTGGGCCTGCGCCAAAGCTTCACGACCATTGGCGGCCAGCAGCACCCGGTACTGCCGTCCGAAACAATCGGCCAGGTAGTGCCGCAAATCGTCGTGGTCTTCCACCACCAGCACCAGCGGTACATCGGCGGGCAAGCCATTAGCCCAATCGTTGGTCGGAAGCCCAAGGTTGCCTGCCGTAAGGGAGTGGGTCGAGCCTTCCCCGCCAGTAATGGCGTACAGATCGGCGGGTTGGCTGGAAAGCCAGTCTGCCGGAAAAGCCGACGCGTACACGGGCATCGTGACGATGAACACCGTACCCGCGCCAAGCTGGCTTTCAACTTGGATGCTGCCCCTATGCAGTTCGACCAGTTCGCGGGTGAGAGCCAAGCCAATGCCTGTACCGGCTTTTTTCGCCCGGCTTTGTCCGTTCACTTGATAGAATCGCTCGAAGATATGCGTTGTGTGCCCGTCGGGGATGCCAATGCCCGTATCGTCCACTTCCAGCAGCAGTTCGGGTGAGCCGCCGGGTTGGAAAATACGGCACCGGACGGTGATCGACCCGCCTTCAGGCGTGAACTTGAGGGCGTTGGCAATCAGGTTGTAAAGCACTTTTTCAAGGATGTCCGGGTCAAACCATGCCGCACAGGCCACCGGTTCGGTTTCCACACGCAAGGCCACGTGCTGCTGCGCGGCTTGCAAGGCAAAAGAATCCGTCACGCGGCGCACAAACCCGATGATGTCCTGCCAGCTTACGTTGGGCCGGAACGAATCTGACTCCAGTTTCGACAGGTCAAGCAGTTGGTTGATGAGCCTCAGCAGCCGGTTGGCGTTACGGTGCATGGTCTGGAACTGCGGGCGGCGGCTGTCGGCGGTGCGGTCGGCCAGGAATTGCTCCAGCGGGGTCAGGATCAGCGTGAGCGGCGTGCGGAACTCGTGCGAGATGTTGGTGAAGAAGCTGGAGCGGAGCCGGTCGAGTTCGCGGGCTTTTTCGGTTTCTAAATGCTCGGCCCGCAATTCGGTCTTGTAGCTTTCCCTGATCTGGATCAGCCGCCTCATGCCTGCAAGCAGCCCGAACATCAGCACCGCATACAGGCCGTAGGCCCAGCCGGTGCGGTACCAGGGCGGCAGGATGGTCAGTTGCAGCACGGTTTCGGGAGCTTGCCGGAAATCGCCGGTGAGCGATGCTTTCACCCGGAACCGGTACGTGCCGGGGCTTTGGTTGGTGTAGGTTGCCGAGTGCTGCGCACCCACATGGTTCCAGGCATCCTCAAACCCGTCCAAGCGGTAGGCATACCGCACGTTGCGGTGCGCTTTGAACAGCACCGCCGCAAAATCAATCGTGATTACCGACTGGTTGTGACGCAAGGTGAGAGTCTTGGTGTCGGCAAGGGCACGGGTCAGGGGCGAGCCGGAACTGCCCGGCAGCACGGGCCGGTTAAACAGTTTCAACTCCGTCAGGTACACCGGCATAATTGGTTCCGGAGTGTTAAGGTGATCGGTTCTGAACACCGTCAATCCATGTTTGCCGCCCCAGAACAGTGTTCCGTCGGGACTTTGGCTCACGGCGCGTTCCGTGAAGTCATTGCCTGCCAGCCCGTCTTCGCGGCGGTAGGTGCGGAGTACCCGTCCGGTTTTGTCCAGTCGGCACAAGCCATTGTTGGTGGCCACCCACAAGCTGCCGGCCTTGTCTTGCCCGATGCTCATGATAGCGTCGTTGGGCAGTCCGTTGTCGGTGGTCAGCAGCATGAACTTTCCGCTGCGCCGGTCATAGCGGTGCAGGCCGTTCATGGTGCCCACCCAAACTTGGCCGTGCGTGTCTTCAAACAGGTAGGTGACGTGGTTGTCGCGCAGGCTATCCGTTTGTCCGTTGCCTTGGTAGTGCCTGAATGATTTTCCCTGATTTGTCCACGCGAGCAGGCCGTTGCCAAAAGTCCCCCTCCAGATTGTGCCGTCCCGGGTTTCAAGCAGGGCGGTATAGGCAAAAGCCTCTTGCGTGAGCCGCCCGTCGGGCGTGAGTTGGCCTGTTTGGTTGTCAATCAGCCAGCGGTGGCCTTGGTTGGTCGCTACCAGCGATTTGCTGCCTTCCGCCCGGGCGGTAACGTTTACCTGACCCGAACCCAGCAACTCCAGATGCCGTTTCACCTGCCCGGTTCTGGTATCAATCAACACGGTTCCCTTGTTCCAAATGGTTGCCAGCAGTATCTTTTTCGAGAGCAGACACACGAACGTGACATCGTTGCCCGGTATTGAGCGGGGGTTGCCGGGCTGGTGCCGGAAATGCCGGTAGGTGTTCGTTCGCCGGTCCAGATACGACAAGCCTTGGTTGCTTCCGACCCAGGCATTGCCCAGCGAGTCGGCGGCTACCGCTGCCACGGATTGGGTCAGCAGGCTGTTGGGTTGGCCGAGTTGGTGGGTATGGATTTCAAACGGATCGGGGCGGGCGAAACGCACGTTCAGGCCACCTTCCCACGTGCCAACCCAAATGTTTCCCTGCCGGTCGCCCCGGATGCATACCGTGGCGTGGGTGCTGAGGCTGCCCGCCACTCCCGGATGTCGTTGGATGTGCATTGTCTGTTGGAAACCGCCATCTTCGGACACCACAATGCCATCGTCGGTGCCGAGCCAAAACCGCCCGCTGGCATCCTCGTGCAGGCTGCGGGCTATGTTTACTCCTTCAAACACGCCTTTGCGGTAGAATACCGACTGGAAGGCTGTTTGGCCGGGTTCGCACCGGAACAAACCCCGCCCTTGTGTGCCCACCCACACCCGCCCCCGGCTGTCGCACCGGATGGTCATGATGGTCACTGGTGGGTGTGCGTCGGGGGAGGGCAGCGCAACGGCGGTGATGCGGAGGTCGGCAAGCCGCATCCTGAATAATTTTCCCTCCGGGGCGGCAAACCACAAGTTGCCCGCCCGGTCGGGGCATATCCGGTAGATTAAATTGGAGGGCAGCCCGCCTTTTCCGGTGGTCAGTTGCGTGGCTTGGCGCGTGTCTGGGTCTATCCGCAACAAGCCTTGCCCGTAGGCGGCGGCCCAAATGTAGCCCGCCGGATCTTGCGCCAGGTCAACGATGGCGGCGGCACTGATGTCTTGGCCTCCGGTGGTGCGGGTCAGGCGGTTGAAATGCACACCAGACGAGTCCAGTTGGTTCAGTCCGCCCGAGTTGGTACCCACCCACAGCCGGTGCTTCCGGTCTTCGAGCAGGCTTTTGATTTCGTTACTGCTCAGGCTGCGTGCATCCCGCGCCGACCGCCGGTACACTTGGAAATGCTCGCCGTCGTAGCGGTTCAGCCCGTCGGCGGTGCCCAGCCACAAAAAGCCCTTGTGGTCTTGAAGCATATCCATGACAGTATTGTGCGACAGCCCGTTGGCGGTGGTCAGATGCCGGAATGTTGTCTGGGCCGGACTCTGGAAACCGGCAATGAGCAGTGCGCACAACAGGAGCGTTTTCATGAATCTTTTCTTCAAAGATGGTTGCCGGATAATTCCCGTGAGACAGGCGCGTGGCAAATGGGTGAATAGCGGGTTTGGCCTTTGCGGAAGATACTATTTTTCAGTCATACTTCCTGCGTGCCGCCCTTGTTTTTGGCTGGGCTTGTCATGCTTTGGTGCGGAGATCTTCGGGCCGCAGCAATCATTCGCCCATTTCCTTGGTTGCCACCAGCTTCTGGATTTCCCGGATCCTTGTGTCAAGCTCTTCAATGCTTTCGTTCAGTTTGGCTTTGATTTTCATTCCTTCATCCGAACGGGCATCAGTCAAGTCTTGAAGCTGGATCAATCCCTGTATCCTGCAAAACGGCCCCCTTAACAGATGGGCATTGAAAAAGGCGTATTGCCTCAGTTTTTCGTTTTGCTCCCCCAGTTCCGAAGTCCGGTGGAAGACCAATTCCTCAAGGTTCTGGTTTATTGTGTTCAGTTCTTCTTTCTGCTCTTCAATCAGCTTCTTGGAGTCGCCGGTTTTTTTGATGTACGAATCAATTATGTCCAGAATGTAGAATAAAACCAAATTGAACAGCAGCCAATACAAAATGCCGTCATAGAGATAATACTTGTTGGCGGTGAGCTGGGTCGGGATTTCTTCGGGAATGTCGAAACGCATCAGTATGGCCGGTGATTGAATCATCCCGGCCAGGTTGTACGCCAGGAAGAACCAGAAAAGCAGGGGTTCTTTCCGGTGCGAGAACATCAGTTGGATCAACATTGAGTGGAAAACAATGCCGAAAGGAAAGGCCAGATAATAATCGGATGGGGTCTGGAGGAGTCTGATGGGTATCTGGTGCAGCAACAAAGGCCAAAGCACCAGAAACATTA
Organism: Sphingobacteriales bacterium; assembly: GCA_043789005.1. Taxonomy (GTDB): domain Bacteria; phylum Bacteroidota; class Bacteroidia; order Cytophagales; family 172606-1; genus Xanthocytophaga. Next base: position 11,093 of record JAYWIH010000060.1, read on the forward strand.
TCCTGCTGGTTGTAGTCCTGCCCAACCTGTTGAGCCACAGGCCAAGAAAACAAACGGCTATGATGATCGGGACAATGAATTGATCGAATCTCAGTTTGCCAATTGGTTTTAGGTAGGATTCATAGTCAATGGCCCCGAACACAAGATAAACTGCAGGAAGCGAAATAAATATCACGTTGGAAAAAACAACCCGGCGGCTGACATCATTTTCGTAATTCGTTATGACCCCGAGTTTGGTCAGGTTTAACAACCACTTCATTTTTTTGCTGGCCATTTGTCAAATCATGCTACGGGTACGGGTTTTTCCCCTTGGGTAAGCTTAAATTGTCATTTGAAACGTATTTTTAGTTTGATGAGGACGACATGGTGCAAGGAATCGCGGCTTGCGAGCCGGGTTTTGCCAAGTAGTCACCGCGTTGGCTTAAAACTACGAACAAAAACCACAAACCGAAATATATCCTTGAAATCAATGCACGGTTGCCGGTTCAATTCTGCCACCGGTGGCATTTTGCCGGGCCATAAAAAAAGCCGAAACCCGGCGGCGGGTTTCGGCTTTGCGAAAGATACTATTTCGGCGGGGCGGCCTTAACTGATTTCCTTGAAGGCCTGCGCGAAAAACTGCATCTCGTCCATCGTGCCGATGCTCACGCGGCACCACTGCTTGCCGCCAAACTGCCAGTTGCGCACGCCCACGCCGCGTTTCATCATCTCTTCCGAAAACTTCTTGGCTTCCATTTTCACCGGAAAAATCACGAAATTGGCGTGGCTGGGCACATATTCGTAGCCTTCGGCTTTCAAAGTCTTGTACAGGAAATCGCGCGATTCGGCGGTTTTTTGCACCACCATTTTCGTGAATGCCTGGTCTTGGTAGCTGGCCATGGCCCCTTGCAGCGAAATGGCCGAGATGTCCATTCCGTCGGTGTAGTAGGTGGAAAACGCCTTGACCAGCGCGGGCGGGGCAATGAGGTAGCCGATGCGCAAACCGGCAAAGCCGTGTACCTTGGAAAATGTTCGCGCCACAATCACGTTCTGGCCCTTTCGCACACATTCAATCATGGAATGCTTCTTGGGGTCGTCCAGATAGTCAATGTACGCCTCATCAATGAAAACGGGCACCTTGCGCGACACCGATTCGCAGAACGAACGCAGCTTTTCGGTGGCCAAAATGGTGCCGGTCGGGTTGTTGGGGTTGCACACATACATCAGCTTGGTGTCGGCGTTCAGGCGTTTTTCCATCGCGTCCAAATCGTGGGCGTAGTCCTTGTTGAGCGGCACTTTCACCCACGTGGCCCCGTATCCGGCGGCGGCTTCCATCAGGTAGTCATACGACGGGTCGGCGGCGATGATGTTGCCGCCCTTGCGGCTGTAATACAGGGCGGCGGCCAGCAGCATCTCGCTCGAACCCGCCCCCACCAGCACGTGCTCCGGCGATACGCCTTCCTGCTTGGCAATCATGGCCGTAAAGTGGCGTTGCTCCATGAACGGGTACTTGTAGCTGTCGCCCAGTGCGTTGATGATGGCTTTTTTGGCGGTTTCAGACGGCCCCCACGGGTTTTCGTTGGCAAACAGCCGTGCCTTGAGTACGGGCATTTCGGCGGCAATCTGCGCCTCGCGGCTCAATTGCGAACGGCGGAAACTGTGTACAGCGGCATTTGCCTTTGCTGTATCAATGCCGCCCAGCGTAAATCCGGCGGTGAGGGCGGCCCCGGTCTTGAGCCAGTTGCGGCGGGTAAAGGTTGCGTTCATGGTGGTTGGGATGGTTATGATGGATAATCGGGGTTTGGTGTTTTTGGAAGATACTGTTTTCAAAACCTCACCCCCGGCCCCTCTCCTTCAGAGAGGGGAGCAAAGGCTCCCTTTTTTCACCCCTCTCAGCAGGAGAGGGGCCGGGGGTGAGGTTGTTCACAATTGCCCATCCACAGCGGCGCGGATGGTTTTCTCGTCGGTCATGCCCACGTATTGCCACACCAGTTTGCCCTTATTGAACAGCATCAGGTTGGGCAGTGCGTCCACGGAGCGGGCTTTGACCAGCGATTTGTTCTTGTCCACGTCTAATTTGAGCAGTTTCAGCTTGGCTCCGTATTCCGCCCCGAGTTTTTCCACCACGGGCAGTAGTTTCTTGCACGGGCCGCACCATTTGGCGTTGAAGTCAATGAGTACCAAGGCATTGTCTTTGAGAATTTTATCAAGTTGACTCACGCTGAACTCTCCGGTTGTGACGAGCGGCGCACCGGCCACCGGCTTGTCGGCCAATGACCATTTCATGTAGCCGCCGTCCAGGTTGTACACTTCCTTGAAGCCCTGTTTTGCCAGCATTTCGGTGGCTTGGCTGCTGCGTCCGCCCGACATACAGTACACGAATACGGGCTTGGTCTTGTCCAGCGTTTGAATGTCTTTTTTGAGTTGCCCGCTCTGGATGTTGCTGTTTTTGGCGTTTTTCAGGTGTCCGCCCGCAAATTCTTCCGGTGTCCGCACGTCCAGCAGTTGGGCGTTGGGCGTGGCGGTTAGTTTCTTGTCAAATTCACTGACGGCCACGGTTTTTTGCGCGTGTGTGAGTTGGAAGCAGCAAACGGTAACAAACAGAAGGAAATGCGATTTTTTCATGGTGGTGTTTGTGGTTGGTGCCTACGGTTGTTGTCAGGGCTTTGGCTTGAGGGTGCTTTTATCCGCAAAGGGAAAGAGAATTCCTAAAATTGAACTTTGCACAAATGTTTTGTAGAAGCGTTTCAGCCGTCATATTGCTGAACCGATGTTGGTGGTAGTGTTTTTATTTTCGCTTAAATGTCGCAATTACTTTTTTTATTTCTTTAATGTTGTTGTCGTAATCTTGATTTGTTGAACCGTATAAAATGTAGTATAAGTCGTCACTAAATAAGATTACTTGACAAACTTTTTCTTTTGAGCCTGTCTTTTTATCTTTTCCTGTTGCAATAATTTCAAAACCTGAAACTCCATCTATTGAAGTTTCTATAACGCTGTCTGTTTTAGTAATTTCTATTGGGAGTTGTTTAAGTCTATTCAAGCAAAATAACTTTCGGTCTTCAATACTTGTCTTTGAAAATGATTTGGCAATAATTAGAGAAGTTTTGTCAGAAGATTTGGTTGGAATAATGCCGTCAGTTGTAAATATTAATGAGTTTGAAACACTTTTAGCAAATTGTATTTTGCTTTTTGAATAATCAATTGAGTAGTCAACAACATCAAAAAGATTGATTCTCTTGTCTGCTTCGTAATAGCTTGTTAAAATAGAATTCTTAACGGAACTTGATATTTCTTTTAGATTGTTTGGTGTAGCTCCATTTATTAGTATTGTTTCTTTTTCAGTGCCAAAACATAAAACAAATTTTGTGTAAACGTTGCCATAAGCATTCTGTTCGCCTGTTACCAATATTGCAGGTAAATTGTTCAGTGTCAATTTCTCAACGTTTTTTACTTCAACTCCCTGACTTAAGAACCTTTCTTTTGTCATTCCTTTGGAAGTTTCAGAAAATGGACCTGAAATATCTAAAACCATAATTGTAGAGCCACTTTGCGATTGTTGAAATCCTAAAAAATTGGTTGCTTTAATAAAGCCGTCTGGTGGAATTAAACTAATTTTTGTGCCCATAACGTTTATATGTTCAGAAGTCAGAACATTGTTCGTTATTGTCTGTCCGAATACAGTTGAAAATGTCAGTATGGCAAATGTAAAAACTAAAATTTGTTTCATTTTTATTTTTGTCTATTTTGGATGTCTACGTAATATTGCCATTAACTCCCGAGTATGCGAAAGTTTTTTCGTCTTTTTTATATTGGCGCATCCTTGACTTGCCATAAGCCACAAACCCACTTATTTTAAGGCAGCCAACCGACACAAAATTGCCATTTTGCGCCAACGCATATTCCCGTCAGCCATAAAGCTACAAAAACGGCAACACAAACCCAGCCAAACCCACAAACTAATTTGCCGACCACAAAACGCAAAAGCCGCCCGCCATTTCGGCGGGCGGCTGGCAAAATAGTATCCTTTGAAAACACCAAACCCCTTTTTGTCATTCCGACGCAGGAGGAATCCGGCCTTCACTTGGTAGCAAGCCCGGGTTTTGGTGCGCGATTGGCAGCAGATTCCTCCTGCGTCGGAATGACAAATCACTTTTTCTGCGGACTACGGGTTTATCCATTCATTCTTTCAAAATTCGGCATTGAAAAAATAGTATCTTTTGAAAACACCAAACCCGCTGGCTGTCAGGCGATTTCCTTGAACGCCTGGGCGAACATTTTCATCTGATCCATTGTGCCAAGGCTTACGCGGCACCAATTTTTGCCTTCATACTGCCACTCGGTGCGGATGCTCACGCCGCGTTTGGTCATTTCCTCCAGGAAACGCTTGCCGTCCATTTTGATGGGGAAAAACACGAAATTCGTGGCCGACGGCAGATAATCGTAGCCCTGATCCTTGAGCAGTTTGTAAAGGAACGCCTTTGATTCGTTGTTCTTGGCGATGGAATACTTGATGAAATCCTTGTCGCCGTAACTCACCACGGCGGCATTGGCCGAAGTGGCACTAATGGCACTGGCTCCGGGCGTGTATTTGCTGATTTCCTTGATGGTTTCCGCCTGGCCCACCAAAAACCCGATGCGCAGGCCCGCAAAGGCGTGTACCTTGGAGAAAGTCCGGGCAATGAGCACGTTTTTGCCTTGACGCACACACTCCATCATCGTCGCCTTTTTTGGGTCGTCAGCGTAGTCAATGTACGCCTCATCCACGAAAACGGGCTTTTTGCCGGAAATGGCATCGCAAAACGACGTGAGTTTCTGGGCGTTGGAAACAATGCCCGTCGGGTTGTTGGGGTTGCAGATATAGACCAGCGATGTTTTATCGGTCACTTTGCCCGCCATCGTGTCGTAGTCGTAATCATAGTCTTTGGTCAAATCCACTTTTTCCCAGCCGCAGCCGATTTGCGTGGCCGCGCGCACGAGTTGCATATACGTCGGGTTGCCCGACAAAATTTGGCTGCCCGCCCCGGCCTTGAACGTGTAGTACAACGCCGCGCCAATCAGCAAGCCGCCCGAACCCGCGCCGAGCAGCACCTGCTCCTCGCTTACGTTTTCTTCCTGAGCTATCATCTTGCGCAGTTGCATCAGCGTTTCGCGCGGATAGAGGTAGCTGGTGGGCATGGCCTCGGTGATGGCTTTCATGGCCTTTTCCGACGGCCCGAACGGATTTTCATTTGCCGACAACCGGGCCTTGATCACCGGCATATCGGCCAGGAAACGGCGGCGCGTCTGGTGGGCTGCCGCGTTTTGGCTGGTGCCGAAAGCCAGTCCGGCGGCCATCACCGCCCCGGATTTTAGCCATTGCCTTCTGTTTACTTGCGTGGTCATGATTTTTTTGGGTAATGGTGGAATGAATGGTTGGATTATTGAGCGGTCAGATGGTTTCCTATTTTGTGTCAGTTTTCCTGTCAATATCTTGGTTTGGCAAAAACCACCTGCGAATAGCGTACAAACGATTGGCCATTGTACTGCCCCGACCACATGAGCGGGATATTGATGGTTCTGGCCTCTTTGGCCTTGGCTATGGCTTCCACGCCCGCCACGCCCAGTTCGGCCCACGTGCGGCTCGTGGTGATCCGGCCACTGGCGTTGGTGGTAAGGTCGGCGAGTTTGGTGCCGTCGCGCTTGAGGAAACTGATGGCTAAGTTGGCCACCGGAATGGAGTCAATGCCCACGTTCTTGTCCAGAATGCCGCTTTTGTTGAGCGTATACACGCTGATGGACAGGTTGACCGGACGGCTGAAATTCGTGCTGTCCACGGTGAAGCTCACGGCGGGGGCGGAGTTCAGGCCTCCACCGGCCAAGTAGCCGCTTACGCCTTCCACCACCACCAGCACCGGCGACTCCACCCGGTCTACGAACGGGTCTTCCACACGCTGGCAGGCGGACATTCCCAGCGCGAAAACGGCGCACAAGGCAAGGAGGGTTTGGCTCTTTTTTTTCATACTATTTTCAGTTGTCCGGTTCATGGTCTTGTTTGGTTAGTCAGAATGGATGATTGTGGTGTGATGACCTCACCCCCGGCCCCTCTCCTTCAGAGAGGGGAGCAGGAAGGGAGCCTTTTTTTTCACCCCTCTCAGCAGGAGAGGGGCCGGGGGTGAGGTTGTTATTTCTCCACCCACCACAGTTTGGTTTTCATGTCGTTGCCGCCGCCGTTGAGTTTAATGCCCGCTTCGAGGCTTTTGCCGTTGAGCGAGGTTTCTGAAGCCGGATAGGGCAGGCGGGTGGGTAGCGTGCCGTCGTTTTCAAAGAATGCCCGCGCATCCTTGACGGGCATTACCGGCAGGCCGGTGCGGCGGTATTCCGTCCAGGCTTCCACGCCCTGGCCGAATAGTGCGAGCCACTTCTGATCCATGATTTTCTCCTTGTTCACCGCGCCCAAATCGCTGATATACGTGGCCGGAACCTTAAGCCCGTACTGCTCGAATGAGGCTTGGATGCCCCGGTCGAAATACGGCTTGGCATCGCCGGCAATGTCCTTGTCAAAGGCGGCTTCGGCCAGCGTGAGTTGCAGTTCGGCATATGTCATGACCACGCTTGGCGCGGAAGGCGACAGGAAAGACGCACCCAACCCGGCTCCCGTGGCCAGGAAAGTGGTGGCGATGGCATCGGGCAGGCCGTTGGGCACCCCAATGAATTTGCCTTCCCTGTTGGGCTGCGCGTACACCGAAATCCGGGTGTCGTTCAGCGCGGCCAACTTGTCCACCAGCGTCTTGCTGATGTTCCAGTCGGTGCGGCTTTCCTGCACCATCACTTGGTGCCACTCGTTGTTGCTGGGCAGGGTGGCGGTGCTTTTGAGCAGCATATTGTCGGCGTTGCTGGTAAAGACTGGAAACTTGGCCGGGTCGGCCAGAATTTCGGCCATGATGGCCCGCGACTCGGCAGATTTTTTGGCCGCCTGGCGGTTGGCAAGCCGGAGCCGCAGCGAGTTAGCAAACTTCTTCCACTTCAAAATGTCGCCGCCGTACACGATATCGCCCGAAATTGGCGGCCCGCTGGCGGACAGTTTCTCGTTGGCCGTTTTCAGGTCGTTGAGCAGCCCGGCATACACCTTCTCCTGCGCGTCGTAGGCGGGCGTGTAGTTGGGTTCGGCGGCCGTGCCCTTCAAGGCTTCCGAATACGGGATGGCTCCCCACATATCGGTCATCAGCGAAAACACCCAACTGCGCATGACCAATGCCACGCCCTCGTAGTTGGCGTTGGGGGCTTTGCCATCCGGTGCCGACTGCACGATGATGCGTTGGAAATTGAGTTGTGAATCGTTGAGGAAAGCCTTCCAGTTGTTGTTGGTGAACGCGGGCGAGATGCCGTAGTTGTCGCCCTCGTTGGAATAGATGTTCCGGGCCAGGTACTGCATCCAGAGCATGGTTCCGTCTAGGTTCAGCCGCTCGAAGCGTGCCCGCCCGCCCCAGTAGCGGTCAATGGAGGTTTCCAGGGCGGTGGGCAGCAGGAATTGCGCGCCGATGGCCGTCGGGTTGTTGGGATCCGCGTTCATCCCATCAAACTTGTCGGTGCACGAACTCACCGAAAACAGCAGCACCGCCGTCAGGGCCAGGATTTTATGTTTTGTGTTTGTCATAAGTTCGGAGATTGTCGGTTGTCAAAATAGTATCTTTATAAAAGGGCCAAACCCGCCGGTTGAACGACCTCACCCCCGGCCCCTCTCCTACTGGGAGGGGTGAAAAAAGGGAGTCTTTGCCCCCCTCTCTGAAGGAGAGGGGCCGGGGGTGAGGTTTGGGCTTAAAACCCCAGCATCACGTTGAAGCCCATGCTGCGGCTGCTGGGCAGTTCGCCGTAGCCGAAACCCTGCTGGTTGCCGCCGAAACGGTCGAACTCGGGGTCAATGTGGGGCGTGTTCTTGAAGAGCATCGCCACGTTGCGGCCCACCATTGAAACCTTGGCCGTCTGGATGAACATCCGCTTGAGCAGCCCGGCCGGAAGCTGGTAGCCGATGGTCACCTCGCGCAGTTTCACGTAACTGGCATCAAAGATGGCGGCTTCGTGGAAGCGGCGCGGATTGTTGAAACCGTAGAACTGGCTGGCGTTTACAATAATATCGTTGGGCACAAACTGCGGCGCGTCGGCGGTGCCGGTGTTTTTCACGCCCTTGCCAATCACGCCCTCTTCGCGGCCCACGGCGGTTTCCTCATACTGTCCCGTCCAGCGGGCGGTGGTGGTGCCCTCGTCGTAAATGTCGCCGCCCATGCGGATGTCAACCAAGGCCGACACGCTGATTCCCTTGAATGTAAGCGTGTTCTGGATGCCGCCCGTCCAGTCGGGCTGGATGTTGCCCAGCATTTGCTGCCTTGTCGAAACCACCGGCAGGCCGTCCCTGTACAATACCTGCCCGTCGGGTGCCCGCTCAAATCCGATGCCGTACAGCGTGCCGAATGCCTGCCCCACGCGGGCTTCTGAGGTCAGTCCGCGCCGTTCGGTCAGCGTGTAGGTGGTCAGGCCTTCGGCCAGCGACAGCACGCGGTTGCGGTTGCGGGCAAAATTCACCGACACATCCCACGCAAATCCGTTGCTCAGTTTCACGGGTGTGCCGCTCAACGTGGCTTCCAAGCCCCTGTTCACTACTTCCCCGGCATTCAGGATGCGGGTATTGTAACCGGAAGCCTTGGATATTTCCACCCCCAGAATCTGGTCGCGGGTGGTTTGCTGGTAGTACGTCACATCCAAACCTACGCGGTTGTTGAGGAAACGCAAGTCCGTACCCAGTTCAATGCCGGTTGTGATTTCGGGCCTGAGCGTGGAATTGGCGATTTCCGCGCTTTCGGTGAACTGCGGAACGCTGCCGTTCCACGAGCCATAGGGCCGGAAAATCTGCTGCAGGCGGTATGGGTCGGTGTCGCTGCCCACCTGCGCCCAGCTTGCCCGGATTTTGCCGAATGAAAAGATATTGTTCTGGATGCCAAGCAGTTCGGTGACCACCGCGCTTGCCGAAACCGACGGATAGAAATAGGAGCGGTTGTTGGCGGGCAGCGTGCTCGACCAGTCGTTGCGGGCTGTCACATCCAGGAACAGGGCGTTGCGGTAGCCCACCTGGAACGCCCCGAACAGGCTCTGCATTTCCGATTTGAAGATGCTGCTTTCAGCCAGGTTCAGGCTGGGCACCGAGTTGCCGAGGTTGTAGATGCCATCCACCACCATGCCGCCCACCCGCGTGAAATTGCGCTTGGCGTAGTTGGTGCGCTGCACGCCGCCCACCTGCGCATTGACCGAGAAGGCACTGCCCAGGTTCTTATTGAAGCTCAGGATGAAGTCGTTGTTGGTTTCCTGGCGGCGCAGCACTTCCTCCGAATACTGTCCGGGCGTGAGGTTGCCGTTGCGCACCCGCTCAAAGTTGATCCGGTTGATGCGCGTGTCCGTCCATACGTCGGTGCCGCTGCGCAACAGCAGGCTCAGGTAGTCGGTGATCTGGTATTTGAGGGCGATGTTGCCCACCAGGCGGTCTTTCTCATTGGAGAAGGGCAGTTTTTCCTGGATGAAAAACGGGTTGGTGAAAAAAGTGTGCTGCCAGTTGGGCGGGTCGGTGTCGGCGGGTTTGCCGGGCAGGGCGCGCTGGATGTGCGTGTCCGTGTAGTCGCGCCAGTTCTTGTGGTCTTCCCAGGATATGTGCCGGTGCGACCAGATGAACTGCTGCCCTTCGGTGAAACCCCGGTTTGCCGAGCCGGACTTGATGTATTCGCCCGACATCGTTGCGCTGAATTTCGGCGTGAAATTGTAGGCCGTGTTGAGTTTGAAGTTGTTGCGCTGGAAATCGTTGTTGTAGGCGATGCCTTTCTGGTCCAGCCGCCCGAGCGACAGCCGGAAGCTGCCCTTGTCGTTGCCGCCCGACAGTGCCACGTTGTTTGTGATGGAGCGGCCCGTCTGCCAGAATTCATCCCAACTGCCGGATTGCGGGGTCAGCGGGGCGGTTGCCGTGCCGGTCTGCCATTGGCGCACCTGCCGGCCATCCATGGGTGCGCCCCAGCTTTCATCCGTGCCGTCCGTGCCCGACAGCGGAGCCGCCGGGCCGTAAGCCGCCCGGTATTGCGCCACCGCTGCCGGATTGGTGATGCTGCTGCTCCAGCCATCGGAATACCAAGTGCGGTAGCCGTTGCCGCCGCCGTAGGTGTTCTGGAAGTTGGGTTCTATCCACGGGCGTTCAAAGGTCACGTTCGAGTTTATTTCCACGCCGATTCCCTTGGTTCCCGCGCCATTTTTGGTCGTGATCAGGATTACGCCGTTGGAAGCCCGCGAACCGTACAGGGCCGCCGCGTTGGGGCCTTTGAGCACGGATATCTCCTTGATGTTGTCCGGGCTGACCTCCGAAATCCCCCCGCCAAACTGCTTGTCCGAACTCTGTTGGATCGGTACGCCGTCAATGACAATCAGCGGCTGGTTGTTGCCCGAAACCGATGCCTGCCCCCTGATCTGGATATTGGAGCCGCTGCCCGGCCCGCCGTTGGAATTTACGCGCACCCCGGCAATCCGTCCCGACAGGCCGTTGACCACGTTAGACGAACGGGCCTCGACTAATTGCGAACCCTTGACTTCCTGAATGGCGTAGCCCAGCGATTTTTTCTCCTTTTCAATGCCGAAAGCCGTCACCACTACTTCGCTCAAGCTTTTGGTGTCCGTTGCCAGCTTGAAATCCAGCACTTCCTGATTGCCTACCGCCATTTCGGCACCCAAATAGCCGATATACGAGAATATGAGCGTGCCGCCGCTGCCGGGCACGCTCAGCTTGTATTTGCCCTCCGCATCCGTAATGGCTCCGGTGGTGGTTCCCTTCAGGAGCACATTCACGCCCGGCAAAGCCGAGCCATCGTCTTGGGCGGTTATCCGGCCGCTGACCGTGCGTGTTTGTGCCCACAGCGGGCCGGTGGCGAGCATGGCCAGCAGGCAAGCCGAAAGTAGGTTTCTCATCATGGTTCTGTTTGGTTTGGTTGTGAAAAGGGAAACCCATTGCCTGCCCCGTTAACTGGCTGGCAAGCAAGGCATTGGCTCGGTCTGGAACTTGCCGCCCGGCTCGTGGCCGCAACGGTCCGAAACGGCAAGCCCAGCCGAATATCTTGGCCGCACTATTCCGACTTGATCCGGGATTGCGGATAGCGCACATGAATGCGATGTCCGGCAACGGAAAGCCCGGTGTGCGGTAATGTGCGGTAAATGGATGTCTGGCAAAACTGGAAAATGCGCTGCAAGCGGTCACCCATGGTTTTTGCACGGCTCTGAAAACCGGCAAAAAGGGCGGTATGCTGCCAAGCACGGACGAAAACCATTTTGCGGCCTTGGTTTAGTCCGTGCGCAAGCCAAGGAATGTGTCCTTGGCTGTTTGATGACACTAATGTTGTAAGAAAAAACTCTTTAACCAAATATTATACGTTCTTTTTTATAAGAATTAATATAAAATTTTAACTGTAGGTATTATTACCAATTAAAAAGTAAGTATTTATGAATATATTAAAATTTTCCATTTGAAATGTGCAATATCCGGCCCGCACTTTGCAAATGCTTACGCGTGTACTGTTTCCGGGCGGAAAGAAAGCCGTAAGTGGCACAAGCAGACGCTTGCGCCAGTGCGTCGTAATCTTGCTGAAGGGTGGGTTTGGTGTTTTTGAAGGGTACTATTTTTGGTTGGGGAGTGGTCGCCTGTTTTGGTGTTGGCTGCCGGTTCGTGAAGACACAAACCGGGGCATTCCGGGGCTTTGCATCTCTGTCTGTCCGTGGCTCGTGTCTTCCTATCCGTGGCTCATGTCTTCACGAGCCGCTTGCGCGGCAAGCAGCGGCGGGTTTGGGGTTTTCAAAACATACTGTTTTGCTTTGTCATTCCGACAAAAAGGAATTTGGCGGTAACCGCACACGCAAGCCCGGAGTTGCGGCCAAGTGCAGGCCCGATTCGTCCTTTGTCGGAAGGACAAACAGGTTTGGGCTTTCCAGAACACACTGTGTTGGCAACCCACTCACGACCCTTGTTTCTGCACCCGCTCGTGGATGGATTTCACGGTTTGGTGGGCGGCTTCAAAAGCTCCGGCAATCCAGGCGGTTAAATAAGACGTGTGGTCGCCGGCAAAGTAGATGTTGCCTTCGGGTTGCAGCAGGGCCGGGTAGTATTTCTCGCGCACATCGGCCGGGTACATGGCCCAGCCGCCCTGGCTGTACTTGGTTTTCTGCCACGCGATGGAGAATGAGTTTTCAAACTCGGCGGCATACTGCGGGTGGATTTTGCCGCCCTGCTCCAACGCCAGTTTTTCGCGGTCGGCCAGCGACAGGCCACCGATTTTTCCGGCAGTGGCCCCGTACGTGTAAAAGCCAATCAGCACGCCTTTCTTGGAAAAATAGCCCGTACACGGATACACAATCTGCGTGATGTCCATGTTGGTGCGGCTGATGCCGCCAAAAATGCCATCGTCCTCCTCCCAGAAACGCCGTTTGAACTGCATCCCGATTTTGGCGGTATTGTTATAAGGCACCAAATCAATGGCCCGCACGGTGTTGGACGAGAAGTTGTTTTCGATGCCCGCCAGCACCGGCAGTGGAATGGTGCAGATGCAGTAGTCGCCGGTGAGTTGCTGCTCGGTTCCTTTAACCGTGTCGCGGTAGGTGATGGCGACACCGGCGGCGGTTTTCATGATTTTCTTCACCTCGGCGTTGTAAAGCGGCTTTCTGGCAAGTTTTTTCACCAGCGCGTCGGTCAGCCGGTCGGTGCCGCCACTCACCATAAGCATCGTGTTCTGCTGCTCGTAAGTGTATTCGGGAATGCGGTAAAAGTTGGCATCCATGAAACCCGATTCCAGCAACTCAAGCAAGGAGGGCGGCGGCACGGATGTGCCCGCCTGCGCGTAGGCTCCGGGCGGCGTGGCAAACCCCCGGCGCGGCGAGCCTTTGTAGAGCCGGTTGCGTTCCAAGCTGCCTTCGGCCATCAGGTATTCGATTATTTTTTCCTTGTCCTGCTGCGTCAGCGGCGCGTCCAGCGTGGTTTGGTCCATCACTTTGGCGAGCATTTCGGTGGTGTAGCCGCGCACATCGTTGTGCAGTTCGCGCTGCCTGATGCGCTGGTTTGCGTATTTGCCCTTGCCTTCGCTGTAATAAAACGCCCCCTCATTGGTGTTGCTGAAATTTTCCAGTGGCACGCCCAGTTCGCGGCAATACTGGATCACCGAGGCGTGGTGGTGCGGAATGCGCATGGCCCCGGCGTTGAAAAACTGGCCTTGGCCGAAGCGGCAGGTTTGCGGCAGGCTGTCCAGCTCGGTTTCCTGTGTGCCGCCCCTGATTGTCCAGACGCGGCCACCGGGGCGGCTGCGGGCTTCGAGCAGTGTGCAGTCATAGCCCAATTTGCCGAGTTGGTAGGCTGCTGCCAGCCCGGCCATGCCCGCGCCGAGAATGAGTATTTTCTTGCCGTTTCCGCGCCCCGGCAAGTTAATTGATTGGGCCGGGGCGGCCGGAATCAAATCCAGCGCGACCATGGCCGTGTAGCCCGAACCGGTCAGGGCGGCAACTTTCCGGATGAACTTGCGACGCGTAAAGTTTGGCATGGATTTGGAAAATAGTATGTTTGAAAAAGGCGAAACCCCGGTGCCGGAACGGGCGAAATGGATGTGTGATACCGCCATAAAATTTAATTCCGATTGAGAATCCAAATCAAAATTAAAAATATATAAAACGCAATGTTTTTAAAATATTATAATGATTTATTGAATTATTGCAATAGATTATTCTTCCGGTGATATTTCTGGCGGAACACTTGTGTGAGGCATTGGCTTTTTGCGTTTCCGATGCTGGAAAAGGCCGGAACGGAATTTGGAAAACCATGAACCAACTGCTTGCCGGTGCGACGTGCAGCGCAAAATAGTATGTTTTTGAATGCGCAAACCTACCCTTTGTGCGGTAGTGTTTTCAAATGTGCGGTAAACCACACCGCCCACGGCTTCAGCCGTGGGATAATGGAAAGGCGCGGTTCTTCCAGCCGTTTCAACGGCTTTGGAGCGCGGGCCGCCCCGGCATTTGTTTTAGTCTGCAAAAACCGCCAATTTTGCGGGCTAAACGCCATCCAATCACATGAAAAAACCGTTTTTTGTTTTTCTGTTTCTATCCGTATTCCTGAGTATTCCTGCCGTTTACGCACAAGCTGAAACCGACTCGACGCTGGAGGCGCAGACGCAGGCCCGCATCTGGGCCGAAGTGCGCAAGCCCTATTTCAAGGCGACCGCCAACGACTCGCTGTTTGTGGTCAACAACAGCGAGTTTCCGTTCCGGTACGATGCCTACACGCGTTCCGAAATTGCCGGTTTCATGGAACAATTGTTTTTCAACGGCAACACGGGCGATGTGGTGGGGCCGCTGTACCTGGAAGGTTACGCAATCCTGTACAAGATTACCGGTTTCGACAGCACCTACCGCCTGAAGGCCAGCCATATTTTCCTGAAACCCGACGGGACCACCAAAAAGGATACGGCAAATACGGTGAAAAGGGCAAACAAGATTTTGAAGGAAATCGGCAAGGGGCTGGATTTTGCCGAAGCCGCCAAGAAATACGGCCAGGACGAGACTGCCAAAACGGGCGGCGACATCGGCTGGTTTGGCGAGGGCATGATGGTCAGGGAATTTGAAACCGCCGTCATGAACGGCAAAAAAGGCGACTTGTTTGTGGTGCAAACGCCGTTCGGGGCACACGTGGTACGCATCACCGACGACAAAGTGAAAGAGCCGCGCGGCAAAGTCACCGTGATTCCGCTGATGAAGAAAATCTGAACGGCTGAGTGCGTTTGCCGTTTTGCGTTTACCGTTCAAATGCGTTGCAAAATGTAGGGACGTTGCATTGCAACATCTCCGTCCGCCACAAAATAGTATGTTTTGAAAAGGCCAAACCTGCCTGTTGCTGAAACTGGCATGGAAAATTGGTCTCCGACAACCACCCAGCCGGATTTTCCATCATCCCGATGAACATCACCTGCCTGATTGTGGAGGATGAGCCGCTGGCCCGCAGCCTGCTGGAGCAGTACGTGCAGAAAGTGCCTTCGCTGCAACTGCTGCAATCATGCGCCAGTCCGCTGGATGCCATGGAATTTTTGCGCAACCACGCCGTGGACATCCTGTTTCTGGACATCCAAATGCCCGAAATCACCGGAATCACGCTGCTCAAAATCCTGCACCGCAAGCCGCTGGTAATCCTCACCACCGCCTATTCGGATTACGCGCTGGAAGGCTACGAACTCGATGTGCTGGATTACCTGCTGAAACCCATTACCTTGGAGCGGTTTCTGAAAGCCGTTGAGAAAGCCACCCAACGCCTGGCCGCCACGCAACCGCCCGTGGAAAACATCCGGGAAAAATCCATTGAAAAGCTGGTTTTTGAAAAGCCGGTTGCCGAATCCCCGCAACCATTCATCTTTGTGAAAGACGGCACCAAACTGGTAAAAATCCGCCTCAGCGACATTCTGTTCGTGGAAGGGCTGAAGGATTACGTTGCCATCCACACGCGCCAGCAAAAAATCGTGAGCCTGCAACGTCTCAAGTCGCTGGAAGACCAATTGCCCGCCGACCGTTTCATCCGCATCCACCATTCCTACATTGTTTCGCTCGAAGGCGTGGATGCCATCCACAAGGAAAAAGTGCAGGTGGGCAGCGTCTTCATTCCCATCAGCGACACCTACCGCCGGGCTTTCCGCGAGTTCATTGACCGAAACCACATCCAGCCGGAGTGAAGGTTTGACGCATTGCACGGGCGGGTTTGGGGTTTTTAAAAGATACTATTTTCCGGCGACGGGAAAGATTGCCGTCGCGGATGGAGACGTTGCAATGCAACGTCTCTACAGTTGCGGTTCGTATTCCGTCCAGCGGCCGTCTTCCTTGATCAGGCCAATCAGTTCATCCAAAGCCTTGGCCGAGGCCACGCTGCGTTTCACCACGTTCTGGCCGCGATAAAGCGTGATTTTGCCCACGCCCGAACCCACGTAGCCGTAATCGGCATCGGCCATTTCGCCGGGGCCGTTCACGATGCAGCCCATGATGCCGATTTTGATGCCTTTCAGGTGGTCGGTACGTTTGCGGATCATGGCCGTCACTTCTTGCAGGTCAAACAGCGTGCGGCCACAACTGGGGCATGATATGTATTCGGTTTTGCTCATGCGCGTGCGTGCCGCCTGCAAGATGCCGAAGGCGGTCTGGTTCAGGAACGAGAGTTTCTTCAACGTTTCCGGCTTTCCGGCAGGTTGCAACTGCGATGTTCCAAGCATGATGCCGTCGCCGAAGCCGTCAATGAGCAGGCCACCCGCGTCGGTGGAGGCGTGGAGCAGCGTGCTTTCCTCGGGAATTTCCGAACTATAATCCCGCCGGATCACTGCCGGACAAGTGATTCCCTGTTCCAAAAGATAGAAAAACAGCCGCCTCAGTGCCGCCATGGCGTGTTCGTTGGCGGTGGTGAGCCACAGGACAATGGTTTTGTCTGTTTTCAGCTTTTCAATGAACCCCGCCGATTCAGGTTGCCAATCCTTGTAAGTCATCGCCACAAAATTCATTTCCGGGTGCGTTGCGGTGGCTTGCAAATATTCCGCACTGCTGAATAGCGGGTATGTGTTGTTCCGGTCTTCAAGATTTTGCCACGCACTGTAATCCAACATCTGCCGCGAGCCGTTGGCAACCATGAACGGAATGGGCTGCGTGCCCGCGTAAATATAATCCGCCCCCAAGTCGTTGAGTTTCCATTTGTCGAGCAGCGGCATATAAAAATGCCCGGTGCTTTTCAGGTCTTCCATGCGTACATCCGGCACGCGCGAAAAATCGGCGATGACGCGCGGCACGTTCTGTCCGCCAACATTGGCCACTTCGTGCGTCGGGCGGCGATGGTATTGATAAGGACTGAATTCGGAATTCAGAATACCGAATTCCGAATTCTGAATCGGCTTTGCTTTTTCGGCGCGGTGCGTGTAGCGGTCAATCAGGGCGCGGGCCACGGGGGCTTCGGCTTCGGGGGCTTCGGTCAGCGACACGCGCACGGTGTCGCCGAGGCCGTCTTCAAGCAATGCGCCAATGCCCAACGCCGATTTTATGCGTCCGTCTTCGGCTTCGCCCGCCTCAGTCACGCCCAGGTGCAGCGGGTAGGGCCGCAATCCTTCTTCCGTCAATTTGCTCACCAGCAGACGGTATGCCTGCACCATGACCTGCGTATTGGAGGCTTTCATCGAAATCACGATGTTGTGATAATCCAGTTCCTCGCAGATGCGCAAAAACTCCAGTGCCGATTCCACCATGCCCAGCGGCGTGTCGCCGTAGCGGCTCAGGATGCGGTCGCTCAGCGAGCCGTGGTTGGTGCCGATGCGCATGGCCGTGCCGTATTCCTTGCAGATTCTGACGAGCGGAATGAATTTCTGCCGGATACGGTCCAGTTCGGCTTGGTACGAAATATCGGTGTAGTCAATCGTTTCAAAGCGTTTCTTGTCGGCGTAGTTGCCCGGATTCACGCGCACTTTCTCCACGATGCGGGCGGCCAGTTCGGCGGCGTTGGGCGTGAAATGGATGTCGGCAATGAGCGGAACCGTGCAGCCGCGCCGCCGCAGTTCGTTGCGGATATTGGCCAGATTCTCGGCTTCCTTGATGCTCGGAGCCGTAATGCGCACGTATTCGCACCCCGACTCCACCATGCGCAGCGTCTGCTCCACCGAACCCAGCGTGTCCATGGTGTCAATCGTCGTCATGGACTGCACCCGGATCGGGTAATCGCTGCCCATCGGCACATCACCGATGTTTACCGTAATGGTTTTGCGCCGCACGTACTGGGTCAGCGATGCGCAGTAGGAGGGATTGGCAGCAGTCTTCGGGTCGGTGAGCATGGGGGTTTGGCCTTTTTAAAAGATACTATTTCGGCAATCCTGAATTTTGATTGAGAGAATGAATGAGTCCACGGTCGGGTTTGGCGTTTTTGAAAGATACTATTTTCAAAACGTCTTTGCCGCGCCGAATGTTCGGCTGTGTCATTCCGGTAAAGGAGTGTTCAGATGTCGCCCAGTTGCGGACGCAGCAGGATTTCCTCCAATACCGTGTTTCTGGATAATTGGTGCGCCCCGTAAATGGCCTCGGCCACGTCATCGGGCTGCATGAAGCGGTCGGGCGGCAGGTCGGTGCCGCCCCAACTGCCGGTGAGCGTGGCTCCGGGCAGCACCGCCGTCACGCGGATGCCGTGCGGTTTGAGTTCCTCGCGAAACACCTTGCTCATGCCGTACAGCGCGAACTTGCTGATGCTGTACGAGCCGCCATTCGGGTAAGCCATGATGCTGGCAATGGAGCAGATGTTGAAAATGTCGCCCGTTTGCCGCTCAATCATGGGCGGCAACAAGGCCCGCGTCAGGTGGTAGGCCGAATACAGGTTTGTCTCAATCTGCGATTCCAATGCGCCTTCGGGTTCGTTGTGCAACTGGCCGGGCATGAAAACCCCGGTGTTGTTGACCAGCACCCCAACCGGCCGGCCAAGTCGGCCCACAAAATCCGCAAAACCGGCCACTTGGTCTTTGCTCGACAAGTCGGCCACCTGCCAGAACAGCTTTTGCGCCGGAAACATGGTTTTAAATTCGCCTTGCAGCAGCAGCAAATCGCTTTCGTTGCGGGCACACGTGGCCACGTCGTAGCCGTTGCGGGCAAACCGGAGGGCAATGGCCCGCCCTATTCCCTTGCTGCCGCCGGTCACCACCAGTAGTTTGTTTGTCATGGATGTGGAAAGAAAAACCAAAAAGAAAAAAGCCGGAAAGATAAAAATTGTACTTTAGCCCGAAAATAGACCCATTCCGCGCAAAGCTACCATTTTTTGTCCGGATTGGGTTTTTCCGGCCCCGTGGTTTTTATCCGACACCGGGCAACCATCAAACCGTAACAGATTGAAATTACTGGAACAACTGGGGCGGTACTGCCTGTTCATCGGCTCGATGTTCAGGAACCGCGAAAAAATGAGCGTATACGTGAACCGCGTGCTCGATGAGTGCGTGCTGATCGGCATTGACTCGATATTCATTGTGGTCATTGTCTCCTCGTTCATCGGCGCGGTGACGGCCTTGCAGACGGCCTACAACCTGATCAGCCCGCTGATACCGCTGTACATCATCGGCCTCTTGGTGCGCGACACCACGATACTCGAACTCGCCCCCACCATCATTTCCATTGTGTTGGCGGGCAAGGTGGGTTCCAACATTGCGGGCGGACTGGGAACCATGCGCATCACCGAGCAGATAGACGCGCTGGAAGTGATGGGCATCAACTCGGCGAGCTACCTGGTGCTGCCCAAAATCATCGCCGCCATAATCGTGTTCCCGATGCTGGTGGTGTTGGCGGGCTTCCTGTCCATCTACGGCGGCTACTTGTCGAGTACGGCTACGGGTGTGGTATCCGGTTCGGAATACATCTACGGCATCCGGGCCGATTTCATTCCGTACAACGTGCAGTTCGCGCTGATCAAATCCGTCGTATTCGCGTTTCTGATTGCGTCCATCTCCGCATTTTCGGGTTATTACACGCGTGGCGGCGCGCTGGAAGTCGGCCAGTCGAGCACCAAGGCCGTGACCAACAGTTGCATTGCCATACTTCTGGCCGATTACTTGCTGGCGCAATTGCTGTTGTGAAAAAAGAGGTGGCGTTTCCGGTTTGCCGTTGTGGGGAAGCCGGGTTTGGCCTTTCCAAAAGACACTATTTACAACGGCAGACGTAAAGCCGAAACGGAAAAAAATGATCGAAGTACAGGGAATATCCAAGACTTTCAATGGCAAGGCGGTGTTGCAGGATGTCAGCGGGCGGTTTGAGGACAGCAACACCAGCCTGATTATCGGGCAGAGCGGGCACGGCAAGTCGGTGCTGCTCAAGTGCATTGTGGGCCTGATAAAGCCCGATGCCGGAAAAGTGCTCTACGACGGACGCGATTTCATCGGTGGCGATGCCGAAACCAAACGCGCCATCCGCCGCGAAATCGGGATGCTGTTCCAAGGCAGTGCCCTGTTCGATTCCAAGACCGTGGAGGAAAACGTGATGTTCCCGATGGACATGCTCACCGACACGCCCAAAAGCGAAAAGCAAGATCGGGTGAACTTTTGCCTGCAACGCGTGGGGCTGGAAGCTGCGGCCAAACGGATGCCTTCCGAAATCAGCGGCGGGATGCAGAAACGCGTCGGCATTGCGCGGGCTATTGTGCTCAACCCCAAGTACTTGTTCTGCGATGAACCCAACTCCGGCCTAGATCCGCTCACGTCCATCAAGATTGACGAGCTGATCTCGGAAATCACCGACGAGTTCAAGATGACCACCATCATCGTCACCCACGACATGAACTCGGTGATGACCATCGGCGAATCCATCATGTACCTGAACATGGGCCGCAAACTCTGGGAAGGCACCACGCAGGTCGTGGCCGACACGCAAGTGCCTGAACTGCAGGAGTTCCTGTTTTCCAACCGTCTGCTGCGCGACATGAAAGGCAAAAAGATGGCCTGATTTTCACTGACTGGTGTGACGCACGAATTTACGCAGCCCGTCATTGCGAGGAGCGGCTTCGTGCCTCGCAAGAACGGTTGTTTTATGCCCCCTGACAGCAGTAAATAATTAGCCGACAGGCGGAAACCTTGGAGGGCGGGTTTGGGCTTTTGGCGGGATACTATTTTTGCCGCCCCTCATTTCGGCACAGGCTCCGGCACACACACGCCGCTGCCTTCCGGTTCTGCCTGGGCGGCCAATGCGTTTTTCCGGGTTTCCACTCCCTTTTCGCGCCACCGGGCCGTCAGGTACAGGCAGGCAGCCACAAATGCCGCAAACAAGACCGCAACTGCCGGATCCTTGTGGCTGTAATAAGCCACTGGAGGCTGCAGCAGGAAGATGAGCAGGATGTGCATGGAAAAAACCGGTAGTGAGTGTTTGCCCATCACCACCAGCCACGGCTGGTTGAACGAGGACGGGAACCGCTTCATAATCAGGCTGATAACAACCACCAGTGAGGCAAAATTGGCCAGGCGCAAGATGCCGAGGCGTTGCTTGTCGAAAAGGTTGGTGGTGACCGAACTTTCATACATCCAGATATGGTGGCGGTGCAGGATGAGAATAGTAACCAAGGGCAGGCAAAGCCACAGCGCCGATGCGGATATCCGGATTTCATTGCCACTGTACCGGCGCGAGGCAACATACACGCCCGCGACAAACAGCAATTGCCAAGCAAACATATCCATGTTGCCCAGCTCAAAACCCGGAAAATAAGGCGATACAGCGTTGTGCATCTTGAAGCTGAATCCGAACCCGATCTGGCTGACGGCCCACAAGCCGATGCTCACCCCGAACACCAGTACGGCACGGTTCTTCCGGAACTGCCGTATCAGCAGGGGTACGAAAAGCAGGAAAATACAGTAAAGCGGAAGGATATCGTGGAAATCGGGCTGGTGAAGCAAGACCATACCCAAGGCGAGTGCCTGCGTGGGCTGATTGAGAAACCGGTGGAAGAGGGGCTGCCAATGGTGCTGATGTACCGGAGAGAAATAAATGGCCGCACACGCGACCACCAAAACCGCAAGGTGGTAAAGGTAGATTTTACGGGTGCGGGCAAGGATGTCGCTCTTCAGCCGGGCCACACCCATCCGGTCGAGTTTCCGGTTGTAAACCAAGCCCGCCACCAAGCCCGACACAAACACGAACCCCTCGGCCGCCGAAGCGTATCCGAAAGGCTGTTGCGTGTAGCGGTTGAGCGGATTTTCAATGTGATTTACGGTAATGAGCAAGATGAAAAAACCTCTTAGTCCATCCAATTGTGTAATTCGGTTCATGGATAAAATCAACTGGTGTGGGTGGTCTGGAATATGACTGCCTAACAGCAGTAAATAAAATGGGCGGAGCTTGAATTTCAACGTTTGCGTTTCACAATTTTGTTTTGGTTTCCATGCGTAGTGTTGCTTTGGGTGCTGCCGCCCACAAGTTCGACCGGCTGACGGTGTTTACGTTCCTGTGGGCTTCCGTCCGGTTTTTCCACCAGGTTTCCTTTCCGGAATGGGCCATGCAGCACGACAAGTGGGGCTATTTGCTCATGGCTGCGGTTGTGCTGGCATTGGTGCGTCCGCAATCCGTGTGGGTGCTGCTGCTGCTGCTAATTGCCAGTATGCTCCGCACGCTGCACTGGATGCCTTTCAATCCCAACCATATCCTGTTTGAGTTTTACGTGGATGCCGGCATCCTGTTTTCACTGTTGTACGGCATTAATACCGCATACTGGCAAAAGGATAACAGGGAAAGTCCGGTTTCAAGGGAAAAAATATTTGAAGGCTTTGCCCCGATGGCCCGCATCAGCATCATACTGCTGTATTTTTACGCCGTTTTCCATAAGCTCAACTGGGATTATTTCAATCCGGAAATCAGTTGCGGCACATTCCTGATGCGCGGGCTTCTGGAGCATTTCCAGTTCACTTATTTCCCTTATTGGGCCAAGCTACTGGCGGTGTGGGGCACGCTGGCAATCGAGTTGCTCATTCCGGTTTTTTTCCTGTTCCGCCCCACCCGCCGCTGGGGCATCCTGCTCGGGCTGGTCTTCCACTTTGTCCTGTCGCTGCACCCGCATTCGGGGTTATACAGTTTTTCCGCCTTGCTGGTCGGTTTTTTTTACCTGTTCACGCCGCCCGGTTTCAACGACGCATTGGCCATCCAAGCTGCCCGGTGGCGCGGGCGTTTCCGTAAAGTCTCTTATCGGATGGCGGGGGTTTCGGTGTTGGCGGCGATACTATTTCTTTGGCTGCACCAGTACCGGCACGGCGGCTTTGTGCAAGCGGCGTTTGTGCTGTGGTATGTCTGGTGGGCGTTTACATTTGCCGTTTACGTGCGGTTCCTCGTCGGCCCTCCCCCCGGCGAACGTTCGTTTGGCGATACCTTTGCCCCGCATCCGCGGGTCATGTGGGTGTTTGTGCTGGTTGTGTTTGTCAATGGATTGTCGCCCTATCTGGGTTTGAAAACCCAGACCAGTTACTCCATGTTTAGCAACCTGCGCACCGAAGGCAACATGACCAACCACATTTTCATGCCCCGCAACCTGCTCGCCATGCGTTGGCAGGACGATCTGGTGACCATCGTGCGGACGGATGCGCCTGCCTTGCGCGGGTTTTCGGATGGCAAACGGATGATAACCTGTTTTGAGTTCCAGCGGGCAGCCAGCGAAACCCGCCACGATTTTTTTGTGGACTACCGTCGCGGGGGCAAGCAGCGGCATCTGGAAGTCAGGAACGGAATCAGCAATGATCCCGGCCTGACCCGTCCGTATTCATGGCCTGTGCGGAAGATGATGCGTTTCAGGCCGGTGTATGCGGATACCTGCCGCTGCCAGCACTAAGGCCGCCGCCCGTCTGCTTGGCAGTGCTTGGGCAACTGCCAGCCAAAACGCGTCACAGCAGCATGGCCTCCACTTCGCGCCAGTTGTTCACGCGGGTGTAGTGGTTCAGGTGCAGGTTGTGCGGGGCGGTGAAGAGCAGCGGCTTGCCATTGGTGAAATTGACCAGGTTTTTCTCGTGGTCGTCTATCAGGTAGTCGGCTTGGATCATGTGCTTGTGGCCGCAAAACACAATGTGGTGCCACGTGATGAACGGAAAATGCTCGTGCATCCATTCCAGTTTCTCCTTGAGCGAATTGGGGAACTCCATGGCGGCGGAGACAATGAAAATCTCGTATTTTTCCGATAGTTTCCGCACCACTTCCTGGCTGTCGGGTATCAGTTTCATGCCCCGGAAAAAGCCCTCTTCCAGCAGCCAGCCCCTGACGGTTTCCTGGGTGGTGCCCGCCACGTCGGCCCATGTGCGGTTATGCAGGTCAACGGTTTTTATGTGCCTGCCCAAGCGGGTTCCGGCGTATTCAATGAACCGTCCGGCGGCATCGGCCAGCACGTCGTCCATGTCAATCGCGATTCGTTGCCTTGCCATGCGTGCCTCGTGTTTTCCGGATGAATATGAAATAGTATGTTTTGAAACGCCCAAACCCCACCGTGCGGTTTGGAAGGGATTTCCGGGCTGCCATGGGCGGTGGTGGCCGCACAGAAGCAATTTTCCGGAACCTGCAAAAACCTTTTCTTATTCAAGCCGCGTTGTGCGTGCCTCCGCTTTCGGGATTTCAACTTCGCAGGCAGGCTCCCTGATTCCGCCGTTGATCACCCGCCGCGTGAGGGTGCCGTCGGTATTGCGGTCCACGCGGGTGAGGCGCACTTTTTCGGTCGGGCGGATCACGAGGGGCACTTTTTCCAATTTCACCGAACTCGTGTCCAAGCCAAACCAGCGGTCATCGCCTGGCGTAAACTGCTTGATGAAGAAATACGCGTTCATGATCATCCGTTCGCCGGGCGTGAGTTCGTTTTCGTAGGATAGAAAGCGTTCAAAGACCACAAAGCGGAAGTCGCCGATCACGTGCTGGCGGCTCAGCGATTCGTAGCGGCTGGTGATGTCCACCTCCTTGTTGCGCACCATGTCTTCGACCACCTTGCGGAAAAACAGGTTGATGCGCTGCTCCACCCGGAAGCCAAGCCGGAAATTGACTTTTATCAGGTCGTCAACCGCCTTGATGTCCACGGTATATTCCATCGTGTACGGGTCGTCGGTGGTGTCCACGTGGATAAACCAATAGATGTCGGCCCGCTTGGGGCGTTTCTGGAAAATCGAGTAAATGATTGTCTGCTCTATCTCGCTTTCCATGCGGGCATTGGTCAGGAAAACCAGGTGCGTGGCATATTTGGGCACGCTTTGGTCAATGCTCAGTTCCTGCAAAGGCTCAATGTATTCCTCCAGCCGCACAAACTGCAGCAGCCGTTGCTTGATGCGGTTGGCGCGTATCCAGACGTACATCACCGACAGCAGCAACCCGCCAATGGCCAGCGACACAAAGCCGCCATGCGGGAATTTGCTCAGGTTGGCCACCAGAAACGACAGTTCAATGGCCATGTACAAAATGAAAACCGCCCACACCACAATCTTGCGCGTATGTATGGTGTAGAGCCAGTAGGTAAGCAGGATTGTGGTGGAAAGCATGGTCACGGTGATGGCAAGGCCGTAGGCGGCTTCCATGTTGGCGGCTTCCCTGAAATAAAGCACAACGCCCACGCAGCCCGTCCAGAGCAGCCAGTTGATGCTGGGCACGTAGGTTTGCCCGCGCAAGTTGGTCGGGAACTTAATGCGCACCTTGGGCCACAGGCCAAGCCGGATAGCCTCGTTGATGAGCGTGAATGAGCCGGAAATCAAGGCTTGGCTGGCAATGATGGCGGCCAGCGTGGCAATGCAGATACCGGGCAGAATGAACCATTCGGGCATGATGGAGAAAAAAACGCTTTTGTCCAGCACTTGGCCTGCGTGCGCCACCAGCCAAGCACCCTGCCCGAAATAATTGAGCAGCAGGCACGACTTGACGAAAATCCAACTGACACGGATGTTGCCCCGCCCGCAGTGACCCAGGTCGGAGTAGAGGGCTTCGGCTCCCGTAGTACACAAAAACACCGCTCCGAGCAGCCAGAATCCGCCCGGATGGTTGACCAGCAGGTTGTAAGCGTGGTAAGGGTTGATGGCGGCCAGAATATGCCAGTCTTCGGCCAGGTTCACAATGCCCAACACGGCCAATGTGGTGAACCAGACAGTCATGAGCGGGCCGAACGACTTGCCGACCAACTGGGTGCCCAAGGCTTGCAACAGGAACAGGAACGTGATGATGCCGATCACAATGGTAACCAGCAGGTTGGTGGTAATGTCGGGCTTGATCAGCCGCAGGCCATCCACGGCGGAAGCCACCGAAATGGGCGGGGTAATGATGCCGTCGGCCAGCAGTGCGCTGCCGCCCACAATGGCCGGCACGATGAGCCACTTGGCATACCGCCGCACCAAGGCGTAGAGTGAGAAAATGCCGCCCTCGCCGTTGTTGTCCGCGCGGAGCGTCAGGATTACGTATTTGATGGTGGTTTGGAGCGTCAGTGTCCAGAAGATGCACGAGAGGCTGCCGAAAACCACCTCACTGTCAATGGCACTCTTGCCGATAATGGCGTTGAAAACGTAGAGCGGCGAGGTGCCGATATCGCCGTAAATGATGCCCAAGGCTACCAATAATCCACCAGCGGTGACCTTGTCAAGATTGTGTTTGCTATCCATACCCAAAGGCAAGAGGTACACCGCTTCGTTTCTATGGAAGGGGATTCAAATGAGTTTTTCGCAAAGTTACCACACTTTTCACGCAAACTAACCAAACCCGTCACGATTTTTAGGTTTGTGCCGCCTCTTGGCAGTAACACCGATGCTGCCGAAATAACGGGGGCAGTCACAACTACGCAACCGTGTATTTTCACAAACCCGGCTGTGGCATCGCCGTGCCGCCGTTTTGGAGCGAACCGTTTTTCTTTTCTATATTGACGCGCCAAGTAGGCGGCCCGGCAGGTTTTGCTTCGCTTGAATGCTTGTGCGCTGCGGCACGGAACGGTATTTTTCCGTAATCCGTCCGTAATATCACTGACGAAAGTACCATTAACGGACCATTATGAAAGAAGTTGCCTTGGGCATTGACATTGGCGGAACCAACACCAAACTGGGATTTGTGGACAAAGAAGGCGTTTGCCTCGCCGACACCTCAATCCCCACGGGCGAGGATGATGCCGACAAATTCCTGCCCCGCCTGTACCGCGCCGTGGACAAGCTCATCATGCCCCTGCGCGACAAGATCACCATCGCTGGCATTGGCATTGGCGTGCCCAACGGCAACTATTACAAGGGAACCGTTGAAATGCCCGCCAACCTGCAATGGAGCGATTACGTGCCGCTGGCGCAGTGGGTGGAGGAACACTACAAGCTGCCTTGCAGACTGACCAACGATGCCAACGCCGCCGCCCTCGGCGAAATGAAATTCGGCGTGGCCAAGGGCATGAAGAACTTTGTGATCATCACGCTGGGCACGGGCTTGGGCAGTGGCTTTGTGGTGGATGGCAAGCTGGCCTACGGTGCTGACGGCTTTGCCGGCGAGCTGGGCCACGTGGTGGTAAACCCCAACGGACGGATGTGCGGCTGCGGCAAAAAAGGCTGCCTTGAAACCTACGTTTCGGCCACGGGCATCCGGCGCACGGTTTATAAATTGCTGGCCGACCACAACGAGGACAGCGAGATGCGCCGCATCAGCTTTGAAGACCTGGATGCCAGCATGATCACCGACTCGGCCACGCGCGGCGACCGCATCGCGATTGAGGCGTTTGAATACACGGGCCGCATCCTGGGCATGAAACTCGCCGATGTCATGGCCATCCTCAGCCCCGAAGCCTTCATCCTGTTTGGCGGGCTTACCCGTGCGCAGGAATACCTGTTCGAGCCCACGCGCCGTTACATGGAATCGTTCATGATGCCCATTTTCCGGGGCAAGGCCAAGCTGCTCACCTCCGGACTGACGGGAGCCAACACCGCCGTACTCGGTGCCGCCGCCCTGATCTGGCACGAACTGGAAACCCAACCCGCCGTTTCTTGACAACAGTATGTTCCAAAACCCCAAACCCCCTTTGTCGGAATGACAAACCAAAATAGTATCTTTTAAAAAGCCCAAACCCGACGTTTGCCGTTTCCGGTAGAGACGTTGCACCGCAACGTCTCTGACAGGTACAAAACAGTATCCTCCTGAAAGCCCAAACCCGCCGCACTTTCCAAACAGCAAACGCAAAACCGAAAATGAAAGCCCTTGTCTTTGAAGGAATAGACCTGCCGTTGCAATTGCGGGAAATGCCCGAACCCACTGCGGCGGCGGGCGAGGTATTGGTGCAACTCAAAACCGCCGCCCTCAACCACCGCGATGTCTGGATACGCAAGGGCCAATACGCCGGCATTGAATTTCCATCCATTCTCGGCTCCGATGGCGCGGGCATTGTGGCCGGGGTTGGCGCAGGCGTACCTGAAAATTTGCTTGGCCGCGAAGTCATCATCAATCCGGGCATGGGTTGGGGTGTGAATCCAAAGGTTCACGCCAAGGAATTTAAGATTTTGGGCTTGCCCGACAGCGGCACGTTTGCCGAGTACGTGGCCGTGCCCGCCGCCAATATCGTTGCCAAACCCGCGCACCTGACATGGCAGCAATCCGCCGCCCTGCCCTTGGCCGGCCTTACCGCTTACCGGGCGTTGTTCAGCCGCGCCGCCGTACAGCCCGGCGAAAAAGTGCTGGTGACGGGCATTGGCGGCGGCGTGGCGTTGTTTGCATTGCAATTTGCCCTCGCTGCCGGTGCAAAAGTGTATGTCACTTCCGGCTCGGACGAGAAGATAAGGCTGGCCGTGCAACTCGGGGCCACCGCCGGAGCCAACTACACACAGCCCGATTGGGCGGAGCAACTCAAAACCCAAGCCGGAGCCTTTGACGTGATCATTGACAGTGCCGCTGGCGATGGGTTTGTGAAACTAATTGATCTGGCGGACGTTGGCGGCAGGATTGTTTTTTTCGGCGGCACCAAGGGCGTGATCAATGGGATTGTGCCGGCGCGGGTTTTTTGGAAGCAACTCAGCGTGCTGGGTACTACCATGGGTTCGGCAGCCGAATTCGCGGCAATGGTGGATTTTGTGGCCGCCCACCGGATTGTTCCCGTGACAAGCAAAACCTTCCCGCTGGCCCAAGGCAACGCCGCCCTTGATTACTTGGAGCAATCAAGCCAATTCGGCAAAATCGTGCTGGAAATCAGTTAGTCTTGCGACATTCCGTGGACTGCCGGCCAAAATAGTATCTTTCAAAAAGCCCAAACCCAGCGGTTCGGCAGGCACGGGAGAACCGTCATTGCGAGGCACGAAGCAATCTGTCCACGGGCAGGCGCGCCAAAAGCCGCCCCGCAAGGCTGTTTCCGCGCCGGACACGCCCGAACGGGAACATTGCGGGCCGACGGAATCCGGCAGATTGCTTCGTTCCTCGCAATGACGGGCTGGGTAAACTTTTGCGTAACATCAATCACTTCAGTTTCCTAGCCAGTTTTCCCGCCTGTTTGTAGTACGGATGACCGGGTTTGCGGTTTATTTCCGATACTATTTCCTTCGCCTTCCCGGTTTCGTTGGCTTGCAGGTAAGCCAGTGCCAAATACCATTGCGCCTCATCGTAAAAGCTGGATTGCGGTACAATCCGTTGCAAACCGCCAATGGCTTCCTGCGGATGATCCAGTTGCAAATCCACGTTGGCCTTGTAAAACAACGCGGAATCCGAGACACCGCCTTTTTCCACGATCTGCTCCAGCATGGGCAGGGCCTGGGCATAATTCTTGTCGCGGTATTGCCGCAGGGCGCGGCTGAGCGGATCCTGGGCAACGGGCTGGCCTGCCGCCTGTTGGTAGGGCACAAAGTAGGCGGCAAACAGCCGTTCGTTGGCCGGATTGGCTTTGAGCCACAGGTACACCGGAATCAGCAGCAGCACGGCCGCCGCCGCCGCCCAGTAAAACCGCTGGCGCGTGCTTTCGCCAAACCGGAGCACTTGCGCGGGCGGGTGGTAAACCGACATCCGGCCTTCGGCCACTTCCAGTTTCGACAGCATCCGGCCGCGCCCCGTGGCCCGCAACCCGTCGCGGATTTGGCGCTGCAAGGCCACTTCTTCCGTCAAGGCGGGTTCCTGGGCTTCGCGCCGCTCAAATGCCTGCCGCTCCACGGGGCTTAGGCTGCCTTCCAGGAAGCGTTCTATCAATTCGGTGTTTTCCATACATTCATCTGTTTGCCGTTTTTGCAATCCGAACCCGTAACATCACCGCGTTTGGAAATAGTATCGTTGAAAAAGCCCAAACCCGGCTTTTCGCGGCGGCAAATGCGAAACATTCAAATCGTCTTCATCTGCTCGGCGAATATTTTTTTCAGGCGTGTCAGGCACTTGTATTTTTGGGTTTTCGTGGAGTCGGTGCTCTTGTATTGCAGCGCACCGGCAATCTGGTCAATGCTCATTTGGCGGTAGTAGTACATTTCCAGCACCGTGCGGCAGGGTTCGCCGAGTTCGTTGAGTGCCTTTTCCAGCGTTTGGTACAGTGTTTCGCGTTCATCTGCCGTTTCGCCTTCCAGCGGTTCGAGTTGGAAATTCTCCTTGATTTTTCGTCCTTCGTGCTGCTGTATTTTCAAATCACGGTCGCGCCGCACTTGGTTTTCGTGCAACTTGTTTTTGCCGATGGCAAACAGGTAGGTCTTGACCGAACTGCTTAGTTTGCCCAGCTTGCCCGACATGATGTTTTCGTAGAGTATCGTGACGGACACCTGAAACACGTCCTTGGCCAAGTCTTCGTCGCACGAGAAATGCTTTACCGCCCAGTAGATGAAATCGTTGCGGTAGGCGCGGTAAATGGCCGCGAGCTTGTTTTCGTCGCCTCCGCGAATCTGCGCAATCAGGTTGTCGTCTGTCATGGTTTCAAACGTTGATGGCAAACCGGCGGTTTGGTAACCTTTCGCACGGGTGGGTTTGCGGCTTGCACTCCCGAAATCCGGCCCGTGTGGCCAATAAAGGGAGGTAGCCCGTAAATTTATCTTTTTTTCCGGGTCGTTTCCCCAATCGGACGGCAATTTTCGGCACCGGATTGCGTGGCGGGCCAAAAAAATAGTATCTTCCCGAAAGGCCAAACCTGCCGCCCACGCAACAATTGTTTTTCACTTCCAGACCTGTTTTACAGATCATGCTCACCCACACGCATCCCGTCATCAGGCGCAGCCACTTGGAAACGTCCATCACCTACGGCCAATACAGCCAACTGATGGATGATTTGGTGCAAAGCCACCGAACCAGCGGCCCCGACCAATCGAAATTCATGGTTAAGTACACGGAGCTGAACAGGCAGCGGATGCGCAAGTGGGACAAGACGGTGGTGCTGGACGAAGGTTTGCTGCGCAAGTTGCGCCAAGCGGCAAAGCCCATGGTCTGGCTGGTACTTACCGAGGCGTGGTGCGGCGATGCGGCGCAGAATATTCCGGCAATCGCGAAGATGGCCGAAGTGAACCCGCTTGTTTCATTGCGGTTCCTGCTGCGCGACGAACATTTGGATATCATGGACAATTACCTGACCGGAGGCAGCCGCGCGATTCCCAAACTGATTGCCTTGGACGAAGGAACATTGGAGGAACTGGGCACGTGGGGGCCGCGTCCGGTGGCGGTGCAGGCCATGGTGGTACACCACAAACACCACCCCGACGGCTCGACAAAAGAGGAATTTTACGAACGCATCCACGCTTGGTACGCCCGCGACAAGACCCGGCACGTGCAGCAGGAGTTTGAGCGGCTGCTCGGCGTGTGGACGGAGCAGTAGCACACGCTTCAGCTTGTGCGGTTCTCTGGGGTCAATTGACGTATTGCGTGCGGATAAAATGCAAGCTGGTTTTCAGCCTCTCTTCAACAGTGGCATCATCTTCCATGCGCAATAACGGACACACGAGTTTTTCCATCCACATTCCATGTGCCATTTTCGTTCTGCCTGTATCGGCTTTTCCAAAATCATAATCCGATGCCCAAGCAATGAAAGCCTCATATTGTCGCTTTCGTTCTTTATTCTCAAAAATTATGGTTCCATAGCGTTCCAGTTCCCGTTTCTGAAGGCGCATTATACGGATGGCAGGCGGTGTCCATAGAAAAATGGCCAAGTCAAAGGCAGTAAGCCATTGTTCACCCCAGTTGATGACTGAGCCGCCAAACAACCAGTTTGGATGGGATTGCAAATCGCCGGTTAAAAGTGTATTTCCTTCGGCTGGCAAACGCCTTTCGCGAAATGGCGGGCTTGTTTTGTGCCAAAAATAATCGTCCGTATCAAAGTACGGGCACGAAAATTCATCGGCCAAACGTTGGCCCAAAGTGGTTACGCCCGATCCTGAAGCACCGAACAGATGTATTTTCATTCACCTCGGCAGGTTTTGGGTTTTGAAAACGTACTGTTTCCGGAAACCGGAAAAGCTCAATCCGCCGGAATCGGCACCACGTTGCTGTCTTTCATCACCGAAAGCACCACCATGGATTGCAGGTTGCCGATTTCCTCGACTTGGCTCATTTCTTCCATCACCAAGCATTCAAACGCCTGCATATCCTTGGTCACGACCTTGAGCAGGAAACCCGCCGAACCCGTGATGTGGTGGCACTCGGTGACTTGATCCAGCTCGCCAATCTTGTTGAGAAACCCGTCAATGGAGGATTTCCTGTTGCTGTTGAGCGATATTTGCAGGAAAAAAGTGGCTCCCGCGCCCACTTTCGCGCCGTCCAGTTGCGCATAGTAGTTCTTGATGTAGCCCGTGGTTTCCAGCCGCTTGACCCGCTCAAAAACCGCCGCCTGCGACAGCCCAATCTGGGCGGCAAGGTAAGCGTTGGTCACGTCGGCATCGGTCTGGAGCAGGTTCAGCAGGCGGCAGTCGATTTTGTCAAGTTTGGCGGTTTGCATGGCTTTGGTGGTGTGCATAGCGGTTGAAGGTGTTGGGGTGGCGTGATGGAAACCGGATGATTGGTAAAATAACCGAACTTGAAAAACAGTACGCCACGGCGCATGGATATATTCCGGAAAGCCGGAACCGGACTGTGTGAACTGCCGGAAAGCTACTGCACCAGCACAGTGCGTGCCATCATGGTTTGCAAGCCGATTTCCTTGGTCACCTTTTGCGAGCCGCTGGTTATTTCAAAGCGGTACGTGCCGTCGGCCATGTCTTTCATATCGAACTTGCGGATGTAGCCCCGTTTAGTGTTCGTCACGTCCTCGACGTAAACGGATTCGTGCCGGTCATTTTTCAACACGATCCTGACTCTCTCGCCGGACAGGTTCTGGAAATGCACCTTAAACTTGGTGGTTTCCGGAATCTGGTACGCAACGACCGTCAGCCCGGAAGGTGCGTACAGTTCGGACGGGCCGGATTGCCGCGACGAAGCCAGCGTCTGGGAAAATGCCGCGCCGCCACTCAGGGCGGTGAATGCGAGGGCAGCCAGAACCATTCGGCTCTTCTTGCGGAAACGGGAGGGGGTTTTCATGGTTGCAGTGGTAAAAGGTGAAAAAAATGGGCTTGGCGGTTGCCGGTACGTTGTGATATGCCTTGTTTCTTTATAGGTTTATTCGGTAAAGGTGACCTTGGCCGTTTCCGGACACAACCCGGAACTTGCGCAAGCGCGGTTGGCCGGTGGTGTGGTCATGATTGGTTTTTGTTTTGCAATTTCAACAGTTATAAGATGGCTTTCGCGCGGCCGGGGTTGCACGCATCCGGCTGTTTTACAGGAACATACCGAATCAAAGGCTGGACGGCGAAATTTTCATTACAAACGGCAGGCTCCCTGTGATAGCGTTGCCACCACGGTTGTTTTACAGTTAGCCCATCCGTTGCGACCGGCCACGCCGGAAAGCGCGCCATGAAAACCATTGCTATTTAAGTACTTGGTTATAAGTGTCTTGTGTTTTATCTTATTGAATCCAAACTTGCGAAAAGTGTCCGGTTCCGGTCGCCACGTGTTCAAAACCGGACACTTTTCGTATTTTTGCCCGCACATGGCCCGCTACTTTCTGGATATCGCCTATAATGGAACCCGCTACCACGGCTGGCAACTGCAAGCCAATGCCCACAGCGTGCAGGCCGAACTGAACAAGGCACTGGCCACGCTACTGCGGCAACCCACCGAAACGCTGGGCAGTGGCCGCACCGACACGGGTGTGCACGCCATCCAGCAAATGGTGCATTTTGACATGGAGACCGCCCTTGCGCCAGCCCGGTTCTTGCATTCGCTGAACGCACTGCTGCCGCCCGACATCACGGCAAATAGTATCTTTGCGGTAGCCCAAACCGCCCATGCCCGCTTCGATGCCGTGAGCCGCAGCTACGAATACCGGATTTGCCACCGCAAGAACCCTTTCCTGCAACATTTATGTTACCGCTACAGTGTCCGGCCCGATGTGGCGCGCATGAACGCGGCGGCGCAACTGCTGCTGCTGCACCAAGACTTTGAGTGTTTCAGCCGGGTGCATACCGATGTGAAAAACTTCCGGTGCGTGATCACGCGCGCTTTTTGGCAGCAGGAAGGCAATTTGCTGGTGTTCCACATCTCGGCCAACCGCTTTTTGCGCGGCATGGTCAGAGCCATCACCGGCACGTTGCTGGAAGTGGGGGAGGGGCGCATGGATGTGGCTGGTTTTGAAGCAATTATCCAGAGCAAAGACCGCCGGAAAGCGGGCCGTGCCGTGCCGCCGCAAGGTTTGTTCCTGACGCGGGTGGAGTATCCGTTTTAGTCCGCAGGAAAAACGAACGGAATACGGTAGGGGCAGCCCTTGCGGCAGCCCAATTGGCCAATCAAAATAGTATCTTTCAAAAAGCCCAAACCCCCTTCTTGACAGGGTCAAGCGAGGACAATTCAACCGGTTTTTTTCAACGGCAAACCGGAAACGCAAAACAACAAAACAACACAATCCATGCAACTTGAAGAGAAAAGCGGACGAATTTTTGATCTGGTCATCCTGCGGCGGCTGTTTGCCTTTGCCAAGCCCTACCAAGGATACTTCGTCGTGCTGGTGGCACTCATTTTGTTGTCGGCGGCGGTGGCTCCGGCATTGCCGCTGCTGATCCAGTACACCATTGACCACTACATATTGCAGGCCGACTACCACGGACTCACCCGCATGATGCTGGCCATGCTGGCCCTGCTGGTGGTGCAGGCTGCCGTGCAATACACCAACACCTACCTTTCGGGCTGGCTCGGCCAGAACGTGATCCGCGACATCCGCACGCAACTTTACCGCCATCTGCTTGGCTTGCGGCTGAAATTCTACGACAACACGCCCATTGGCCGGCTGGTGACGCGCACCATCTCGGACATTGAAACCCTGGCCGACGTGTTCAGCGAAGGCATCGCCGCCATTGCTGGTGATTTACTGCAAATCGTCGTCATCCTGGCCATCATGTTCTACACCGACTGGCGGCTGACATTGGTGAGCCTGTCCATCTTGCCGTTCATGTTTCTGGGCACGTACGTGTTTAAGGAGAAAATCAAGGAGTCGTTCAATGAGGTGCGCACGGCTGTGGCCAACCTCAACTCGTTTGTGCAGGAACACATCACGGGCATGGCCATCGTCCAGATTTTCAACAGCGAAGAAACGGAGTTGAGGAAATTCGAGGAAATAAACCGCGAGCACCGCCGCTCCAACCTGAAATCGGTGCTGTACTACTCCATTTATTTCCCGGTGGCCGAGGTCATTGCGGCGGGTTGCACGGGTTTGCTGGTGTGGTACGGTGCCAAAGGCGTGCTGGCCGAAGACATTACGCTGGGCACGCTGATTGCGTTCATCATGTACATCTCCATGTTTTTCCGCCCGCTGCGCCAAATCGCCGACCGGTTCAACACCCTGCAAATGGGCATCGTCAGCACCGAACGGATTGTGCGCCTGCTCGACAGCCACGAATTCATCCCCAACAACGGGGATTACAGCCCCGGCGAAATCGCGGGCAATGTGGCCTTTGAAAACGTCTGGTTTGCCTACAACGATGAGAATTACGTGCTTAAAGGCATTTCGTTTGAAGCCCGGCAGGGCGAAACCGTGGCTTTGGTGGGTGCCACCGGAGCCGGAAAATCGTCGGTGATCAACCTGCTCAGCCGCTTTTATGACATCAATAAGGGAACCATCCGCATTGACGGACGGAACATCCTTGACTATGAACTCAACGGCCTGCGCCGCCAGATCAGCGTGGTCTTGCAGGATGTGTTCCTTTTTTCGGGCACCATCCTGGACAATATCACGCTGGGCAACCCCGACATTCCGTTTGAAAAGGTGGAGCAGGCGGCCAAACTTGTGGGTGCGCACCCGTTCATCATGCGGCTGCCGGGCGGCTACCAGTACAATGTCATGGAACGCGGTGCCACGCTTTCGGTGGGGCAGCGGCAGTTGATCTCGTTTGTGCGGGCATTGGTGTACGACCCCAAAATCATCGTGCTCGACGAGGCGACCTCTTCGGTGGACAGCGAAACCGAAGAGATGATTGGCGATGCCATTCTCAAACTCATGAAGGGCCGCACCGCCATCGTGATTGCCCACCGCCTGAGCACCATCCAGAAAGCCGACCGCATCATTGTCATGGACAAGGGCGAGGTAAAGGAACAAGGCACCCACGAACAACTGCTTGCCCACGACGGCTATTACGCCCAACTCTACCGGATGCAGTACAAGGATGTAGTGGCAAAATAGTATCTTTTGGAAAGCCCAAACCCGTGCCGCCCACCCCGATTTTGAATCGGGGTGAAACGCCCGCCTGCCGGTTCATCCGCCCCGACACGTACGCCACGGCGCACAGGTCGGACAAGCGTGGTGGGACGGGCAGGGTTTCGCGTCTGTGACGCGCTTGGCAAAACATTGCACAGGCCGCCGCCGAATACGCCGGACTTGGAAAGTCCGCCCACATCTGGAAATATTATCTTCCGGAAAGCCCAAACCTGCCCCGCCGGATTTTTCGTATATTGGCGGTTTGTATTTTTATCGGTCTTGCACTATTGCCCATGCCCGTTTTCATCCAGTATCTTTCCCTTTTGTTTTCGGTGGTGAGTATTCTGTTGGCAACGCTCACGTATTACCGTAACATGAGGCTCAAGCGGGCCGAGTGGCTGAGATCTTTGTTTGAGAAATTCTATGAAACGGACAAGTACAAGGCCATACGTTTCAGACTGGATAATACGGAGGCACTGCAAAAACAAGGTTTGGAAGAGGAAATGCTTGTGGATTACCTGAATTTTTTTGAGTTCATAGCCTCGTTGCACAAACTCGGGCAAATCAGGAAAGAGGAAGTGCTGATGCTTTTCCGGTATTACCTCAAGCTGATAGAAAACCAAGTGGACATACGAACTTATATTGCTGAAAACGGCTTTGAAAATTTAGACAGGTTTTTAAGGGATCTGAAAAAGAAAGGAAAGATATGAAACGCACCGCACCCCAATACTTGTTCGTGTATGGCACGTTGAGGCGCAAGGCCAGAAACAAAGTGTCGGCTTTGCTCAAAAAAAACGCCACTTTCATAGGTCTGGGAACAGCCAAAGGCAGGCTGTATGATTTGGGTGAGTATCCGGCGGCCGTACCCGACCAGCGGAAAAGAATTGTGGGCGAGTTGTATTCGCTGGAGGCCGGGAAAAATGCTGAAATCTTGGCCGTGCTGGATGAATATGAGGAATACAACGCCAGCAACCCGGAGCAATCGTTGTACATCCGGAAAAAAACCCAGGTAAAACTGGACGGACAGGAGGGCTTGAACGCTTGGATTTATTGGTACAACAAGCCTCTTGACGCGCAAAGACTTATCCCGACGGGTGATTATGCCCTCGCAAAAGCGTGATGTTTTTTTTGCGAGGGTTTTTTCGTTTGTCCGTTTTCCATATCTTTGCACTTCCTGAATTATACCGAAGTGGCGGAATTGGTAGACGCACACGTTTCAGGGGCGTGCGGGAGCAATCCTGTGCGGGTTCGAGTCCCGCCTTCGGTACAAAACCGCGTTTCCATGCAGGAAACGCGGTTTTTCATTCAAAAAACGTTTGTGGCAAACGTCCTGCCACAAATCCATAGCCTTCCAACACCATCCCTCGGTGGCATCCATGCCGAAGTCGCGAAAGACTTCAACATGATAATGCCGAGGGAAAAAAGACTTGCTGCCCCGAAATACCGGCTGGCTACGCTCAAGAACCGGGGCGGAGACCTGGAAAAACGCTGGTACATTGAATTTTACATTTTCAGCGGGGCCGCCCAGAAGCCCGTCCGCCAGCAGGATTTCATACCCGCCATTTACCGCACCGCTGACGAGCGGAACGCCTACGCCGCAGGCCGCATCCCGGCCATAAACGCCCTCTTAAAATCCGGCCACACCATCAACGGGAAAACCGAGGCTCCCCCGCCGGTTCCCCTGGTAAACCCCAGCCCATGCGGTAGCCATCATGACGGCATGACCGTCCGGGAGGGCATCGAATGGGCATTGCGGTTCAAGAAAGCCACCCTTCGCAAAACCAGTTATGACAAGTACCGGGATATGCGCAACCTGTTCTACCGCTATGCTTCCGAGGAACTGCTTGCAAAGCCCGTGCGGCTTTTCAGCCAGGACGACGCGCGGAGCCTGTTGCAGTGGGTGGTGCTGGAAACCGAATACGAGCGGAAGGATCAGGTCAGGATGTTTTTGAAATCGTTCTGGACTGTATTGGCCGAGGAGGGAATCATTGCCGCCAACCCGTTCCCGGCCATCAAAACAACGCGGGGAAAACGCACGGCCCGGCGCACATCCTCAAAAAACAAGGCGTTCACCGAAGGGCAGTTCAAGGAAATAGTATCTTTCCTGAAGCGGGAAGACCCACAACTGTACGTGTTTGTCATGGCCATGTTCTACACTTTCGCCCGACCCAACCGCGAGCTGCGTTTGCTGCTGGTGGGTGATGTGGATTTGCCGCGCGGGAAAATCCGCATCGTTTCCGAGACAAGCAAGAACGGCTACGAGCGGCACACGGACATCAGCCCGCACCTGCTGCCGCTGCTGCAATCGCTGGAATTGGACAAGCATCCCGCCAGCCACCATGTGTTCGGCAATAAGGGGCTGCCCGGCCCGGTGCCGCGCGGCCGCAACACATTCTACAACCGCTTTGTGAGGGCGTTGGCCGCATTGGGGATTACGGACAATGACCTGACGCTGTACAGTGTCAAGCACACGGGCATCACGCGCCACTACCTGGCGGGGATTGACCCGGACGCGCTGCGCGAGCAGACCGGCCACCGGGACTGGGAAAGTTTCTGGGTGTACCTCAAGTCCCTGAACCTGATTGAAAACGACCGGTTCAAATCCAAAAGCCCCGACTTTTCATAATATCCTGAAATTCAGGCAGATAAAAAACTATTTTTTTAGTTGTCATGGAATCAAAAAAGCCCCCGCCACGGATTTGGCGGGGGCGGACTCCCGTTCATTGGGGGATACTCTCCGGCTTCAACGCCTCAAACAGCTTCCACACGTCCGGACACAAAGCCGGAATTACGTACTGTCTTTTCGGCTCAGCCGTACCCTTTCCCCCTGGGGTTGGAATGGCTTTATTTCGCCCTGGCAGCGGCTTTTATTTGGGTGATGGCCCTGATTGCCGTTTTTTGCGATGCCTTTGACTGCCGGATATAATCAGCTTTGTCCTTAAATGTGCCGTCAGTAAACAAAAAATCCGGCACGTACTCGGCGGGCTGATCTGGATACACCTTGATTCTCATTTCGCCTTTTTCGCCGACCGCGTGACAAACAACGGTTTTGAAGATGAAATGTCTTTTTCTATCTGCCTGACCAATTTTTTTGTCTGCGTGATATAATCCTGCCGGTCTTTGTAGATACCATCCTCAAACAAAATGTTGGGCACATAATGGGCTGGCTCGTTAGTGAACACTTTGATTTTCATAGCGATGCTTTGGGGGCGAAATTCTACAGGCCAATGAACCGGGCCGGTTCAATCTTGCGGACGGACAGCATTGTGCCATCCAGATGGTCAAAGTCGTCGTCGGTGGTGACCAGTTCCAGGTCAAAGGACATAGCTGTGGCTGCTATCCAAAGATCGTTTTTGCCCATGTTTCTCGGTGTCTTGAAATCGGGAACAAGTGTCGGGTGGCGGCGTTGGCTGTAAGTGTCAATAGCAACGTAATTAGACAGTACCTGACCATAATTGATGTCAATGGCAACTGTCTGTGACAGGTATGCCTCCATCGCACCGAATTTTGCGCTGCCCCATCCGTTTTGGAAGGCAAGCGACCGGATTTCGCCGACGGTGACTATACTGATGAAACTGTCCTGTTTTCGGGGATTGACAACGGCAAGCACCTTTGCAGACGCGCGGCGCGAAAGCTGCACGAGAATGTTTGTGTCAAAAAGTATCGGCATTGGCTGTGGGTTGGGTTTGGCCTGTCAGGAGTGGCCACCTCACTTGGAGGCCCGCAGTTGCTTGGTGATTTCCATGAACTCCTTGTCGGAAATCTCAACCGGAATGCCGGTGTTGGCTCCGGTGTTGCGGTAGTTATTTTTTTTTGCCCATGCCTTCAGACCACCCGCACGGGCAATCTGTCTGCCGGTCAGCACCTTGACGGGCTGGAATTTTAAAAGTGCATTCTCTTTTTTTGCGGTTGCCATAAGTGTTGTTTTGCTACACTAACATACTATAAAAGTATATGAACTAACACACTAAAAGTATATAAAAGTATATAAAGTTTCATAAATGTTTTTAAAGTTCAAAAATCCTTTTCTTCCAGCAGCGTGTAGCTGAATGCCTTGCGGCCCAGCCGCCGCGATTCAAACGCGAGCTTCATAAGGGTGGCAAAACTCAAGGGGTTGGCAAGCACTGTGCATCCCGCGCTCCAACGATCAACCTGAACCGATTCGACTGTGGCATTTGCCCGGTGGATGTTGATGCCGAAAAGTCCCGTATCCTCAAGTTTCGCGCCGAAATCCAAGTGGCTGTCCCTGTCGGCATCCCGGATCACGGTGACCGGCCCGCACTGCACCAGCGCGTCGTATTGGCCCTGGTGCTTGCCGATCACCCAGGCATCCACGTACTGGCCGGGCTTGAGGATGGCGCAGCCCTTGACATTCATGGGGCTTCGGAGCCAGAACAGGCCCGGATCGGTGGTGCATTGCCACTGCGAATTTTTCCAAATGGATCCGTTTGAATAGGCGACGGCAAACACATCATCGAAACTGTTGGGAATGTCAGTGTTGCGACGGATGCCAACCAAGTTGAGCAAGTAGGGTTTGCCATCATCAAGCCACCGGTGGCCCTTTTTTTCAATGGCTTTTTTGAGCATTGCCGCAGTGTATTGCCGTACCATAGCCTGTTTTTTAAAAGTTTAGCGGGTTATCAGGAATCCGCCCAAAACCACCGCTGACACGGCTACGGCGGTCTGTTTGATTGTGCGCCACCGGCGTTTCCGGCGTTCCTTTTTGATTGCTTTCAACGGCTCTTCCTCCGATTCCACGGGGTCAATGTGCAGCCGTCCGGTGTTGTCCACGGTAAATTCGCCCGGCTCCGTCCACCGCAGCGGGTAGGTGGCTTGGCTGACAATGCCTTTGGGGTCAATGGTCTGGATGGCCAGCGTGTCCACGCCCTGGCGTTTGCGGAAAACGCCTTTCCGTTTGGGTTTGCGTTTTTGGATGGACACGATCATCGTCTGCCTTTCCAACTTGCGGCGCAAAAGGCTGTCGGGGTTGGTGGCCACCAGCACCACGGGCGGTACGACCACCGGGGCTTTGTGCCGGATCGGTTCAATTTGGGCCACGCGGAATGTGTCAGTAGTGGGTATGGTTTCAACCGATGCCCTGCCATCCTTGCGGTACGCATCCGCCCGGCGTTTGAGGGCGCAACGGCTGACCAGCAGGCCGATGGCCAGGGCAACCAGCACCACGATCAGGAACAGGGTTTTGAGGTTGATTTTCATGGTTTCAATCCCATTTTCCGGTAGTGATGAAATTTATCAGGTGGTCGAAAAAACTCACATTGTCTTTTTGTTTCGGCTTGTGCCGGTTGGGTTTGTCCCTTTTCGGTTTGCCTTTCAAGGCTGGTATCGGCAGGTCGAACGTGTCTTTTTTTGTCACCGCATACCGGTTCGCTTCGGTTACGGCCACTCGCAGCACTCCCGGAACACCGCGTTTGGGTGCGGTGTAGCCGATGGGTGCCGCGCCGGGCTTGTTTTTGAACTTGGGCGCGACCACCGCTTGCCTGCGCCCCGAATCGGATTTGCCAAACGTCAGCCCGCTCGAAAAATCTTCGTCATTGAGGGAAACCGCCTTGTAAACTTCCTCAAAGCTGGCCTTGGCCAGCCGTGCAGTCAGCACCGAATCGGATACCGCCGCCTTCAGGCCGGAAACCTCTGTCCTGACCGAATCAAGCACCTGCCGCATCCCGTCGCGCCCGTCGTCCTGGATGCCTTGGAGTTTTGACAGGTACAGCGCATTGACGGCTTGGGTCTGTTTGAGGTACACCGCGTTCATCTGCTCGTTGACGCGCTGCTGGAACCGCACCGAATCCTTGCTTGCCCGCAGTGCCGCCGCCATCTGGTCAATGCTCATGCGCAGGGCCACCTTTTCCACCGAATCGGCCAGCCGCATACCCGACTGCTCGTTGCGCACGGCCTGTATGGTGTCGGCAAGCTGGCGGGTTTGGCGGCTGACGGTATGCACATCACCGCGCGTAATCTCCTGCCGCTGGGTGATGTCGCAGTGGTTGAGCAGGAATACGGCCAGCACCAGCAGCAGTGCCAGCAGCACCCAATGCGATGCCTGTCCGGGCTGGCGGTCGGCCAGCTTGCGGGCAAGGTCGGCCAGTTTTTGTGCCCCGATTACGTCCCTAAGGTGATCCGGCTGTCTGTCTTTTTCCATTGTTTCTTGCTAAAAATCGGTCTGAAAATCGGTGCGGTTCAGGATTCAAGTGCGGGTGAGGGCGGTTGAGGTGTTTCGGGTAAGGCTGCCGGTGGCACGGGCTGCTGCTGTACGGGCGGCTGCAATGCCTGCAACGCCGCCATTGCCTGCCTCATCTGCTCCATGCTCTGGAGCAGCGTGACCGCTTCCAGGATGGTTTCGTTGGCGGTCTTTTTCTCTTCCTTTCTCTCCTTGGTAAACTTGTGGACGGCAATGGCGCAGGCAGCCGCGATCACCGGACTGGCAAGGGCCATTGCGAAACCGATCCAGTTTTGGGGTTGCTCGGAGGATACCGACGACAAGGCGGGCATTATCTCGGCAGGGATTTGCAGCAACATGGGTGGCATGATCCACTTGTTTTCCAGTTTTTTTGTCAGTCCGGACTTTTGCAGCATCCCCATCATCCGGTAGCAGTGTGCGTTTTCCATCTCGCAGTGCCCGCGCAGGGCCAAGGCCCATTCCGGGAAGCCGCGTACCATTTCGGTACTCTCGTGCAGTGATTCGATCCGGTCGTTGTTCGTCCGGATATGGGCTTGCAGCACCTCAATAAGCAGTTGCGCATCCGTTTCCGAAAGTGCGACGGCCTTCTTTCCGCCCTCGCCGCCAGCCTCCATTTTTTCGCGCTCCATCCGAGTATTTGTCCATGCAAAAGAGAAATCAAACTGAAAAATCGTATGTGTCCCAGCGGGCCGGATCGCGGGCTGTGGCATACCCTTCGCCGTGCCAGTCCTCCATCACCTGTTTGTCAAACATGAGCGAATTGTCGGCCAGTTTGCGCGGCAACCAACACACGTTCACCCTGGCCCTGGCCAGCCGAGCCTCCAACAGGCCGGTGCGCAGGTCGTCGTGTTCCAGGGCTTTGCGCATGATGGCAAACAGGCGGAAGAAATTATGCGCCACGCTGCCCGTGGCCGACTTGGTGCGCGTTTCCGGCCTGGGCCTATGGATCAGCACGTCAATTTCTGTCGCACCCATTGAGATCACCTTGCACAAGCTCAACAGTTCGCTGGCCCCCGCGTCGGTGTATTCCTTGCCATTTTTTTCCAAAAGGCTCGTCACAATCGGCACATTAGAACTGGCCCACATGAAATCCTTGAAATCCTCAAATGCCGTGTCGGTGTTGGCAAAATACTCCACCCTTTCCGGCTCCTGGCGCATTTCCTGGCAGGCCACAATGACCTGTTTGCCGCGCGAAATTGTGTTGGCATAGTCGCCATAGGTCAGAAACCGGTCAATCGTGCGGCGCAACGCCGACGAATCGCCCAGCGTGTTTTTGCCCGAAACCACGCGCCACAGGGCTTTGGGAATGTGCAGCTTGCCGTTGCGCCGGAACGGGTTCCAATCAAATATGTCCGATTGCACCACCGACGTGTACGCCTCACGCAAACGTTCGTACTCGCCCAGGGCCACCAGCGGGGCCATGAGCGAACCCGTGGACACGCCGGCCACGATGTCGTAGTCCTTATTCAATGCGGCCAGCGTACCCACGCTGAACGCGCCAAATGCCCCGCCGCCCGAAATGCAAACTGCCCTTACCAGCTTTCCCGTTTTTTCCATGTGCCTGAAAATAGTATGTTTTGAAAAGGCCAAATTGACGGTTTGCCATCTGGACTATTTGAGTTGCTTGCCTTCCACATTTCTTTTCACCCGGTCGGCGGTGCGTTTGTGCAGCCACATCAGGCTCTCCTCCAACTTGGTGATTACAATGGCGTTTTCCCGGCACGGAAACTTCGATTGCAGAAATTGGAGGCGGTCAATCAACACCTCAAGCAATTCCTCATTGGTGGTGCCATCGGCTACGGTCGCCAACGCGGGTTCTCCCGGCACTACGGGTTCCTTGTGGATGAATTGCAGGATTTGACCTTTTTCGTCTTTGTTTTCAAAGTTTGACAGTTCGTAAGTGTGTCCGGGTACGATGGTTTTCATGGTGTCGCAATTGTCAAAAGGTTGAAAATAGTATCTTTCAAAAAGGCGAAATCTGCCCGTCAGTAATCCAGCGTCAGTTCCGAAATGAAATACTGCCGGGCTGTCACGCCGGGGGCCACCGGGCTATCCAAAGCCGCCATCGGCAATTCGCCCACCGCCCCGATGAGCGGTGCGGTTACGCCGCTGATGTATTTTTCAATCTGCTCCTTCAGCCCGATCAATAGCTGCCCGCCGCCCGCCTCGCCAAACATGAGTACGGCCTGCTTGGTCAGGAAATTGATGATGTTCTCGCGCCTGCGCTTGCCTTCCGCAATCTGGGCTTCGTCCGAATAGACTTTTGGCCGGTCAATGATGCTT
This sequence comes from Sphingobacteriales bacterium, assembly GCA_043789005.1. GTDB lineage: Bacteria > Bacteroidota > Bacteroidia > Cytophagales > 172606-1 > Xanthocytophaga. The sequence goes on from JAYWIH010000060.1 coordinate 55,723, forward strand.
GTGCCGACCGTTCCGTCGGAAAGCAGCCATTCGATTGTCTGCAAGCGGCGGTACACGAAACCGTCCTTGCGTTCGTAGTTGTTGTATATCCTGATGGCAAGGCCCGTGAACCGGCCTTTCGGGAAGGCGGGCGTGGCGGTCTCGTAGCTTTTGTAGAGTTCCTCCCGGATAAGTTCGCCCTTGACCACCAGCGTCTTGCGTTGCAGTCCGAACAGGTCGAAATTGATGCGGCGGATGTCGAAGGCACTCATCTCCGTGCCGGTCAAAACCCACACCGGCGGGATGCTTTCGGGCGGCGTGGCGGCGGTGGCCGCCACGCTTCCGGGCGGCGGCACGGCCTCCGGCACGGGCGGCGCGGGCGGCGGGATCACGCTTGTGGCGGCATTCATTGCCCCCTCCAACGCCGCCCGGTCAAAGGCGGGTTGCGGCACGGGCAATGGCATCTCGAATGGCGGTGCTTCGTTTTGCGGTATTGCTGGCGGTATTTCGGGCGGCTCGTTTTCCGGCATGGCTTTGCGTTTTGGCTGTTGGTTAGCTGTTGGTTGTCTTGACAAACAAGGCGGCGGGCGTGAAACCGTTGCCGTTGGCCTGGATGTAGCCGCCCGGAAACGTGGCGGGCAATAGGCCGTAGGGCAACGCCACTTCCAATCGTGTGACTGGAGTGGTCACCGACGGGCTTGCGAACCAGACGGCCATGCGCTGCATGGACAGCGGTACGCCGCGCAGGGTCAGGCCGCTGTTGGCCAGCACCGCGAAGTAATGGATGCCGGGCGTTAGCAAAAGCCCGCCCGTGATGGTGGCCGAAAACTCGGCATTGTTGGTTTCGGCGGTGAACTCCGGGCTTTGCCATGCCAGTGCGCCGGGCATCCCGTCCGCAGCCGCCCGGTAAAGGCCGAGCCGCAGACGGCTTGCCGCCGCCGCCCCGCCCGTCACGTACACGGCCAGTTGACTGACGCGCAAATCGGACTCCACCACCAGCGGGAACGCCCGCAGTTGTCCGGCGGTCAGGTTGTTGGCGTTGCCCAACTGCCCGAACGTGTCGTTGGCGTTCAGGATGCGCCAGCGGTCAATGCGCGAAAGGATGCGCTGGCTGTCCACAGCCGTGTCCGGCCCCAGGTCGCGGGTTGATCCGTCGGGGCGTTCCACGGTGAATGCGGGGGCCTGCAACTTGTCGGTGTATCTCACGGATGGCATTTGTCAGGTTGGTTTTGGCGTTGGTTTAGATGGCGGGTTGGAGGTGGTAGATTCCCCGGCTGGGCAGCCCGCCGGTTTCCAGCGTGACCGTTCCCGAACCGTCAATGAAGTAGCCCTTGGTGGTGTGCTTGGGGTCGTTGGCGAACGGCTCAACCAGTACGGCACCTCCGGCAATGGTTCGCAAAAAGCGGAACGGGGCGGCGTTGGTTGAGTTGCTGGTCACGTTGCCGCCGTTAATGAACCGCACCAGCGTCACGCCGAAATTCTCGTTGTAATCCAAGGTGATAGCCGCCAGCGCAACGTCCGCCTGCCGGATGTGCGTGTTTCCGGGCAGGCTGAGAAAGCCCTGCGCGGCTGCCGCCGCGCCGTTGCCGCCGCTGTAAAGAATGCCGACCGGCCCGTTGATGCGCCGCACGTCCAGGGTGGTTTCGATGAATGCGCGGTCAATGCTGACCGGCCCGCACTCCAATGCCTTGACCCGAAGCTTGCCGCCCAACTGGTTCTGGTTGGAGAAGTTTGCGGCCACAATCGCCCCCAGCCGTTCGGCCTCGATGGTGCAGTCGTAACGGCTGTTGGAGAGCAGCTCCACCGGGAACGGCCATTCGCCCAGACGAAGTGTGGCGGATGCCGCAAAGCCGAATCCCGAAAAGTTGGTCAGGTTGTTGAGTTGCAGTTTCATGGCCGGGCAGTTGGACACCAACACGACCGGGAAACGGACGTGCAGGAAGCTGCCCATGTTAATGAAGCCCGCGATGTTTTCCAGCAGCAGGCGGCTGGTCACCTCGAAATACAGTTGCGGGAACTGCCCGCCGGTGGTGATGTTGAGCCGGGTGGTGGCGGTTCCCGTATGGTTTTTGATTTCCAAGTGTCCCAGCCGGAAAAATTTCACGGTGTTTTGGCTGCCAGCATCAGAAAGCCCTTGCCCCGTCCCGTTAAGATTGTTGAAATCAACCGACAGGTAGCGTATGTCTATCCTGTCCACCCAATCGAAGATGTTGGTGTTCAGATCGGTTATCAGTCCCGTCCACCTGACCGTTGCTGCCACACCGGTCAGGATGCTCGGCGTGAAGTAGCTGGCCGCGATGCCGCCGGTGCTTGAGAGCGTGTTGAACCGGACGCTGGCGCACTGGAACCACGCCACCGACATGGCGGGGTACGTGCCGTTGATGCGCACGTCGCCCTCGGAAACGAAGGTCGGGGCAAGCCGGAACAGGAAGTTGTAGCCCGACGGCGTGGCGTTGGCCCCCGAATCGCGCACCACCGTTCCCGGCGCGAAATACCAGTGGATTGCCTTCAGGTAGGTGTTGAACGGGACGGGGTGGTCGCCGGAAAGCACGTGTACCAGTCCCCCCGTGGGGCAGGCGTTGTATGCCGCCGTGATTGTCGCGTAAGGGCGGCTGGCATCCCCGGCGGCGGCAAGCGTGTCGTTTCCCCGGCCCTGGTGGACGTAATGCACCAGTTGCGTCCCGAAACCTGTGGTCAAATCAAGGTACTTGTCGGTTTGCGCATTCCATGCGACCGGCGCAAGCGGCGCGGTCGGGAAGTCCGCCCCGGAAACGGGCTTGGGCAAATTGTCCTGCACGAAATCGCCGGTGGTGTAAACTTCCGTGGCCTCAAAGCGGCTGGCGGCGCGGGTCTTGCCCGTGCCTTTGGGCTGCAACACCAGTTCGATGTTGGTGGCCGAGCCTTTGGCGGCGATGGTGCGCGTGGTTCCCGGCACGGCGGGGTCGCCGGGCTTGGCCGGTGCGCCGATGTCGAAAGCCTGCTTGTCGGTTCCCGTGTCGGTGTTTTGCTGGTGGCTTACCAGTTCGAGTGCCGTGGCGCGGTTTGCCAAGGCAGTGTCGGCACTGGCCCTTGCCGTGGCTTCGGCAGCGTCAGCCTGTGCCAGTGCGGTATCGGCGGCTTGGCGGGCTGTCGCTTCGGCGTTGATGCCTTGTGCCAGCGTTGAGTCGGCTTGCTGGCGGGTTTGCGCTTCGGAAGTCAGCCCATTTGCCAGCGCGTTGTCGGCGGCAATTCTGGCTGCTTTCTCGGTTGCGTCGGCGGTGGCCAAAGCGTTGTCGGCAGCGATGCGGGCGGCGGCTTCGGCTGCGTCGGCGGCAATGGCGGCGGCTTCCACGGCGGCCAGTTCCAAGTCCGTGGCGTAGAATGCGGGCAACTGCCCGCCAAGCCGCTGGCTGTCGTTTACCACGCCGTTGTTATCGGGGTCGTAAATAGTTTTTTCCATGTCGCCCGCACCGCCCGCCTCCACCAATGCCCAAATCACCGGATCGGAATTTGCAGGGATCGCGACCGGCTCATAACGTTTGCCCGTTTCGGCCACATACACCACACTCACGCCCTTTTTGAGCACGGATTTCGGGATGCTGGCCAAATCCGCCACCGTCTCCACGGCGATGCCGCCGCCGCGCACGTGGCGCGAATCCACCACCGGCTGGTCGGGCCGGTTCTTGATTTCCAGCGGGGAAAGTATTTCGGAATATCCCGGCGTGTTCACGCCCCAGTTGTCTGCCATGTCTGCTTGGGAAAATAGTATCTTTTAAAAAGCCTAAATCCGGCTTTCAGAAAACTTTTACTTGGGCCAGCGGCGCGTACCGGTTTTTTGTCGTTTGGAGTACGCCGTGCGCAACGCCGCGCACCACAATGTCGCAATCGTGTTCCCAATCCTTATCGCCCTTGAACTGGCCGGACTTGGTGGTCTGGAAAATCAGGATCATGGACAAGTCCGGGTATTTGTCGCACAGGCTGCGGAACATTTCCAGAGTGAAGCCCGACCGGTTGACCGAATCAACTACCAGGAATGAATACGTGCCCACGTCCTGGGGTATGTCCCGGTCAAAGTCCCACCCGGCTACCGGGCCACCCACCAATTTGAGTTTTGCCGCCTGCGTGGACGAACCGTGTTCCTCGCTCGACAGGTACAATACCCGTCCGTGGCGTTGGGCCAAATAGCGGGCAAGGCGCATGGCCTCGGTGCTTTTGCCCACGCCCGGCTCGCCGTGTACCATCATTTTGAACCCGATGGCTGGCTTGCCCAACAACTCGGCGTAGCGTCCGGCAAAAGGGTAGGAGGCGTGCGCGTGGCGGCCCAGGTCATGGGCTGATATCCGCCCGTTTGCGCGTAGATTCGACCGTTGGCCAGCAAGCGGGGCGGCCATCAGGCCCGACAAATCCGATTGCTCAATGGGCAGCGGCTTTTGGGTGTCGGACAGGTAGCGTTTCAGGTTGCGTGCCATTTCAGACACTTTCGCGGCGTAGGGGTCTGCCGACAAATCTGCGTTTTCCATGCGTTTGAGCAGGCTTCCGGCGCGTTTGGCATCCGGCCTGGTGGCCTGGATGCTGATGTACGCCTTCATCAGCGGGATTGAGCCGTACAACCGCTCCCCGCCTGCCAGGGCTACCAGCCGGGGCAGCTTCTCGTCGGGGATGGTGATTTTCACGAAATCCTTACCGTCCTTTTCAGCCGCCCGCAGCACTTCCAGAAGCCTGGTTTGCATATACAGTATCTCGGTGGCCACCGGCGATGTCTTGCGGATCACCCGCTCCTTGATGGCCTTTTGGAGGCGGGAAAGCAGGAGCCGCCCCGCGTTGAAGCTCTTGATCCGCCCGTTGGATGCGACAAAGGCCCGCAGGAACTCGGTTTCGGGCGTGATGCGTTCGACCGGCCGTCCGGCTTGCGGCTTGATGGCTGCCACATGGGGGGTGGCGGCATGGCCTTCGGCTTTTTTTGCGGGTTTTCCGCGCATGGAAATCTGCGTTTCGGACAGCCTCATCACCGGCTTGCCTTTCACCAATACCAAATACACTTTGCCATTTGCGGAAATGTCGCGCACTTGGCCCGCCGCCCCGTTTGCCAGGACGGTGACCGCTTGGCCGATTTGGTATTTGGGTTCCTCACCTTTGGTGACGGGCGGAAGCGTGACCGTCTTTACCGGCCCCGCCTTGACGGACGCAGCCGGTTTGGCCTTTTTGAAAGATACTATTTTGGAAGATGCGGTTTTGGGTGCGGCCTTGGTTTTGCCGCCGCCGTCCTTATCCAACGCGCCGGGATGCTGCGTCTGGATGATCCGGTACAGGTCGGCAAAGTTTTCGGCGAACACATCCACCAAGTCGGTGTCCGAGAAATTCTCGGTGGCTTGGGCGATCTCTTTCAGTTCCCGCCTGATCTGCTCGTCAAGCAGGGCGGGGTTTATCCGCTCGTAGGTGGCTTTGATCTGGGTCGTTGTCATGGCTTTGTGGGTAAGGAAAGTATTCGGATGCGTTGCGCCTGGGCTTGCGCCATGGCGTTTGCCAGTGCGAGTGTCCGCGCCCTGCCGGATGCGTCCGCGCTTCCGGCAGGAACGCTTGTTGCGGCCCGCGCCATGTTCGGGGCGCGGTTTTCGGCCAGTTCCCGGATCGGCACGGTTCCCAGGATGAAATCCGCCGCACGCTGGGCTTCGGCGGCAGCGGAAAACAAAAGTCCGGGCTGCTCGCCCAGCCGCTTCACAAGCGCGTCCTTCCAGTTTTTCAGGTAGGCCGCCGAATTGTCAAGCGTGTGGTAGAGTATTCCCGCCTCGGCGCACAGGAGCGACGCGCCGAGTTCGGCCACCAGTTCCTCCTTGGCGTAGTCGTTGTCGCCGAAACTCTTGCCGCCCTTGCGCGTTTCGGACTGGCCCAGCCGCGATTCATGCCTGGTCGAATGTGTCAGTTCGTGGAAGAGAACCGAATAATAATCCTGGTCTTTTTCAAAATATCCGATGGGCGGAACCGTGACCGCATCTTTTTTGCGGTCGTAGAATGCTCCCTGCCCCTCCCGGGTTTCAATTTCCGGACGGCGCGGCATTCCGTCCACGATGGCCTCGGCTGATTCTATCTTCCCCGCCTCCGAACGCTTGGGGGCCTGCGGCAACTGCCACTCAATCCCCTCAATGTCCTTGGCGTTGAACACCGTGTAGTAGCGCAACGTGGGTACGGTTTCGACCGCATCCTTCTTGTCCTTGGCCGTTTTGCCGTCCTTGTCCCGTAGCCAGTCGGTGTAGAAGAACACCGGCAGGCCGGAAGCACCCTTTCTGACCTGCCCGCCCATTTCCTGCGCCTGCTTGTAGGTCAGGTAGTAGGGGTTTGACGGGCGGGCCAGCATTCCGAGGATGAGCGTGTTGATGCCACGGTAGGGGTTTTTGGTCAGGAAATTGGAAACCGGCAGGTTGTGCCGCACTTCGCGCCAAGGCATCCGCCAGGGCAGGAGGTCTTCCCGGCTGATGGCATCCAGCACCAGTTTCACGGCGATCCGCTGCACCTCCTCCCTTCCGGCCAGGCTGGTTTTGCCAATGCGCCCGGCCTGCTGCGGGGTAAGGTATTCAAGTCCGTAGGCGGCACCTTGGGCGCGTGTGGCTTGCATAATGAAAATTCGTTTTGGTGGTGGCGTGCC